>JBJTIO010000044.1:0-16146 GCA_046095045.1 Actinomycetota bacterium
GGTCCGCCTCCACGTCCTTGATGTCGTTCCAGTAGTACGTGCCGCTCGCCGCGAGGCAGAGCGCCGCGAACGCGACGAGGGTCTGCCACAATGACGACCACTCGTTGAGCACACCGGCCGCTCCCGGAGCCGCGACGACCAACACGTTCTTCGCCCATTGCTTGGGGCGCGCCTCGCGCACATGCGCGCCGACGCTCATGCGGCCACCGGAGCGGGAGTGATCGGTTCGCGACCGACACGCACCGGAACATTCGCCATCGCCAACATCTGATCGTCTCCCGATGAATCTCCGTAGGCGAAGACCCGAGCTCCGATCAGACCGCGTGCGGCCATCCAATCGCGCAAACGTCGTTCCTTCTCCGCTCCGCGGCAGTTGCGACCACGCAGACGACCGGTGCATGCTCCGCTCGTTCCGATCTCGATTTCGGTCGCGAGCACGTCGTCGCATCCGAGAAGTCGGGCCAGATGTTCGAGATACGGGCGATACGACGCGGACACCAGCACCACGCGGTGGCCTTGTTCGCGATGCCAGCGCAAGCGTTGGACCGTGTCGGAGCGCAGCCAATCGGGGAACACTCGGGTGGCGAAACGCTCGGCCACCTTTTCGACGTTCGATTCACTGCGACCGGCCACGGCCGCCGCGGTGACGATGTTCTTCACCTCGTCGCGGTCTCGACGTGCAACGGCGATCGACAACGGCACGATGCGTCTCAGCAGACCGACGTACCAGCGCCAACCGGCGACTTCCTTCAGAAAGGGCACCACACAGTCGCGGCGCGTGAGGGTGCAGTCGACGTCGAAGGCCGCCACGGTGTCGCCCGTCGGGCCGTGCGAAGTATCCGCGGGGCTCATCAGTTTGAGTTTACCGATTGACGCTGCCCAGAAGGTCGGAGCGCACCTGCCACCAGTCCGGCCAACTCTTCGACACCACCTCGGGTTCATCGACCGATATGCCGGGCACGACGAGGGCGAGCAACGACCAGCTCATCGCCAGACGATGATCGTCGTGCACCCGCATGATCGTTCCGCGATACGACGACGGATCTCCGGGAACGATCGTCAAACCATCGTCGGTTTCCTCCGCGCCACAGCCGATCGATTTCAAACCGGCCACGACATCGCCGATGCGATCGCTTTCCTTGCGTCGGATGAAGCCAACACCCGTGATGCGCGTCGGGGAGGCGGCGAAGGCGGCCACGACGGCGATGGTCGGCACCAAGTCGGACACGTCGGACATGTCGACGTCGATTCCGCGCAACGCACCGCGTCGCGACACCGTGGTCGCGTGCCGATCGCGGACGACTTCGCATCCCATCGCCTCGAGGAGATCGGCGAAACGAGCGTCGCCTTGCAGTGCGTTCGCGCCGACGCCTTCGACGCGCACCTCTCCTCGGGTGATCGCCGCGGCCGCCAGAGGGTACGACGCCGACGACGCGTCGGATTCGACGCGGTATTCGCAGGGGGCGTAGTTGCTGGGCTCGACTCCGATCGTTTGCTCCCCAACCGTGATGCCCTCGGCGCCGAACGACGACATCACCGAGGCCGTGATCGCGACGTACGGTCGAGACACGAGCGGGGTCGTGAGGTCGATGCGTAGTCCGTTCGACAGACACGGCGCGATCATCATCAGAGCGGAGACGAACTGACTCGAGACGTCCCCACGCATTTCGACCCGTCCGCCCGACAAGTGTGCTCGCGAGACGGTGACCGGAAGACAACCGTCGACCGACCGCACGTCGGCTCCGAGAGAGCGCAAAGCGTCGTGAAGTTCCGACATCGGGCGCCGACGCAGAGCCGCCTCGCCATCGACGACCGTCGGCTCGACGTCCAGTGCCGCGAGAGCCGTCAGAAACCGCGATGTCGTGCCCGCCAGACGAGCATCGATCGTCGCACCGCCGCGGAGCGAACCACCGTCGATGACGACGGTCGTGCCGCGTTGCTCCACCGTGACACCCAAGCGACCCAGACCATCGAGCATCGCCCGGGTGTCGTCGCCTGTCGCCACATGATGAACCGTCGAACGACCCGGGGCCAGAGCCGCGCAGATCAACGCGCGATTGGCGATGCTCTTCGAGCCGGGAACCTCGACCGTCGCGCGAATCGGGCCACCCGCGATGGACAGGGGTGCGCCCACGTCAGTCCAATCGCTGCACGGCGGGTCGGAATCCGCGCGCCATCAATCCACCGCGGAACAGTTCGACGGCCGACGTCTCGACGAGAACGACGGCGATGCCACGATCGCCTTCGACCGAGTGCACCACTTCGAAGTTCGGAATGTTGACGCCCAACTCGGCCGCCAACGTGAACACCTCGGCCGCCGCACCGGGTCGGTCGGGAATCGGAATGCGCACCTCCGACAACTGAGACGGTTGCGTGATTCGGCTCGGAAGATTGGCTCGAGCCTCGCGCGCGGTGACGAGACGTTCGAGCAAGCCGTTGCGATCACCGTCGGCGACGATCGTTCGCATCGATTGAAGACCGTCGATGAGTCCGGACAGCGCGTGGACGATCGCTTCGCGGTTCTCGTCGCAGATGTCGAGCCAAATCGCCGGATGTCCCGATGCGATACGCGTCATGTCGCGAAAACCACCGGCCGCCAAACGCAGCAACGCAGCGTGCTCGGTTGCCCGTGTTCCGGCGACGCCCATGAGCGTTGCCGCGGTCAGATGGGGCACGTGACTCACCACGGCGACCAGTTCGTCGTGCCGACGTGGGTCGAGTCCGACGACTTCGGCGCCCATGTCGTTCACGATCGCCGCGACCGTCGCAAACGCGGCGTCCGAGGTATTCGACGTTGGGGTCAACACCCAGACGGCGCCGCGGAACAGATCGGGATCGGCACCGTCGAGTCCCTCGAGTTCGCTTCCCGCCATCGGATGTCCACCGACGAAACGCGCGTCGTCCACGCTCTCGCAGACCGCGGTCTTCACGCTCCCCACGTCGGTGACGATGCCCTTGGTCTCCGACAGCGCGCGCCGAACCTGCGTGGCGACCGCCATCACGGGGACCGCCACGAAGGTCACTTCGGAGTCCGAATCGAGACCGATCTCGGTGATCAGGCCGCGGTCGAGGGCATCTTTGGCCCGCGACGCATCTGCGTCGTCCCCCGAGACGATCCAGCCACGGTCGCGCAGTGAAGCGCAGATCGAGCCGCCGATGAGTCCGAGTCCGAGCACGCTGGCTCGACGCACGGAGGCGGAATCGGCGTTGCTCATCGCTCTTGATCGTACCGGCGCACCTCGACGGCCACTGCGTCGGTTAGAGCTCGCAGTTCGTCGATCGTGAGTTCGCGCCATTCACCCGGACGCAATCGACGGTCGCTGATGGGACCGATCCGCGTTCGCACCAATCGTTCGACCGGATGACCCACGGCCTCGCACATGCGACGAACCTGCCTATTACGACCCTCGTGGATCACGATGCGCAGAACTCCGGCTTCGGGCTGCGACACCTTCGCGGGCGCCGTCAACCCATCGGCGAGTTCGACACCATCGCGCAATCGCGCCAGCTTCCCGCCCGACACTTCTCCTCCGGCGACTTCGACGAGATATTCCTTCTCGACACCGTGACTCGGGTGAGCCACCAAGTTCGCGAGTTCACCGTCGTTGGTGAGCAGGATGAGACCTTCGGTCTCGACGTCGAGTCGCCCGACCGCGAACACGCGCGGCTCCGCGGGGACGATGTCGATGATGATCGGCCGACCGTGCGTGTCGCTCGACGTCGTCACGACTCCGGCCGGCTTGTTGACGAGGTAGTACACGAGACCGGGTCGTACTCCGATCGGAACACCGTCGACTTCGATGACATCGACATCCACATCGACGCGTCGTCCGAGCACCGCCACATCACCATTCACGACGACTCGCCCCGCGCTGATCAGGTCCTCGCAGACTCGACGCGAACCGAACCCTTGGCGAGCCAACACCTTCTGCAGCCGGTCACCCTGCGGCATCGCCCGCGACTTCTGCGCCAACTGCTCCCACAGCGGAGGTTCGGGTCGACGCTCGACCATGTGTCAGGGACTCGTCTCGGTCGACGTCGGTGCGTCGACGATCTGCGGGATGCGCAAACCTTCCTCGAGGGCCTCCACCACGTCGGCGCCGGGAACGAATTCGGCGATCGGCGGAAGGTCGGCGATCGAGTTGATGCCGAGCTTCTCGAGAAACGCCGGAGTGGTTCCCCACATGACCGCTTGCCCCGGCCCCGGGTCGCGACCCACCTGATCGATGTAACCGCGACCGAGCAACGTGCGCATCACACCGTCGGGGTCGACACCACGAATCGCGGCGACCTGTGCGCGCGAGATCGGTTGTTTGTACGCGATGATCGCCAACGTCTCGAGCGCGGCACCGGACAGTCGCGCCTTCTGACCATCGAGGATGTACCGCTCGACCCATGCGGCCGTGTCGGGATGACTCTGATAGCGATAACCACCGGCCACTTGCACGAGTTGGAATCCGTGTCCGGCTTCGTCGTAGGCATCGGCGAGCGAATCGCACAACGACACGACCACCTCGACCGATTGATCGAGAATCTGGGCGAGCAGCTCGGCCGGCACCGGTTCGGTCGCGACCAGAATCACGGCTTCGAGCGCGCGCACGAGGTCGCCATCGATCGTCGGTTTGGGTTCGTTCGCCATGATTCTCCTAGCCCTCGTAATCATCGATCGGGATGGCGCCCGTCGACACGAGTGCTTCGTCGCCGACCCACACGATTTCGATGTCGCCGAAACGCTCGCCTTGATCCAACTCGACATAACCCTGCTTGAACAGTTCGAGCAAGGCCAGAAAACGAACGATGACCTCCATGCGTTCGGCCAGATCGGCCGTGAGTCGGCGGAAACTGATGCGCCCGATGCGGGGCAACTCGTCGATCAGCTCGGTCAGGGCATCACCGACGCTCGCCTTGATCACCGCCACATGGAACAGATCGACCTTGGGAACGATCTTGGGGGTACTGGCCCGCACGTAGGCCGCGTGAATCTGCTTGGGCTTCACACCCTCGAGAAGGTCGGGCATCAACGAAGCGAAACGTTCGTCGGGACCACAGGTGCGGGCGTAGGTGCGATCCGCCGCGTCGGCCAAACGACTGAACACCTGGCCAACGTCCTTGAACGTCTTGCATTCGAGCAAACGCGCGAGCAACAAATCGCGCTCCTCCCACAAGGCGAGTTCCTCGTCGAGGTCGACGTCCTCACGCCCCGGCAACAAGCGACGAGCCTTCAGTTCGACGAGAGTCGCCGCGATCAACAAAAACTCGGTCGCCACCTCGAGATCGAGTGATTGCATCGTGGCCAATTCGGCCAAATAAGCGTCGACGATGACCGAGAGGTTGACCTCGTGGATGTCGACCTGCTCTTTCAGGATCAGGTGCAACAACAGATCGAACGGCCCCTCGAAAACGGGAGTGGAGACGTCGACGGCCATGGTCCGAGGCTAATCGCCGGGGTGGTCGGGGTCCCGGTTATCGACCGCGCCGGGCCAATTGCACCCCATCCGCTCGGCGCTCCACCATTAGCCTGACGACGTGCCCCGCGTGCTCTCCTGCATCCAACCGACCGGCGTCGTTCACCTCGGAAATTACCTCGGTGCGTTGCGCAACTGGGTCGACGGACAGACGGAGTGCGATGCGTTTCACGGGATCGTCGATCTCCACGCACTCACCGTCACCGATCGGCCCGGCATCGTCGGACCGAGCACCCTCGATTTGGCCGCCACACTCTTCGCCGTCGGACTCGATCCCGAGATCGCGACGATCTTCGTGCAGAGTCACGTCCCCGAGCATTCGCAACTCGGATGGATCATGGAATGCACGGTCTCGTACGGGGAACTCAGCCGCATGACCCAATTCAAGGACAAAGCAGCCAAACGCGAGGCTGATTTCGTGTCGGCGGGACTGTTCACCTACCCGGCTCTGCAGGCTGCCGACATCTTGTTGTACGACGCCGACGAGGTTCCGGTCGGCGAGGATCAACGACAGCACGTCGAGATCACGCGCGATATCGCTCTGCGTTTCAACGGTCGATTCGGCGACACCTTCGTCGTCCCGCGCGTGGTGACGCCCAAGGCCGGTGCCAAGGTCACCGACCTGCAGGAGCCCACAGCCAAGATGTCGAAGTCCTCGAGCAGCGAGGCGGGCATCGTGTATCTCGATGACGAGCCGGCGGCCATCATGAAGAAGTTCAAGCGAGCCGTCACCGACAGCGACGGGGAGGTGCACTTCGATCGAGCCAACAAGCCCGGTGTGTCGAACCTTCTCGAGATCCTTGCCGCGTGCACCGGACGAACTCCAGAGAAGGTTGCCGAGGGTTACTCGCAATACGGCCCGCTCAAGAACGACGCTGGTGAGGCCGTGATCGCTCTACTCTCCCCCATCCAAGCGCGCCACCGCGAACTGATGGGCGATCGAGCCGAGCTTTCCCGACTCCTTCGGGTGGGAGCCGACAAGGCCCGCGCCGTCGCGGCGCGCACGTTGCGGCGCGCCCATGACAACATGGGTTTGCTGCCACTCGACTAGCTAGAGCGATGCCACCGATACAAGGACCGCATGGGCAACGATTCGGTAATCAATGCTGTGCGGCGGATGACACGCGACTAGCGACAGGGTCTGATCGTTCGAACCACTGTTGTAAATTGACGGGTCCGACGGCAAATGAATCGAGACAGAAGTTGTCACGTACGTGTAAAACTTCCCGTCAATCATCAGATAGATAATCGATCCAACCTTCATCTTGTCGATATTTCGAAACTCTCGCCCTTTCGACGTGCGGTGGCCGAAAATCGCGACATTCCCCGGTTGGTTGGGAGTCCGAGACTCGATCAGATGAGACGGATCGAAATTAACGAACGCGACATCCTCACGAACAAGCGTCGACAAATTGATGTCAGGAATCACAAGTTGACCCGGGAACCGCTGTGCTACCGGGAGAATGTTCTGAGGTACCCCGACGATGGAATTGATCGGACTTCCGACGAACCAACCGAAAATGTCGACAATGAGATCGGTTCCACCGTACGAGTAGAGGGTCACACCTCGTGTGCCTGCCCGGACTTGCACGTGATTTGGCGCCGTTGTACCAGCACGGTCCGCATTGATATTGGAGGCATCAGGTCGAACGCGGCCCGCAGGGTAAACAGTCACGAATCCCTGATCGAGGGCGCGAGTCATCGTCACATTGAGAGCAACTGCCCGTGCGCCACCTGAAGGCACCCCAGCTATTCCTGAAGTTGCAACTTCGACGGACCACTCATGATGAACAGCGACGCGATCGCCCAATGGATTCGGAGATGACCTCGTATCAAGTAAGCGAGTTGGTGACACCGCAACGAATAACCCGTCGTCGTCCTCGGGAGCCCCTTCACCGGTGTAGTAACCCAAGTAGTCGACAATGAGATCCCCACCCGCATAGGAATAGAAATCGACTCCATCGGCGTTCGCTGCAACAATTACCTGATTGGCGATCGTCTGCCCGACTCTTTGGATGTTCAAATTCGAAGTATCCGGAAGGTCATCACCTGATGGCACAGCTGTCCAAAAAGCGAATCCATTCTGTCGAACTTTCGAGTTCACAGATGTCACGTTGAAAACAAGCCCTTCAACTCCTTGCGAAGCGAACGGAACCCCGTCTGGTATCGGAACGTTTACCCGACCGTCCTCTGGTACTGAAATTGTTTTCCGAGTATCGAGAACTCGTAGAGGGGAATCTGCAGGAACAAATCGACCAGCTCGAGAAGTCACTGTCGGCACGTAGTAGCCGAACAAGTCGACGATCAAATGTACTCCCACCGACGCATAAAGAACGATGTCGCCTGCTTCGCCAATTTTGGCCGTTACAAGATTCGGGACTATGTCGCGATTCCCTTGCATATTGACGTTTGATGTGTTTGGTAGTGACGAACCCAACGGATAGACCGTTACGAAGCCTTCGCGATCAGGCTCATACGCCGTGACGTTCAAAACCACGGACGTCGCATCCGATGGAACACCAAAATTTCCTGCGATATCAAGGATTGTCGATGAATTGGAAGTCGGTCGTATGCCACGACGAGTGTCAAGAATGCGCACAGGATCGACACCCCGAAAGGCCGATGTTGTGGGAACTGCTGTTGCGAGTACAGCGTTTTCGGGACGGACAAAGACAAACGTCGAAAACCCGAAAATGCACGCTAGGACGAGCCGCACAGAAGTGAATTTTCGATCACGCATACGAAAATAGTAGTCAAATTGGTGCATCGAACGTTGAACAGCCCATCAAGTTCTTCTCATAATTCGCCTGTCTTCGCAACCTCGAATCGTTGATTCACTGATGCGTCCAATGGTCTCTGATTCGCGCCCAACGGGAAAGCAACCTAAATCTTGTCGGCGGTGCGCAGGGCCTCGACCATTGCTGGGTCGCCCTTTCCGCTCAGCAGGGCGATGGTCTCGTCCAACGATCCGGCTCGACGGCACATCTCGATCCCGATCTCCTCATGTCGGTGATAGGTCGCAAAACGCGATCCCCGTGAACCCACGATGGTGGCCATCACGCGTCCCGTCGTCGACAGGTTCGACGCACTCTTGCCGACATCGTGCAACAGTGCCGCGGCAATGAGCGCTCGCCTCGCATCGGGAGCGAGTTCGACGAATCGACGGGCCACGACGATCGAGTGTCGGCGATCGGCGACCGCCATCGTCGTCCAGATCCCGAGTTCACCCGGAGCAAGCACACTTTTCACCCATTCCATGTCGCGCACCGACGGCTCGGCACGCGACAACGAGGACACCCACCGCCGTACCAGATGACCAAGGCGACCCACGTCTCTCACTCCCCTCGTCCGACGCGCGCACGTGGATGTGCCGTTCGGTACTGGTCGAACAGACGCTCCTGCGACACTCGGGTGTACACCTGCGTGGTAGAGATGCTCGCGTGACCGAGCATCTCCTGAACGATGCGCAGGTCAGCGCCGTGATCGAGCATGTGCGTGGCGCACGAATGACGAAGCACGTGCGGAGACAACTCCAGGCCGGCCGTTTCGCCGTGGCGGGACACGATCGCGTACGCGGCCTGTCGACCGAGCCGTCCCCCTCGAGTGTTCAGGAACACCGCTTCGGCGTCACCACGACGCGCCCAACGTGCCGGAATCAATTGGGGTCGACCCTCGGTGACCCACCGGTGCAACGCCTCGCGCGCGCACGTTCCGATCGGAACGAGTCGTTCCTTCGATCCCTTGCCGTACAGGCGCACCATGCCACCCTCGAGATCGACGTCACCGGACGACAATGCACACACTTCAGAAATGCGCGCACCGGTTCCGTACAGGAACTCGAGAAGCGCGCGATCACGCACGGCCACCGGGTCGTCACCCACCACCGCCGCGATCAGAGTCTCGACTTCCTCCTCGCTCAACGGTTTCGGGATACCGGCGGGCACCTTGACCCCTTCGAAGTCGGCCGTCGGATCATCGGATCGACCGCCCTCGGTCACCATGAAGCGATGGAGGTTGCGCACCGCCGCCACGGCGCGCGCCACGCTCGACGGCGCGGCACCGGTCGCGCGGCGATCACGCACGAAATGTTCGACATCGACCGCGCGCACCGTTCGCACGTCGAGGCCTTTCGCCTCGAGCCATGCGCAATAGGCCGACAGGTCGCGCCGATAGGCGGCGAGAGTGTTGACCGATCGACCGCGTTCGGCCGACAACCATCCGAGGAACTCCTCGACGTCGATGGGAAGTTCCACCATCGCACTCATCAGATCACGTTCGTGTCGAGTCCGCGCAGCAATCGGTCGGTCAACAGGATGCCGATCGTCGATTTGGCATCACGGATTTCACCGCTCACGACCATCGCGACCGCCTGTTCGAAGGGAACGGTGAACACCTCCATGTGCGCCTCTTCGGGCCCGTGGTGTTCGCGAGCCACCGCCTCGAGATCGGTGGCGAGGTACACGAACAACTCGGAATCGGTCATGCCCGTCGACGGATAGAAGCGATGGAGAAGGCGCAGATCACCGGTGCGGAATCCCGCCTCCTCGATCAACTCGCGGCGAGCGGTCTCCTCGGGTGGCTCCCCGGCGACGTCACGCATGCCGGCCGGGATCTCGACGATCTCGCGACCGAACGCCGCTCGGTATTGACGCAGGAGCACGATCGACCGGGTTCCGTCGGCCCCGGTGAGTAGGGGCACCACGGCCACGGCTCCGGGCGAGCGCACGATGTCGCGGGTGAATTCGTTTCCCTGGGGGTCGACGAAGGAACCGACGACGACGTTCCAGAGATAGCCCCGGTGCACCGACCGGTCACCGAGGTGGCGAAAGCCCTCGGCGGTCACGCGTTCGAGACGTGAGGTGCCGACACGTCGGCGGGGCGGTGGGAAGCCCGGTATTCGAGGGCCGCCGACATCATGTCGCGGAAGAGCGGATGCGGGCGGTCGGGGCGGCTCTTGAACTCGGGGTGCGCCTGGGTGCCCACCCAGAAGGGGTGATCGACCAATTCGATGAACTCGACGAGACGCTTGTCGGGCGAGGTGCCACTGCACAAGAACCCGGCAGCTTCGAAACGATTGCGGTACTGACTGTTGAACTCGTAACGGTGGCGGTGTCGTTCGCTGACGACCGGCTCTCCGTATGCGCGCGCCACCTTCGAACCGGGTTGCAGAACCGCGTAGTACGCACCGAGGCGCATCGTGCCGCCCTTGTTTGTGACGTCGCGCTGATCGTTCATGATGTCGATCACGGGATGCTGGCTGGTGGGGTCGAACTCGGTCGAGTGCGCATCGCTCATGCCGAGCACGTGACGCGCGAATTCGATCGTCATCACCTGCATGCCGAGACACAGACCCAAGCACGGAACGTTGTTGACGCGCGCGTACTCGGCGGCCGCGATCTTGCCCTCGACTCCGCGAACGCCGAAACCTCCCGGGATCACCATGCCGTCGAGTTCGCCCAACCGACCAGCGGCGAGCACACCCTCGACGTCCTCGGCTTGGATCCAGTCGATCTCGACATGCGCACCGTGATGGAAACCGGCGTGCTTGATGCTCTCGACCACCGAGAGGTACGCGTCGTGCAGTTCGATGTACTTGCCGATCAGACCGATGCGCACCGGCTTGGTCGCGCTCTCGACCATCGTCACGACACGCTCCCACGAACTGAGATCGGGGTCGGCATCGATGCGCAACGTCTCGCACACCACCGTGTCGAGTCCCTCGTCGTGCAACACGAGCGGCAACTCGTAGATGTTGCGCACGTCGGCCGCGTTGACCACGGCGCGCTCGTCGACGTCGCAGAGGTTCGACACCTTGCGCTTCAAGCTCGGGCTGAGCGGTTCCTCGCTTCGGCACACGATGATGTCGGGCTGAATGCCGCGGCTGCGCAATTCGGTGACCGAGTGCTGCGTGGGCTTGGTCTTCTGTTCGCCGGAGGGGCCGATGAAGGGCACCAGAGTGACGTGGATGTAGCAGACGTTGTCGCGTCCGGCTTCCTTGCGATATTGCCGAATCGCCTCCAAAAACGGGAGGATTTCGATGTCTCCAACCGTTCCGCCGACCTCGGTGATCACCACGTCGACATCCTCGGTCGCCATGCGCCGAATGCGTCGCTTGATCTCGTCGGTGATGTGCGGGATCACCTGCACGGTCTTGCCGAGGTAGTCGCCCCGTCGTTCGGCGGCGAGCACCGCTTGATAGATCGAACCGGTCGTCGCGTTCGAATTGCGCGAGAGGTTCTCGTCGATGAAGCGTTCGTAGTGACCGAGGTCGAGATCGGTCTCGCCTCCATCATCGGTGACGAACACTTCACCGTGCTCGAAAGGATTCATCGTGCCGGGATCGACGTTGATGTACGGATCGAGCTTTTGCATCGTCACGCGCAGTCCGCGCAACTTCAACAGACGACCGAGCGAGGAAGCGGTGAGACCCTTACCGAGCGAACTCGCGACCCCTCCGGTCACGAAGATGTGCTTCGGCATGTCAACCTCCCGTTTCCTGATGCAGAGCATCTACAACGGGAGATCACCATACCCTCCCCACCACCCATTCAGCGCCATCCCGAACCCAATGTCGGGAACGAATTCAGCCAGCGAGCAGTTCGCGGGCGTGGCGACGTGCGGCGGCACTGTCGGGCCGTCCGGACAGCATGCGGGCGACCTCGTCGACCCGAGCGTTTCCCTGCACGACGTCGGCGGTGGCTTGGGTGAGTTCGGCTCCGTGGACGGTGACGATCTGCTTGGTGACGACGATGTGCCGGTCGGCGACCGCGGCGACCTGGGCGAGGTGCGTGACGACGAAAACCTGATGGCTCTCGGCCAAACGAGAAAGGCAACTCGCGACGGCGTTCGCAGCCGCTCCGCCGATACCCGCGTCGACCTCGTCGAAGATCAGGATCGGCGGACCATCGGTGAGCACCATGCGGATCGCCAACATCGTGCGAGCCAATTCTCCACCGGAAGCGACCTTCGACAGGGGTGCCGCCGGAGACCCTGGGTTGGCGGCCAAGAGGAAGGTGATCTCGTCGGCTGGATCGTCGCCGTCGACGCTGATCGACACCACGGCGCGTTCCATCGCCAATTCGGCCAGATGCTCGGTGATCCGGCGACCCAAAGTGGCCGCCGCACCACGCCGGGCGGTGGCGACCCGGGCGGCCGCCGCCCGCTCGGCCGACACCGCGGTCGCACGCTGTTTCTCGAGTTCGGCCACGCGCACCTCGAACGACTCCAGTTCGGCCAGGCGCTGGGCGCTCTCGGCCTGATACGCCAGCACCTCGGCGAGCGAGTCGCCGTACTTGCGCTGAAGCTCGCGCAGGTCGCGCCGACGGGCCCGCACCTCGGCCAGGCGCTCGGGGTCGTCCTCGCACGATTCGGTGACCCGACGCAGGTCGCGGGTGACATCGGCCAATTCGGCGGCCAAATCGCGCAATCGCCCCACCTCGGCGACGAAGGGTGATCGATTGGTCAACCCGGCGATCGCCGCACCCAGAGCGTCTCCGGCGGCTCCATCGGCGTCGAGAGCGGCGATGGCGGCCTCCCCCGCCTCACGATGCGCCGTGGCATCGGCCAGACCGTCCTCGAGGGTCTCGAGCCTGCGGTCCTCGTCGGGGTCGTCGATCCCGAGCGCGGCGATCTCGTCGACCTGGAAGCGCAGAAGGTCGATCTCGCGGGCTCGACTCTTGGCATCGCCTCCAAGAGCGGCGAGCGAGGCATCGATCTCGGTGATGCGCCCACGGGCCACCCGTAGGGGCTGGATGTCGCTGCCGGCGAACTCGTCGAGGGCCGCGCGTTGCACCGACGCCGCGAGCAGGCTCTGGTGGGTGTGCTGGCCGTGCAGGTCGACCAAGCGCGCACCGAGATCGGCCAGTTGGGCCACGGTTGCCAGCCGCCCGTCGATGTACGCCCGCGACCGCCCGTCGAGGGGCACCACCCGAGCCAGGATGTGCTCGTCGTCGCCCACCACGAATCGGCCCTCGACGCGAGCCTCGGACGCACCCGAGCGCACCCGCGCCGCGTCGGCGCGACCGCCGACCAACAGCGAGATCGCTTCGATCAACATCGTCTTGCCGGCCCCGGTCTCGCCGGTGAAGACCACGAGACCTTCGGAGAACATCAGATCGAGCCGATCGATGATGCCGAGATCCTCAATATGTAATTCGGTCAGCATGTCAGCGGTCGGCGAGTCCGAACTTGGTCTTCAACACCTGATGGAAGCGTCGACTTTCGAGTCGCACGAAAAGTGCGGGGTGCGGCGATGCCGAGCACGTGACCCGATCACTGGGCTGCAACACCACCGCTTCTTGTCCATCGATCGTCAGACCCACCGGTCGTTGACCGACGACCTCGATCTCGACGCTTTCGTCGGAGCGCAACACCAACGACCGATCGAACAGCATGTGCGGGGCGAGAGGCGTGATCAGGATCGCGTCATGCTCGGGCGAGATCACCGGTCCGCGCGCCGACAACGAATATGCGGTCGAACCGGTGGGCGTGGCCACCAGGATGCCATCGGCCTGATACGTGGTGAAGGGCGCTCCGTCGATGTGCAGTCGCAAGCGAACGGTCTGACCCGCGTTTTGCTTCTCGAATGACGCCTCATTGAGTGCCCGCCACGAGCGAGTGGCGGACGCCGATGCGGCGACGACGTCGAGCACCAGTCGCGATTCGATGTGTACGTCACCGGCGAAGAAGCGCGCGAGCGCCGTCTCGACCCCGGTCGGCTCGACCTCGGCCAGATAGCCGAGCAGTCCGACGTTGACCCCGAGTACCGGAACGCGCGCGCCCTCGAGCAATGCCACGGCGCGCAACATGGTGCCGTCGCCACCGATACCAACGACGAGACCGAGATCGCCGGCATCGCCGACCGACGTGACAGTGCGCAGGGAGTCGACGCCAAGAGTGGACGCATCGGACGCCAGAGCGAACGGATCATGGCCGTGATCGACGAGCCACGTCGCGACGCGGGTGGCCACCGACTCGGCGCGCTCGGAATTACCGACGATCAGGACGTTCACGAGTTCATCATTCCACGCCGGTGTGGCACGACCGCATGCAAAAGGAACTCGCGGTTGCCTTCGGCGCCGGTGATCGGAGAGGGAATCACCGCGACCACCGTGGCTCCCGCCGCCTCACACGAACGCCGCACCTCGTCGATCGCGGCATCGTGCAGGGCCGGGTCGGTGATCACGCCCCGCCCGCGCGACACGTCCCGCTTGCCGACTTCGAATTGGGGCTTCACGAGCAGGACCATAAAACCCTCCGGCTCGCAGACATCGACGAGGGCGGGCACGACGAGGGTGAGCGAGATGAACGACAGGTCGGCCACCACGGCGTCGACCCGACCACCGATGGCGTCGGGTGTCACCTCGCGAACGTTGAACCGCTCGATCACGGTGACCCGTGGATGTTCGCGCACCCGCGGATGCAACTGACCGTGCCCCACGTCGAGCGCCACCACGTGGGCGGCCCCGCGTTGCAACAAGCAATCCGTGAATCCCCCGGTCGACGCTCCAGCGTCGAGCACGCGAAGACCAGCGACGTCGATCGCGAGTTCGGACAATGCGGCATCCAACTTCTCTCCGCCCCGGCTGACGAAGCGCGCCGGTGGACCTTCGATCACCACGGCGTCGGCCGGATCGACCTGTCGGGCGGCCTTGTCGGCCACCGCGCCATTCACGAGCACGCGCCCCGCGTCGATCAAGTCGGTCGCATCACGACGACTCGCCACCAAACCACGACGCACGAGTTCGGCGTCGAGACGTTGACGACGCGACACGAGCGATCAGGATGCGGGTGTGGTGTTCGCCGCGGCCTTCTTGGCGGCCGGCTTCTTCGCGGCGGACTTCTTCGCTGCCGACTTCTTCGCTGCGGGCTTCTTCGCGGCAGCTTTCTTGGCGGCCGGCTTCTTCGCATTCGCGCCCAGTCCCTTGCTCGCCGCGGCCAGCAACATCGAGCGCGTCGCATCGAGGTTCTTGTTCAACGACTCGACCTGCTTCTCGAGCTGGTCGATGCGCACCATCAAACGACCGAGTTGCTTGGCGACTTCCTTTTGCACCGCCACCGAGAATTGCTCGGCCGAACGGCGCGCGACCGCACTGACCTCGGCGACGACCTTCTCGGCATCCTTGCGACGCTGATCGCCCGCCTTCAACAGATCACGCACGAACTTCTCGGCCACGTCGGGCGCCATGGGCGTGACGGTGTCGAGCAACTTCTTCAACGAGTTCTTCGAGTTTTGGTTCTTGGCCATGAGGCAACGCTACCCCCGCGATCGCCGGGGATTTTCTCGTGTGCCAAGCGACTCAGCGTCCGGGCGGGACGCCGAGAAGATGATCGGCAACCGCGGCGAGGTCGGCCCCGTCGAACCACGGACGCACGTCCTCGAACCACTCGGGATCGGATGCGACGCTCATGCCCGCCGACGTCACCCCCGAACGCACCAAGGCGAAGCGACACCCCACGGTGGTGGAGAAAGCGCCATCGGTGCTCGGTCGATCCCCCACCATCACCGCGTCGGAATCGACCCCGGGTTCGATGGCTCGCACGACCTCGACCATCGGTGCGTGGGGTTTGCCCGCCACGACCGGAGCGCGGCCGGCGGCCGAGCAATTCTCGGTGGCGGTGCAAAAGGAAGTCGCCAAGCAACTCGGTCGTTTGATGGTGCGCATCGACCAACTCGAGAAGC
>JBJTIO010000045.1:0-6804 GCA_046095045.1 Actinomycetota bacterium
CGGTGTCACCGAGAACGACATCACCCTCGCTGCGGCGACGAATGCCACCATCATCGGTTTCAACGTGCGTCCCGACCGCAAGGCCCGCGATCTCGCCGAGGCCGAGCACGTCGAGATTCGCACCTACGAAATCATCTACAAACTCCTCGAGGACATCGAGAGTGCGATGGTCGGCATGTTGGCCCCCGAGTTCGAGGAGGTCGTTACCGGCGAAGCCGAGGTGCGCGAGGTCTTCCGCGTGCCCAAGATTGGCGCGATCGCGGGTTGTTACGTGCGTTCGGGTCAGATCACCCGCGGCAGCAAGGTGCGATTCCTTCGTGACGGCGTGATCATCTGGAAGGGTGCGATCAACTCGCTGCGTCGTTTCAAGGACGATGTGCGCGAGGTTCGCGATGGATTCGAATGCGGTATCGGCCTGTCCGACTTCCAGGACCTGAAGCAAGGTGACCTCATCGAAACCTTCGAGGAGAAGTTGGTCGTCCGCACATGAGTGCTCCCGATCTCGAGTTCTTCTTCGATCCGGTGTGCCCGTGGGCGTGGATCACGTCGCGTTGGGTCGAGGAGGTGCGCGGGCTTCGTTCCTACGACGTGCGCTGGCGCTTCATCTCGCTCAAGTTGCTGAACGCCAACAACACCGCCGATTGGTACTCCGACCAGTACAAGCGGTGGCACACGATGGGTCACGAAGCGTTGCGGGTGGCGGCGCGCATCGATGCCGAACTCGGTAACGACGGGGTCGGTCGCTTCTACGCCACGCTCGGCACCGAGGGACACAACAAGGGTCGGCGCGACGATTTCGCCGCGAGCACCGAATCGTTCGTCGGCGAGGTGTTGAAGATCGCGGGCCTCGATCGTGGTTTCATCGACGCCGCGTTCGACGAATCGCTCGATGCGACCATCGTTGCCGACACCGAACTCGCGCTTCAGCGCACGGGGCGCGACGTCGGAACGCCGATTCTCACCTTCCGACCGGGTCGTCCCGACGAGGGCTCGTTCTTCGGACCGGTCATCGCGCGCATCCCGCGGGGTGACGAGGCGTTACGTCTGTGGGACGCCGTCGAGGTCGTGGCCACGACACCGGGCGTGGCCGAACTGAAGCGTTCGAATCGTTCGGCACCGGTCTTCGACTGACTCGTCCGAGTCCGATCGGTAGCCTGACGACCATGGCGAAGGGGCGTTCTCCGCGCAAGGCGACCGCGCACTCGTATCCACGCTCCGTGCGGCTCGGTGAGACTCTGCGCGAGGTGCTGGCCGACGAACTCGTGCGCATCGACGACGAGCGACTCGAGTTCGTGACGATCACCCGCGTCGATGTCGACCCCGAGATGAACCGAGCCATCATCTACTTCGATTCTTTGAGCGGCGAACAAGGCGACGCCCGGATCATCGAAGCCCTCGGCGAGCATCGCATTCGTTTGCAGGCCTCGGTCGGTCGTCAGGTGAGAGCGCGCAAGACGCCGATCCTGTCGTTCCGAGCCGACGAGGTGATTCGCTCGGCCGAGCGCATCGAGAAGATCCTGCGCGACAATCCGAGCCCGGCTCGCGATGTGCCCATCGATCCCGACGTCTACGACGAACGCTGATCATGCCCCGACGCAGACCAGCCATGGTGCACGGGCTGTTGGCGATCGACAAGCCCGCCGGAATGACGAGTCATGACGTCGTCGATCGTGCGCGACGCCTGCTGGGCGAACGCAAGGTCGGACATTCCGGAACCCTCGACCCTGACGCCACCGGAGTGCTGTTGCTCGGCGTCGGTGACGCGACGCGCCTGTTGAGATATCTCGACGTGATGCCGGGTGGAACGGTGGACGAACCGATCACGAGCAAGTCGTACACGGCCGAGGTGGTGCTCGGTGTCGAAACCACGACCCTCGACGCGAGTGGTGAGGTGACCGCCGTGCACGACATGGCGGCGACCATCGCCAACTTGACGGTCGACGCGGTGCAGGCGGTCATCGACGAACACCTCGTGGGGCCGATCATGCAAGTACCGCCGATGGTGTCGGCCTTGAAGGTGGACGGCAAGCGATTGCACGAGTTGGCGCGCGAAGGTATCGAGGTCGAGCGTCCGGCCCGACCGGTGACGGTGCACGCGTTCGTCGTGGAGTCGATCGTCGACGACATCGTGCGGGTACGGGTGACGTGTTCGTCGGGAACCTATGTGCGCTCGTTGGCCCTCGACCTCGGACGTCTATTGGGCGGAGGCGCGCACGTGCGCAACCTGCGACGAATCGCGGTCGGCGTGTTCGGTGCCGACGACTGCATCACCCTCGACGAACTCGGTGATCACGGCGATCCGAGGGAGCGATTGCTTCCGATGGCGGCGTGCGTGCGCACTCTGACGAACGTGGCTCCCACCGAAGACATCCGCGCCGCGGTGCGCGTCGGTCGAGTGTTGCCCGAGTCGTTGTTCTCCGGGCCCGCTCCGTGGGCGGTGGTCGATGGCGATCAGGTTCTCGCCATCTTCGAGCCCTTCGCCAACGAAAAACTCGGAGACGGCATGGCCCGACCGTCGATCGTCCTCGATCACGCCTGAATCACCCACGGCTACTGCGACGACGGTCAGTAGCCTGAATCACCGTGTTGATCATCGACGACTTCTCCGTGTGCCCGTGGCCGGGTGAACGCAGCATCGTCACGATCGGTGCCTACGACGGGCTGCACATCGGTCACCGCGAGGTGATCGATCGGGTGATCTCGCGGGCGCGAGCGACCGGAAGGCGGAGCGTTCTCGTCACCTTCGATCGTCATCCGGCGTCGCTCGTGCGACCCGAATCCGCACCTAAGTTGCTGACCGATCACGAACAGAAAATCGAACTGCTTCGGGCCACCGGTATCGACGCTGTGGCCGTGGTGCGTTTCGACGCCGCACAAGCGGCCGAATCACCGGACGATTTCGTGCGTCGGGTGCTGATCGACTGTCTCGCCGTCGAACACATCATCGTCGGCGCTGATTTCCATTTCGGGCGCGGTCGGGCGGGCAACGTGGCCCTGCTCGACCAACTGGGACGCGCGGGCGGTGCAACGACTACCGGACGAAACGCCGGATTCACCGTCGCACCTGTCGCCCTCGTCCCCGGCAAGGACGGCGTGACCGCGAGCTCGACCGAGATCCGACGGTTGATCACCGAGGGGGACATTGCCGCGGCGAATGCCATGCTCGGTCGGCCGTATCAGATGCGCGGCGTCGTGGCGCACGGAGACAAGCGCGGGCGCACCATCGGCTTTCCGACCGCCAACGTCGAGGTTCCCGCCGGCATCTGTCGACCGGCCGATGGCGTGTACGCCGCGTGGTACACCCGCCCATCGACTGGCGAGGTGCTGCCGGCCGCGGTGAACATCGGTCGTCGTCCGACGTTCTACGACGACGCGCCCGTGTCGCTCGTCGAGGCTCACGTGATCGGTCGACCGAACGACGAGAGTTCCGATCGATTCCTCGATCTGTACGGCGAACAAGCACAGATCACGTTCGTGAAACGTCTGCGGGGCGAGCAGAAGTTCGATGGTCTCGAATCTCTCGTCGCCCAGCTGGTGCGCGACATCGACGACGCCAAAGCCGCGTTGGCCGCGCAATGACGCGTCAGGCGTTCATCAATCAGGCATTCATCAATCAGGCATTCATCAATCGGTAACCGGTGGTGCGTTGGGCGAGGGTGCGCCCGAGGGGTGACACGAGCGCGTTGAAGCTGTCCTCGGTCATCTTCTGGCCGTGATTCGCCCCGGCGGCGCGACTGATGTTCTCGTCCATCAGCGTGCCACCGATGTCGTTGCAACCCGCGCGCAACAGTTGTCGCGCGCCGTCGACACCGATCTTGACCCAACTCACCTGCACGTTGTCGATGAGACCGTGATACGCGATGCGTCCGATCGCGTGCATCAGCACCGTCTCGCGGAACGTGGGTCCGCGACGCGACCGCTTCTGCAGATAGATCGGCGACGCCATGTGCACGAAAGGGAGCGGAATGAACTCGGTGAATCCGCCGGTCTCGTTTTGCAGATCGCGCGTGCGCACGATGTGGCGGGCCCAATGCAACGGATTCTCGATGCTGCCGAACATGATCGTGATGTTCGAATGCAGCCCCACTTGGTGGGCGACTCGGTGGCATTCGAGCCATTCATCGGTGTTCACCTTGTCGGGGCACAGCACGGCGCGCGCCTCATCGTCGAGGATCTCGGCGGCGGTGCCCGGAAGGGACGCGAGTCCGGCCTCTTTCATGCGGGTCAGGTACGCGCGCAGATCCTCGCCGTTGCGCTTGGCGCCTTCGGTGATCTCGAGAGCGGTGAATCCGTGCACGTGCATGTCGGGCACGGCGTCTTTCACTGCTTGCGTGACGTGCACGTAATAGTCGCCGTCGAAATCGGGATGGATGCCACCTTGCAGCGTGACCTCGGTGGCGCCCATGTTCCAGGCTTCGCGCGCGCGTTGGGCGATGTCGTCGAGGGTGAGCAGATACGGGGTGCCCCGAAGATTGAGCGACAGTGGTCCCTTGCTGAATCCGCAGAACTTGCACTTGAAGGTGCACACGTTTGTGTAGTTGATGTTGCGGTTGTGCACCCACGTCACGCGATCGCCACACACTTGCTCGCGTAGGGCATCGGCGTAAGCGGCGATGTCGCGCACTTCGGGCCCACGAGCGTGGAACAACGCGACGATCTCTTCGACGCCCAGTTCGCCACCGGCGGCGTGAGCGTCGAGGATCTCGTGCACGCGCGTCCGGTGGTTGTTACTTGGTTTGTGAGAGTGACCGTGACGATCACCAGCACTCACGATCACCGGGGGCTTGTTCTCGCTGCCCGAATACCACGGGGTCGAGCGGTGTCCAACCAGCACCACCTCGGCACCGTCGTGCACCACGTCGGCCGCGGTGACTTTCTCGGGCCACACCGCGCCCGGATCGTCGCGTCCCATCGACTCGGCGTCGCAACGATCGAGCACGGCGAAGCGCAATGACGGGTCGATCCACCGGTTGTGAGTCGGATCGAACTGGCGCGCCGGATCGAGCGAGATGTTGGCGATGAACTCCGGGTACACGGTGAGGCGCGGTGCCAACACCATGCCGCGGGTCTCGGTCACCTGACGCAAACGGTCGAGCGCGGGCCACGGGCGTTCGGGATTCACGTGATCGGCGGTCACCGGTGACACGCCACCCCAATCGTCGATGCCCGCGTCGAGTAGTGCGCCGAAGTCGTCGCTCAGGTTCGGTGGTGCCTGCACGTGGATCTCGGGCGGCAACACGATGCGAGCCGCCGCGATCGACCACAAGAACTCCTCGGTGGGGCAGGGGGCCTCGTGCTGCATGCCGGTGCGCGGCTTGGGCAGGAAGTTCTGCACGATCACTTCCTGCACGTGACCATGCCGTGCGTGCGACGCGGCGATGGCCGCGAGCGCGGCCAAGCGGTCGGCGCGAGTTTCGCCGAGGCCCACGAGGATGCCGGTCGTGAACGGGATGCCCAATTCGCCGGCGTGTTCGAGCGTGGCCAATCGCCGAGCCGGATCCTTGTCGGGCGCACCTCGGTGGCA
Source organism: Actinomycetota bacterium (assembly GCA_046095045.1). GTDB lineage: Bacteria > Actinomycetota > Acidimicrobiia > Acidimicrobiales > Ilumatobacteraceae > Casp-actino8. The sequence continues at coordinate 5,525 of JBJTIO010000045.1, forward strand.
CGGCAGATCGTCGCGCAGGGTCTCGACCATCATCCCTTGGCTCGGCGACACCGGACGCAACATGGCCAGATCGTCGCGACTGAGTGCGCCCGCATTGGCGTGGGGCAGAAGTCCGGTCTCGTCGAGAACGAGACGACACATGGCGGCCAAGTATTCGACGGTCGACGCGTATCCGTGCTCGTCGAGCCAATCGCGCGCGACCTTGTACTTCTCTTCGGGTGCTTCGCCGAGAGTGAACAACGCTTCGTGGCATCCCATGCGCGCACCCTGGCGCGCGATGGCCAGCACTTCGTCGGGGGACAGATACGGGCTCTGCAGCCGGGCCGGTGGCTGAGCGAACGTGCAGTAGCCGCAACTGTCGCGACACAACATGGTGAGCGGGATGAAGACCTTGGGCGAATACGTGACCCGGCTGCCGGTGCGCGCATCACGAATCGCGCGGGCCCGACCCATGATCTCGTCGAGAGCGAGATCGATGAGATCATGGTTACCGGACTCAAGGTGAAGGGTCACGCGGTCACTCGTGAGATCACCTGTGGGTTCACTTGTCGCGTGATTTTGGGCGACGCGACGTCGAGGTGAAACGTCAACGGATGTATTCGAAACACGATTGCGCTGGGGCGTCATGGGACGACCTTTCGGAGAGATCAGGGATGGACCCTGAGTCGGGAGCGGATCCCGACGACACTCGGTTTTTGCCAGCGCACAACGGAAGCCCCGCGGATGCGAAAGAGCCGCGAAGCCCCCATGCTCGTGAAGTCCGCGTCACCGCGAGCCCCCCGGGCGGTCGTGCTGAGGAGCACTGTACTACGCGAGCGCGGTTTTTCTCCAGCATGGATGACCGTGACGGTTGAGGTCCGGGTCGATGTCCGGGTCGATGTCCGGGCTCAGGGCTGGGTCGTGAAGGCGTCGAGAATGTTCTCGGTGGCGACACCCACCCGGTGGCCGGTGCGGGCGATGAAGCCGAGTTGCACGCCCGAATCGGGATCACGCACCGAGAAGAACTGCTCGTGACCATGAGCGTCGCCGACGAGGGCGGTGAGGTCGGCGGTGTCGGCGAGGGCCATCCGAGTGAAGTCGGCGTTCAGCACCTCGATGGCCACGTGATGAATGCCGGGTCCGTGCGCGCTCAGGTGGGAGGCCACTTGGGGGCCGGCCTCGGGCGACACCAGCACGATCGTCACTCCGCCGGTCACCAGCACCGCGATGCCGGGTCGAGTGGAATCGGAGGACTCGACGTGGAAGCCGAGATTGTCGGTGAAGTGACGCACCGAACGGGC
>JBJTIO010000046.1:0-2773 GCA_046095045.1 Actinomycetota bacterium
GAGAACGACGACGGAAGCTCCAGCGGGGATGAAGCGCGCTCCTCGTCGAACATCGGCGACATCGATGAGACCATCACCGACGTTTTCGGACACCGAGTGATCGGGATCTCCGGAAGTCGATCCGGTCGCCTGGATCACGACGTCGAATCCGGTCGCGTCGGCGTCGTTCGATGCAGTTTCGATCGTCACACCGAGTTCGGACACCTGTCGCACCAGCCATTCGACGAGTCGAGAACCGGGTCCGGCAACAGCGGCCAGTCCACCGAGGGACGAAGATTTCTCGCGCAACGTCACCTGATGTCCGCGCATCGCCGCGACGCGCGCCGCTTCAAGACCGGCGGGTCCGGCACCGATCACGAGCACTCGCTTGGCCATCGGTGTGGGCAGATACCAATCGGGATCGTCCGATTCGTGTCCGCTCGACGGCTCGCCGACACACGACACGATCGGATTGCGCGCGTCGCGCACCTGACAACTCTGATTGCAACGAATGCAAGGTCGAATGTCGTTCGTACGACCGTCGAGGTGTTTGCGAACCAGATCGGGGTCGGCGATCTGGGCCCGGGTCATCTCGACTCCGTCGCAGATGCCCTCGCCGATCGCCCGATCAACATCGAGGACATCGACGACCGATCCTTGGAGGAACACGGCCGTCTCGGGGCGCACCTCGCCACGCACCGCGCGACACACGTCGACGTTGAATCCGGTCGGCTCATGGAAGTCGGGCCGGGTCTTCTCGACCGAGAAGATCGAGCCCCGCACCACGACGAGATAGTCGAGCCCGCACTCGGCGAGATCGCGGGCGATCGTTGGCGCCATCTCCGGAGTGATGCCCGCCCACGGGGCGAGTTCGTCGCACGACAGTCGCATTCCGACGATGCCGTCGCCCACGCGATCGCGCACGACACCTATCACTCGACGAGCGAACAGCAATCGGTCCGACCATTCATCACCTCGGTGATTGGTGAGTCCCGACATGAACTGACGCACGAGGCTGTGTTGGCCGGCGTTGATCTCGACGCCATCGCACCCCGCCGCCATGGCGACGCTCGCCGATGCAGCGAAACCGTCGATGACGGTCTCGATGTCGCTCGACTCCATCCACTTGGGTACCTCACGAGTGTTGACCTCCGGCACACGTGAGGGCGCCCACAGCGCCTGTTGTGAGTAGGCGGACGATCCTTGTCCACCGGCGTGATCGAGCGAGGCGATCACGAGCGCACCGTGCGGGTGGCACGCGCCAACGATGTCGCTCCAACTCGCGGCGCACTTTTCGGCTAGCGGCGCTCGTTCGTAGGGCCAGTCGCTGGGGTGCACGCTCGCACCCTCGGTGACGATGATCGCGCATCCGCCCCGGGCGCGACGCTCGTAGTACGCGACATGTCGTGGGCCGAAGGTTCGATCGTCGGTGCCGAGGTTGGTGACGTGCGGACCGAACATGACGCGATTCGCGGCGGTGCGACCACCGATGGTGAGACTGCGCGAGATCGACATCGTTCTCAGTCTCGCCGCTCGCCCGACGACTTGGAAACCCGTACCCGCGAAATCCGCTGGGTAGCGTGCCGTCGATGGCGAACGCGGCGAAACACTGGTGGATGCGCGTCGGTGCGATCGCAACCGGGGCCACTGCGGTCAGGTTGGCTTTCGTGCTCGGCGTCGCGCGGTACGACGAGCCGCTTGGTGACCAACTCTTCTATTCGGCGCAGGCGCTCACGAACGCCCGCGGACATTGGTTCGAACAGTCCTTCCTCAGTGGTGCCCCGGCGGCGGATCACCCGCCGCTGACCGCTCTGGTGTTGACGCCGATCAGTTGGATCACCGAATCGACCGGCTCGTTCGTCACGGCCCAACGCCTGATGATGGTGCTCCTCGGCATTGTGAGCGTGGTGGTGATGGCTCTGCTCGCTCGACGCATCGCCGGCGAGAAGGCGGGGTTGGTGGCGGCGGTGATCACCGCGGTCTACGCCAACATCTGGGTGAACGACGGACTGCTGATGGCCGAAGGTCCGACGTTCCTGCTGGTGGCGATCTCGACGGTCGTCGCTATCGACGTGCTGCGACGTCCGTCCACCAGAGATGCGGCAATCCTCGGTGCGCTCGTCGGGCTGATGGCGCTCGCTCGCTCCGAATTGATGCTCGCGTTACCACTCGCGATGACTCTCGTCGTCGTGGCGTGGCACGCCAACAACCGCTCCGATCGACGCGCGATGTTGCGGGCCACATGTGCTGTCGTGTTGTCGACGATCGTCGTCTTGTTGCCTTGGGTCGTATGGAATCAGGCGCGTTTCGAGGACCCGGTGTTCCTGTCGACGAACGACGGCCTCACCCTCGCCGGTGCGAATTGTGATCGCACGTACTACGACGACGTTGGTTCATGGGACATTTGGTGTGCCTACGCCGTCGATGTTCCCGATGGAGTCGATGCGTCTCAAGAGTCGACGTTGATGCGCAAAGCCGGACTCGAGTATTGGTCCGATCACATCGAGCGGTATCCGGTCGTGGCTGCGGCCCGAATGGCACGCGTGTTGAACCTCGGGTTCTTCGACTCGGTGACCGAGGCGGGGGAGGCCGAGGGTCGACCGAGTTGGGTGACGATGCTCGGAATCGCGCAGTTCTGGTTGCTCGTTCCGTTCGCCGTCATCGGCGCACGAACGATCGGTGACCGCGCGCAGCGCAACGTGTTGCTCGCGTTCTGGCCGATCGTCATCATCACCGCACTCGTCGCCAATGCGTACGTGCGGTTTCGCGTGCCCGCCGAGGTCGGACTGGTGGT
>JBJTIO010000047.1:0-5367 GCA_046095045.1 Actinomycetota bacterium
GTCGACTTGGTCAATTCATCGCCCGCCCGCACGGCGTCGGAAATATCGGCTTGGATGCGGGCCTTGAGACCGGACTCGTTGCTCATCGCACCATTCTGACGCATCGACAAGCAGTAGCCTCCACGGATTGTGAATCAGGTCAAGAATCGTCTCGCCGCCCTGTCCGTGCTCGATCGGGCTTTTCGTCTCCTCCCCGATGCGTCGATCGTCGCGCTCTACGACGCCCTCGAGGAGGACGGTCAGGACGCGATGCAGCACATCGCGGGTGTGAAGGGATCCGATCCCACCCCCGAAGCATTCGTGGCCGCACTCCGCGAAGTCGTGCTGAAGGGGCGCATGAACGGCGATCTCGAACGAGCCGCGTTAGTGCTCACCGAGACCTGCCTCAACGATTGCGTCGAAGCACTCGGCAGTAACGCCGACGACCCGAGTGAGGAGAACCTCCGCGAAGTTCTGCCCGGTGTGATCGAACGACACGGACTCGGAGTGACCCAAGTGATGTTGGCAACCGTGGTCACCGGCGAGGCCATTGCCTCACCGATCATCGTGCGCATTCTGAAGCACGACGATGCCTGGAAGGTTCCGCCCGCACCCGAGGTCACGATCGCTCCGCTGCGCACCGACGACAGGGACGACGCGGAACGCGCGACACTCAAGGAACAGCGCAAAGCCCGCAAGGCCGCCGAACAGGAAGCCGCTCGCCGTCGTCGGGAGCAGTCTCAGTCGTCGCGCAAGCGCTGACCCCTACCCCAGTCGCGGGTCGTCGGGAACTCCGGCGTCGAGTTCGACGCGCGTCGAGTTGAGGAACATCGCAACGAGGTTGTAGTTGCCGACCGTTGCGATGAGGTCGAGGATTTGCTCGGTCGACAGATGTTCCTCGAGCATTCGCCACGTCTCGTCGCCGATGCGTCGGTCGTGGTGCAGTTCGTCGGCCGCGACGAGAAGAGCCCGATCGCGGGCACCCCATTTGTTCGATGGGCCCCTCGTGACCCGTTCGATTTCCGCGTCGGTCAGCCCGACGGCACGCGCGATCACCACGTGCTGGCCCCACTCGTAACGCGACCGGCAATTCCAGCCGGTGCGCAGGATCAGCAGCTCGCGTTCGCGGGGTGCGATCGTGTTCTTGGACAGAACGTGGCTCGCGAACACCAGCCAGCGCCGCAATAAATCGGGATGATTCGCGAGTGTCCCGAAGATATTGAGTGGACGACCATCGGGTGCGGTGAGCCCTTTGGCGAACATTTCGGCGAGCCGCGGATCCTCGTCGGCGGAACGCACTCGTAATCGTGCCGGAGCGTTCCGTCGTTCGAGATCGAGCAACGTCTTCTTGGCTTCGACTCCCCCGGCGAAACCCGTGAGCGACCCCGACGTTCCCACCACGCGATGGCACGGAACGACGATGCTCAACGGGTTGCGACCATTCGCCGCACCGACCGCTCGGGCTTTCTTCGGGTCGCCCAGAATCGCGGCCTGTTGCGCGTACGACATGGTCTCTCCGAACGGGATCGTGCGTAGAACGTTCCAAACAGCGAGTTGGAATTCGGTTCCGATCGGTTCGAGAGGCAACTCGAAAGTTCGTCGTCGTCCGGCGAAGTACTCACCGAGTTGACGTTCGGTCTCCTCGATCACATCGTTGCGACCCGGTCGCGCCCCATCGACCGACGGCACGCGCGCCGGGTCGTCAGTCGGCCACAACACAGCGCGCAACCCGGTCGCCGACGCGACCAAGGTGAGCCGACCGACCGGACTGCGAAACGTGGAGCGCACGAGCGTCGACGGCATCGCGCCATCTTGTCAGGCGCGACGCCTCACCTCTTGGGGTTGATGTGTCCGGAGCGACACCCGTGGATTGCGTCCACTGAACACTTTCGTTGTACGGTACAAACAATGCCTGACACCCTGACCAGCACCCCCATGGGGGTCGAGATCACCAAACGCCAGCTGTACCTGGTGTTCGGCGGCGTGATTTCCGGTCTGGCGTTGTCGGCCCTCGACGGCACGATCGTCAACACCGCGCTCGCCACCATCGTCGGCGAGTTGGGTGGCATCAAGTACTACGCGTGGGTCGGCACGGCGTACATGCTCACGAGCACCACGTCGACACCGCTCTTCGGGAAGCTCTCCGACTTGTACGGACGACGGCGACTCTTCCAGGCGGCAATCGTGATCTTCGCCGTCGGCTCGGTTCTTTGTGGCATCGCCCAGTCGATGTGGCAGTTGGTCGTGGCCCGAGGGGTGCAGGGCATCGGCGGTGGCGGATTGATGGCCGTCGCCTTCGCCATCATCGGAGACGTGGTTGCACCGCGCGAGCGTGGCAAGTACATGGGTCTCATCACGAGCATCTTCACCTTCAGCAGCGTGGTTGGGCCGTTGATCGGTGGCTTCATCGTCGACAACACCAGTTGGCGGTGGATCTTCCTCGTGAACGTCCCGGTCGCAGCCGTCGCATTGGCGGTCACCGACAAAGCCCTTCGTCTGCCTTTCGCTCGTCAACAGCGCAAGGTCGACTTCCTCGGCGCGACGCTTCTCGTCTTCGCCGTGACCGCATTGTTGCTCGGACTGTCGTGGACCGGCGACGAATACGGTTGGCTGTCGGCTCCGACCATCGCCTTCTTCGCCGCCGCGATCGTCGGCACCGTCGCCTTCATCCGATGGGAGGCGGTCGCGCCCGAGCCGATCATCCCGCTTCCCATGCTCAACATCGACACGGTGAGGGTCGTGGTTCCGCTCATGATCCTGATCGGCGCCGTGTTCTACGGAGCCAATGCCTTCATGCCTTTGTTCCTCCAAGGAGTCACCGGTGTCTCGGCGACCAACTCAGGATTGCTTCTCGTTCCCATGGCGGTTTCCGTCGCCATCACCGCCACGTGGGTCGGCCGCATCACATCGCGCACCGGTACCTACAAGATGTGGTCACCGATCGGTTGCGGAATCACGGCACTCGGATTCGGCATGGCGTCGTTTCTCGACTCGTCGCACGGCTATCTCTACCTCGCGATGGCGGCTTCGTTCACGCTCGGTGTCGGAATGGGCATGATCATGCCCACGGGCACATTGGCCGTACAGAACGCCGTCACGCCGAGCGAGATGGGAACCGCGTCATCGGTCGTCGTCTTCATGCGCCAACTCGGTGGTGCCGTCGGACTGGCCGCGTACGGCGCGCTCTTCGCCACCCAACTCAACGGACGCATCGACCCGGCCCTCGTGCAGGCCCCGCGCGAGATCGGCAATCTTCCTTCGCCCGACCGCGAGATCGCTCTCGACGCGTTGACCCACGCGATCGTCGTCGTCTTCCGCGGGGCGCTTCCCCTGATCGTGCTCGCACTCGTCGTCGCCCTCGCGATGCCCAATCGTCCATTGCGCTCGGCCGAGTCGATGATGGCTGGTCAGCCGTCAGGCGATTGACGGACGACGCGTTCGTTGCAACAACAGCAATCCGGCGATCGCAAAACCGATGCCGCCCAGGAACGTCGAACGCTCTCCAAAGGCTTGACCGATCAAACCGAGAGCCAGCCCGCCGATGACGCCGCCGATCTCGAAGAAACTGGTGAAGCTCGCCACCACTTCGACACGATCCTCACCGTCGACGCCCTCGACGCTCATCGCCAACAACGAGGGATAGAAGAACGAGACGCCGAACGCGAAGAAGACCGTCCCGAGCCAAATGCCGAATGAGTTGCCCAGCACCCACACCGCGGCGACACCACCGAACAAGAACCACATGGCGAGAACCACGCTGCGGCGAAGGCCGATACGTGCCGGGATCTTCGCTCCGAAAAGTCGGATGAACAGACACAGGATGCTGTACACGGTGAAAAACGCGGCGGAACCGGAGAGTCCGATCGATTTGGCGAATGTCGGCACGAAGGATGTGTACGACGTCCACGCCGCCATACCGAGAGCGAGGATCATGCCGGGCAACATCGCACTCGGGTGAAACCACGTTGGACGCCGACTCACCCGTTCGGGTCGCTCGCCCACGAATGCCGGCGCCGTGAGCGAAACGATCGCCGCCAGCCCCGCGGCCAACGCCGACACCACCCACACGGCGTCGTAACGACCGGACGACAAACCTCGCGCCGCCTCGGGAACGTCACCCATCACCCATTCGCCAACGATCGGACCGAGCGACAAACCGCCGAACACCGCCACCGACAAGTAACTCGCGGCCTCGGCCTTGCGCGACTCCGGGCTGAGTTCGACCACGAGGATCGCCGCGCCGACGAACAGCGCCGCTTCACCGACACCCATGACGGCGCGCAACGGAAGTATTTGCCAATTCGACTCGACCACCACCAGGCCGAGCGCACCGACCGCACCGACCAGCGAACCGGTCACCATCATCGTGCGTCGGCCCCAGGTGTTGCCGACCCACGTGAGCAACGGACGAAACAACACCGCCGAGGCACTGAACACGACGCCCGCCGCGCCGATCATCGCTTCTCCCCCACCGAGGCCGTTCTTGATGAACACCGGCAACGTGGGGATGAAGATGCCGACACACATGTAGTACGCCAGAGTGGCCGCGGTCATCAACAGGAACCGCGGCGTCACCATGCGTTCGCTCAACCGGCCGACGGCTCCTTGGGCAAACCGAGCACGCGCTCACCCACGATGTTCCGCTGAATCTGACTCGTGCCGCCCCAGATGGTTTCCGAGCGACTGAAGAAGAACGACGACATCATCGGGCTCACCGGATAACCGGCGCGACGCTTCTCACGGGCGACACCGGGCCACGATCCCGCGTCCGGGCCGGCATCGACGAGCATCGAATTCGGCCCGAAGATGTCGAGCGCCAACTCCATGGCCGCCTTGTGCATCTCCGACCAGAACATCTTGTTCGACGCACCGAGGGCCATCACGCCGAGATCCTTGGAGTTGTTGAGAGTCGCGGTGAGTGATCGCAATCCGTTGATGCGAAGAATCTGAATCTTTGTGTAGTACTGCATCAGTCGCTGACGAATGCCCTCTTCATGGATGCGACCATTGTCAGTGGCCGCGCGCACCATCAGTCGATACTCCTCCTCGAATCGGCGATAGCCGGTGGTGGCACTCATGCCACGTTCGAACGCCAGCGTGCTGTTGGCAACCTTCCATCCGTTGTTCACGCCACCGACGACGTTGTCCTTGGGGCAACGAGCGTTGGTGAAGAAAACCTCGCAGAACTCCGCGGTTCCGTCGGGCTGCACGATCCCGCGCACCTCGACGCCTTCCTGCCGCATCGGCACCAACAAATACGAGATGCCCTTGTGCTTGGGTGCCTCGGGGTCGGTGCGCGTGAGAAGGAAGCAGTAGTCGGCGTGGTGTCCGCCCGTCGTCCAGACCTTCTGTCCGTTGATGATCCACTCGTCACCGTCGAGAACGGCC
>JBJTIO010000048.1:0-7469 GCA_046095045.1 Actinomycetota bacterium
AGCGCATCGAACCGTCGACGACGTGGCGGCCGATCTGCCGGAATTATCGCTGTAGAACTGATTTCCGTCGAATCAACGACCAACCAGCGAAGATTGCCATCATCCCGAAGAATACGATCGTCCGCGTTGCATCGCTTTGAACCCCGGTTGCTGGAAGTTCAGGATCAGGCGATCCATATCGATATACACCGCTCATTTGGACAAGTCGAGAACTGTCATAGACCGAGATGACCACATCACCGGAGGACTGTGCCGGTACCACAACTCGCAATTCAGTTGAAGACACGACGGTGACTGATGATGCAGCCACATTGCCAAACACCACGTCCGTATTCTCCGTGAAATTAGCTCCTCGAATCGTGATCACATTTCCGCCCTCCACTGGACCGTAGGACGGCTCGAAAGTCGTTGGCGCCAGCACTTCAGAATCTCCCAGAGCACGCGTGATCGACACAAGCTGATTTAGACCGTCGAGTTCGAATGTTCCAGTCACCATCAATCGAGACGGAGAACCGAATTCTATGGCATCAAACAGATAATCGAAATTTCCGCCAGGTGACCATTCACCATTTTCTAAGACTGCGATTCCACTGATCGACCTGTCTTCGACACCATCAAAGTATCCAACGATCAGTAGGCGACCATCATCGAGTCGCGTCAGTCTCACGACACACCCAGCGATCTGGTTCGTCGCTATTGGTTGCCACACACCTGACTCATAGACATAAACACCAGAGTGATCGACGTCTAGACACGCACCCACGAGAATTCGACGATCGCTTCCAGACCCTTCGATGGTCATACTCAAACTCGGGACCTCGGGGAAAAATCCATCACCATCACCGTTTGAACCAATCGCGTGCCACGATGCTCCGTCCCAACGCGCAAGTCCATCGGCTTCGTTGATGCCATCAAGATCAGAAAAGAATCCGCTGACAATAATTTCGTCGCCATCCAATTCAATCCCGGAAATTGCTCCATTAAATGACACTGTGGTTACTGCAGACCACGATGTTCCATCCCAACGAGCCATATTGCTCACTGGAGTGCCACCAGCATCCGTAAATTCGCCCACAATGATCAGGTTCCCAGCGGCGTCGAACTCCATGTCCTCCACAATGCCCTCAACTCCAAGAGACACCCAGTTGGTTCCGTCCCACAGAAGTACGCCATGCAATGTGGTGTCGCCCTGCAAAAACAATTGACCATTGATCAACAATTCACCAGACGGACCAAAGACAATGCCGACGACCCACGAATCTCCGTCAAGTGCTCCGTCGCCAAAACCATCACTTCCAAGAGCACTCCAATTGACACCGTCCCACACAACCAGACTGTCGGCCTCGTCAATGCCCCCGGCATTCTCAAATACCCCACCGATGTACAGCCGTCCATCCGGACCTTGCTCCACTACAAAAGCCGCGCCATCGTAAGACACAACGTCAAGAGCCTCGAACGGGGGCAGTACAGACTGCCGACTCCATGTGTAACGGAATGAACGCGAAGAGAGCCCCGCTCCCGCTGGAGTCACTACTTCAATGTCGGCCAAACCAACTCGACCTGCCGGAGCAAAAAAGCTGATTGAGGTTGTGCTCCAATCTTGGACCTCTGCAGTCACACCCCCGACCTTGACTGAAATCACGTCATCAAAATCTGTACCACTGAGCGTGACGAGAGTGCCGCCGGCCCAGTCTCCTGTGTTGGGTGAAACCGAATGAATCATTGGTTGACCTGGAACATAGGTGTCAAGTGCTATCGAGTCCGCTCCAGACTCGGTAGTGACTACCACGATGACCGGCGATTCCGAGGTGGCCAGCGTGGTAAAGGAAATTGAGTCATCATAAATCCATGCGTCATCAATGTTCTGACCCGCATATGTAATTGACACGACATTTTTGAATGAAGTACCGACGAGGTTGAGGATCTGTCCCCCGTACACGCTCACAGACGTTTTCGACGCCTCGATGATGATCGGAGGTGGAACTTCTCGTTGGGCCCACAATCCGCTTCCCTCTGCCGCCCCATAGATGATTGAACCTTCTCCGACGACAGCAAAAGCAAGCCAACCAATTGTTGGGAAATCACCTTCCGTCCATGTTGCTCCGCCGTCGGTTGAAATCTGCGGGGCAGTGCCATAAGTAGAGACGATCATGCTCAAACCATCGCTAGAAATTGCGCCCGTTGCCGTTTGATTGTTGAAGGTTTCATCAACTCCGGTTGCTGGCAGGAAGATCGTTCCCCCGTCTTGTGAATAAAAGGCCCCGACGCCACTCGCTTGTTCGTACGACACCACACCGAGGATCACCAACCCATCATCAGATGTCGAAACCGACGAGAAATTATGAACGCCAGCCGCCGATAGAGCGGTCCACGTTGACCCATTGTCGGTTGATTTCCATAATTCGTTCCCACCTGCGGCATACATCGTGTTGCCGTCTCCACTCACCGTGATCGACTGATGATTACGTCCGGTTGCAATTGACGCGAAGGTAACGCCCGAATCCGTGGATGCCAAAAGTTCGCCCGAGTCACTCGACACGAGAATCTTCGTGCCGTCGTTTGACATCGAAACGAGCGGGTACTGGACGGTTGTGCTCGAAAGAAGTGTGCGCCAAGATTGTCCGCGGTCCGACGAAAGTGACACCGAATACGAAGGTGCAATTCCGCCTGCTGCAACGATCGTCTGACCATCACTCGAAATGTCGACCGACGTCCACTGCAAAACATCCGACGTTTCGATGAGGGACCACGAGGTACCCCCGTCGGTCGTGAGGACCAATTTTGATCCGGACGCTGTTGCATCACGACCAGCCACCGCGATTTCGCCTGATGAACTGGATGCAATAGTTCGCCAGCGGGCTCCAGCCGAATACACATTGGTGGTCTCCGTGGGATTCGTTGCCGATACCGGGGAAACATCCGACATCGTGATTCCACCAAATACCAGCGTTGACACCACGATCAATTTACGAAGCATTTTTTGGTTGCTCATGAGATCACCTTACGGGGTTCTAACCGGTAAATCGACGTACCCAAATCAGTTCGGCGAGTAACGCACCATCTGCTCGTCGCGAGCGAACCCGTACAGGGTGATGCCGGCTCGCGTCGCGGTCTGCGCCGCGAGAGACGTCGGCGCACTCACCGACACGACCGTGCCAATACCGGCCGCCCACGCCTTCTGTACCATCTCGAAACTCGCTCGCCCGGAGACGAACAAGCCGACGTCGTGGGCCGGCAGACGTCCGCCCAACAACAACGTGCCGACCACTTTGTCGACCGCGTTGTGACGACCGACGTCCTCGCGCACGACGTCGATGACTCCCACCGCATCGAACGTGGCGGCCGCGTGGACCGCTCCCGTGGCCGAGAACACCGATTGTTGATCAGGCACCCGACTCGCCACGTCGAGAACCACCGACGGAGGGATCACCGCCAATATCTCGGTCGGCAAAGGCGACAACCGGGCCGCGAGTTCGTCGATGTTCTCGGTGCCGCACACGCCACAACTCGATGAAGTCGTGCCGAGTCGCGCGGTCGGAACCGGTGCTCGGCCTCCGGTCTCGACGGTCACCACGTTGAAGTTGCTGTCGGATGCCGAGCCATTCGCGCAATAGCGCACCGACGTGACGGGTGCGCCGGCGAGCAATCCATCGCCATGGCACAGACCCACCGCCAACTCGTAGTCGTTTCCCGGAGTGCGCATGGTGGTAGCCACCACATGACCGTCGAGTTGAATCGTCATCGGTTCCTCAACGGCCAGATCGTCGGGCGATCGACGTTGACGCAACTCACCGTCGGCGACGTCGATCTTGACGACGAGCACCTTGTCGCTGCGCTTGCGAGCCATGGATGCGAGGCTACGGTTCGCTCATGGTCGATGACGATCAAAGGGCACGTCGCCGGTCGGCGATGTTCGGGGCCGGTTCGATGACGGCCGCCGTCGTGCTTCTGGTGATCGTGTTTCTCGCCGTCGACCTCGGGAGCGAACCCGGTCCCGACACCCTCGCGCCAACGACACTCCCCGTGACCACCGTCGATGTTCCCGACACCAGTCCGGCGATCATCTACACCCCCACCGACCCGTCGGTCACCCCGGCCCCCACCACGTCGTCAACCATCGTCACGTCGATCCCACTCGACCAACGGATCCTCATTGCTTCGCCATCGGGTATCTCGACGGTCGTCGGTGCGAGCAGCACATCGATCGACTCGGGCTCGTGGGTCATCGCCTTGCGCTTGAGCGACGGTTCGATCGTTGCCCAAAAGGTGTGGCCCGGCTACCAGCAGCCAGGTGACAACACGATCTACCGCATCGTCGACGGTGTCGCGACGCCACTCGTCACACCGACCGACCCGAACAACGAATGGATACGGCTGCACGACGTCATCATCGAGAACGGCAGCGATCGAATCCTGTACTCGAAGAAGAGTGGAGTCGGATACGACGATGCGATCGAAGAATTGTTTCTCGGCGACCTCGTCGGTGGAGAACCGCAATTGATCGGCGTCATCGGCGACTGGGAGACCGGGCCCGATCGTCTGTCGATCGGTGGCAACATCATCGCCGGTCAAGTGTGGTCGCAGATCGAGCGATCACCGCTCATCATCGACCGCTCGGGCACCCGTATCGACACGACGCGTTACGGACTGGGCGACAACTTCGTCGATTGCGCGACCTGTCCCGCCGCGTTCGCCGTCGACGACAAGGGCTCACGACTCGCTTGGATCGAGGGCGATCTCGTTGTGGTGATCGACACCACCACCGCTTCGCGCGTGGCGGAGTTCTCGTTGCCCGCCGGCCTCGGCGCCAACGTCGACTCGTTGCAGGTGGGCGACAACACGATTCTCGTCAACGCCTACGACCCGGCAACGGGAACCCTCGGTCGCCCTTATCTGTTCGGCTTCGACGGAACGTCGACGCAGTTGCCGGTGATCGGTTTGGCGTCGTTCGACCGCTGACGCCCCGGTGGGGCGCGGGGTGAAAGCGGATAACTTCCCTCCTTCATCGAGTGCGTGCGAGCGCGGAGCCGGGGAGATGTTCGATGGATTCAACGCCACCACGTCGATACGTGGTTCTCGGCTTCGGCGCCGTCGGTCAAGCGACGGTTCCGCTGCTCGTGCATGACCGTGGCGTCGATCCCCGCAACATCACCGTCGTCGACTACGAGTCCGATCCCGCACGCCTCGGTGATCTCGTCGGGTCGGGACTCACCTTCGAGCGCGCTCGCATCACCCGTGACAATCTCGACCTCGAGTTGTCGCGTCGACTATCCCCCGGCGACGTGTTGTTGAATCTCGCCTGGAACATCGATGCCTGCACGATCATCGGCTGGTGCCACGACCACGGCGTTCATTACCTCGACACCTCCGTCGAGGAATGGGATCCGTACCAAGACGTCGAAATCGTCGATCCGCGGGATCGCACTTTGTACGTGCGCCACATGAAGATTCGCGCCCTCCAGCGCACCTGGTCGACACCGGGGCCGAGCGGAGTCGTCGAACATGGAGCGAACCCGGGATTGGTGAGTCACTTCGCCAAGAGAGCTCTGCTCGAGATCGGCGAGCGCATGGTGCGCGACGGTTTCGGTGATCGTTCCGCTCTCGAGTTGGCCATCGCGTCGGAGAATTTTGCCGACCTGTGTCGTCTGACATCTACGAAGGTCATCCATATCTCCGAGCGCGACACGCAGGTGAGCAACCGACCCAAACAGCCCAATGAGTTCGTCAACTCGTGGTCGATCGAGGGTCTGTACGAGGAGGGCATCGCGCCCGCCGAACTCGGATGGGGAACTCACGAGCGGACGCTTCCACTCGACGCCTACGCGCATGACGAAGGTCCGCGCAATCAGATTTGTCTCGCTCGACCCGGGATCCAGACCCGGGTGCGTTCGTGGGTGCCGAATGGTGGACCGATCATCGGCATGGTGATTCGTCACGGTGAGGCCTTCACGATGTCGGAACATCTCACGTCTTTCGACGCCGACGGGAACGTGTTGCATCGACCGACCGTGCACTATGCCTACTGTCCGTCCGACGCCGCGATCGCCAGTATCCACGAATTGGTCGGACGTCAGTGGACCGTGCAGGAACATCGACGCGTGATGAACGACGACATCGTGCACGGCGAGGACGAGTTGGGAGTGTTACTCATGGGACATCCCTACGGTGCCTGGTGGACCGGTACACAGTTGTCGATCGACGAGGCGCGACGTCACGTGACCGGCCAGAACGCCACGACGCTGCAAGTGGCGGCGTCGATCATGGGCGCGATCGACTGGATGATCTCCGATCCGCAGCGCGGTCTGTGCCTTCCCGATGAGTTGCCGTGGCGCCGAGTTCTCGCCGTCGCCGAGCCGTTCCTCGGCAACATCTGGTCTGGTCCGAGCGACTGGAACCCACTCGATGCTCGACGTGACGTGTTCGAAAAGTGGCGCACTCAACCGCACGGATTCGATGCATCCGATACGTGGCAGTTCGGCAACTTCCTCATCGACTGACGAGCGGGGCCGTCTCAGCAGTCGAGCACCGCGCGGGCGAATCGCTCGGGTGCACCGTCGCCAAGCGTCACGTACAGAGACGGCTCGGTCATCTCCAATTCGATGATCACCGGACCGTTGACCGTGGGCAACAGGTCGACGCGCGCGTACAAGGGCGTTCCGAAGCGTTGCGACACCCATGCGATCGACGCATCGCCGAGTGCGCGTTGCGCGGCGTCGGCCACGCGCGCTTCGATGCGTTCCTCGGCGTAGAGGCCACCCTCCATGTTCTTTTCCGCCGCGAGCAAGGGGCCCTTGGCGAAGGCGTGACTGAACACGCCGTTCATGTACACGAGTCCGGTCTCGTCGTCGGCGTCGACTCGGGACATGTACGGCTGCACCATCACGGCGCGTCCTCGTGCGTGCAAGTCGGCGATCTGGGTCAGTGCCGACTCGGTCGTGGTGTGACGCTCGGTGTCGTTGCTCCCCGCGCTGACGCACGGCTTGACAACCGCGTCTCCGAACGACAACACCCGTTCGATCTCCGATCGCGCATCGCCACCAACCTCGATGAAAGTGGTTGGCACCGTTGCGAATCCGGCATGGTGCAACTCGGCGAGATAGTGCTTGTCGGTGTTCCATTCGATGATCGCCAACGAGTTGCACAACCGCGTCACCTCGTTGGTGGCTCGAGCCCAGACGAGAAATTCCTCGAGTCGACGGTGGTAATCCCACGTGCTGCGCAGGATCGCACGATCGAAGCTCGACCAGTCGACCGTGGCGTCGTCCCACGACACCACCACGGCATCGACACCGATGTCGATCAACGCCTGGCGTACCGACTGCATGTCGTAGTCGATATCGCGCGCCTCGTCGCACGACACCAACGCGACACGTTGCACCCCGGATGTGACGGGGCCCCGGGTTTCCCCGGGGCCCACGTTCGTGTTAATCGATGAAACGACTTCGATCGTGAGATCAGAAGTCTTCCAT
>JBJTIO010000049.1:0-7197 GCA_046095045.1 Actinomycetota bacterium
ACGTTCGCCTCTCCACAGACGATCGTGCCCGGGCTCTCGCGATACCAAGGGGCCTCGACCTCGCTCGACGAATGTTCGTCGATGGCATCAGGGAGGCCGATTCCATCTGTTCGCGGGTGCGAGAGATGCTGACCGAGCAAGGGCTGGAAGTCGACTCCGTCCACGTGGGTCGTCCTTCCGACCTGTCGGCAGTCGCGAAGTGCGCGTCGGGTGATGTGATCCTGATCGCCGCTCGGGTCGGGGACGTGCGCCTGATCGACAACGCTATTCTCGACCGATGATCGACGGATGCCTGTGGGACGGCCCCACACGGGTCGCCGCGACGGCCCCAGATCACGTGTCGGGTTCGAGCGATGTGATCATCGTCGGAGCCGGTTTCACCGGATTGTGGACCGCGTTCTACCTCGCGTCCGCCGCGCCGCAATCGAAGATTCGGATCGTGGAGCGCGAACACGTCGGCTTTGGTGCCAGTGGTCGCAACGGCGGTTGGAGCTCGGCGCTTCTTCCCATGTCGATCGCCTCATTGGTCGAACGACACGGCATCGACACGGCCCGTGCCTCGGTGCGCGCCATGAACGACTCGGTCGTGGAGATTCGGAATCGAGCGGTCTCATTCGGAATCGGTGATCGCGTCGCATCGGGCGGTTGGTTGCAACTGGCTCACGGCGAGATCCAGATGCAACGACTGCGCGAGCAACAGAACGAAGCCGAAGGTCTCTCCGTTCCGGAGGCCCTCGGATCGCTGCTCGATGCGGCCGAGGCTCGTGCCCTCGTCGATTCGACGGATTGCGTCGGCGGAGTCTTCAGTCCGCATTGCTCGGCCCTCGATCCGGGAGCCCTCGTTCGGGCGTTGGGCGATGCGGTGCGTCGCCTCGGGGTCGACATCGTCGAAGGCGTTCCGGTGCTCGCCATCGAACCCGGTCGGGTCACCACTGATCGGGGAATTCTGGATGCTCCCATCGTTCTCCGGGCAACCGAAGCCTTCACCGCGTCGCTTCCCCGCATGAAGCGGGCCGTCGTGCCCCTCTATTCGATGATGGTCGCCACCGAACCCTTGCCACGAGAGGTGATTGATCGTTTGATCGCCCCGTCACGACCGACCTTCAACGACGCCCGTCACATGATCATCTACGGGCAACGCACGGCGGACGATCGCATCGCGTTCGGAGGACGAGGCGCCCCGTATCACCTCGGCTCGCGCATCGATCCCGCGTTCGACCACGACCGCGACGTGGCCGACATGCTCGTCGCCACGTTGCGACGGATGTTCCCCGTTCTCGACGACCACCGTTTCACGCACCATTGGGGCGGGCCTCTTGCGGCTCCACGTGATTGGCACTGTTCGGTTCTCTTCGACCCCTCGACCGGACTGGGATCGGCCGGAGGCTACGTGGGAGATGGTGCGACGACCGCGAACCTCTCGGGTCGCACGCTCGCCGATCTCGTGCTTGGGGTCGACACCGAACGTGCGCATCTCCCTTGGGTCGGTCATCGATCGCGTTCGTGGGAGCCCGAACCCTTGCGGTGGATCGCGATCAACGCTCTCACTCGCCTCGCATCGATGGCCGACGACCGCGAGGCGCGCACCCGCAAACGCGCTCGACACATCGAGAAGTTGCTCGCCCGGATACTCGGGCACTGATCGTCAGCGCCGCTGATCGGGGTTCGGCGTGTGCGCGCGATATCGGATGGTGTGCACACCATCCCCGGACAGAATCGAGCCTCGCGCGAACAACCGACCGGTCTGCCAATTCGACAAACCGAGTTCCGGTCGTCGGAGCGCGTATTGCCCATCGACCCAACGGGTGAATCCATCGCCAACGAACGGGGCGTCGCAACCGCGATAGATCGCCTCCTCGTCGGCGGTCGCCGACACGAGCGCGCTCACGATGAAGCGCGGAGAATGCTCGTTGAACAGATCGATCGCTCGTTGCACCGAGTCGACTCGAACGACGGACAACTCCGGTGCGGAGTCCCACTCCCACTCGGTGGCGAGCACCGTCGGACTCGACTCGGCGACGACATCGATCGATCGACCGCTGGCGGCCATCGCCTCGTCGACGACATGAAGACGAGATGTTGCACCACAACGGCGTCCGGCATCTTCGACTGCTGCGAGAAAAGCCTCGTCGATCGCCGATGATCGACCGATCAGCACGGCGACATTGAGCGTGTTGCACACCTTGCGATCGAGCGAGGCCGACACACAACCTCGCACGAGATCGGGCTCGATGGTCGTATCGATCATCATCCACGCCCCACCGGTTCCGTGCAGACTGACGGCGGCGCCGGACTGTCGGGCGACCGCCCCGAGTTGCGCCACCGCCGGACCGCTACCCCGCGCAACGGCGAGGGCGATGCGAGGATCGGAGAACAACGCGTGACCAGCCGCCCGATCGGCCTCGGCAACCAACTCGACGCATCCTTCGGGCAAACCGGCGGCAACGAGCGCGGGGCCCAGGGCATGCTCCATGATCGCGACCGCCGTGCCGAGTGCGTCGCTTCCGATGCGCATGACGGCGGTGTTCCCTCCGCGCAACACTCCGGTGGCGTCTGCGAAAACGTTCGGTCGACCCTCGAACACGAAGCCCACCACTCCGAGGGGAGCCGACACCGCGGTGACGGACCAATCGGCATGCTGGACGCGTTCGACCACCTCACCGACACTCGACGATGTGTCGCGCCAGATGCGCAAGGCCGCGATCATGTCGGATCGCATTTTTTCGCTGAGAGCGAGACGCCCGACGGCTCGACCCGACGCTCGCGCGCGTTCGACATCGGCCTCATTGGCTCGGGCGATGTGGGCGAAAATCGTGTCGTCCTCGAGAGCGCGAGCGAACCGCTCGTAAAAGTCGGTCACGCGATCGTTGGAAATACCACCCAGGGCCGCAAAAGCGCGATGCGCGCGCGACACCGCCCGATCGACCGACTCGGCCACGCCTTTGGGGACTCGCACGAGCGTTCCGTCGTGATGCACGACGATGAGACGATCACCGGCGACGAAGTCACGAGCGAGGTCCTCGCCAACTGCGACCCAACGTGAACCACCGTACGGAATGCGTTGACCAGCACTGAGCCCGAGCAGATCGCCACGATTCGATTCGCGCTCGGAGATGTCAGCCACGACGATGAGGTTAGAGCCGAACGGTGTTGGCGACTCGCCCAGAACGCTCTCCCACCGCGGTGCGGTCTACCCTTGACCCATGGACGACCGCGTGTACTTCCGTCAATTGCTGTCCGGTCACGACTTCGCCACGGACGACCCGTTGGCTCGTCAGATGGTGAACTTAGTCTACCTGGTCGGTGACCGTGCCACGGGCGAATGCGTGGTGGTCGATCCGGCATACGGCGTGAACGACCTACTCGACATCGTCGAAGGCGACGGAATGCGACTCACGGGAGTGCTCGCTTCGCACTACCACCCCGATCACATCGGGGGTTCGATGATGAACTACCGCATCGAAGGAGTCGCGGCACTGCTCGAACGCGCCGATGTGCCGATCCACGTCAACGAGAACGAACTCCCGTGGGTCACCCGCACAACCGGTGTCGCGAGCGAACACTTTCATTCGCATGCGTCGGGAGACGTCGTCACGGTGGGCGAACTCGAGATCACCCTCATGCATACTCCGGGACACACCCCCGGATCGCAGTGTTTCCATGTCGGTGGCTGTCTCCTGTCGGGCGACACGCTGTTCCTCGACGGTTGTGGTCGCACCGATCTGCCCGGCAGCAATCCCGACGACATGTTCGACAGTTTGCGCGCGCTGAACGCACTGCCCGACGACACCGTTCTGTTCCCCGGGCATCGCTACTCGGATGCGCCGTACGAGGACATGGGACGCGTGAAGCAGCACAACTTCGTGTTGAAGCCGTCGACCAAGGAACAGTGGATGATGATCTTTGGTGGCGGCTGACAGGCGGCAATCTTCGACCGACTGCTTGGTGGTCAGACCGCCGACACGATCGCACTCACGGCCGCGACAACCAACAACGTGAGGACGAGTCGACGCGCTCCTGCTTCGGGTACCCGTCGTCGCAGAAGAAACCCGATGCGTGAACCGACGAGCATGATCGGCACCGCCAACAGTGCGTGTCCGACCGCGGCGCCTTCGACGTCTCCACCAACGACGAACGTGACCAACGACGCCAAACCCGAAAGTGTGAAGACGGTGTTGATGGTCGGACGAAAGACGCTCATGGGAAGACCCCGCGTCTGAAGGGCGAACACCAACGGCGGCCCGTTCGTCGACAACGACGCCGCCAGTGCGCCGCTCAAGGCCCCACACAGCACATCGGTCGTCGTCGACCCATTGGAAGCGATGCCGGTCGCCAACTCGACGACGGCAATCAGGACGCTCACTCCGAGCAGCATCTTCAGAACCCGCTCGTCGACCTGCTGGAAGACGATCACCCCGACCGGGATTCCGAGGAGAGCCGCCACCATCAGGCGCTTGACCAACGGGTGATCGATCTCGGCGCGCCCGTGCCACGCTTGGAAACCACTCGTGACCAGCCCGAGCATGGTCGAAATGACGACGGCCTCGTGGGTGTCGAGAGCCAACGTCATGAGGGGTACAGCGAGCAATGCAAAGCCGAACCCGACCGTCACCTGGGTGAGGGATGCGACGAAGACCGCTCCGAGGAGCGCCACCACTTCGACGCCACTCATGGTCGCTCCATGAGTCCCGACACTAAACCGACCATGTCGGCTCGGAACGGCTTTGACATTTTGTAAACTTCAGGCGTGTCATCGCAGGTCAGACCCGTCGCCCGTGGGGTGCGCGTCGATCCCGACCGTCTGCGTGCCCGGATCGACGCCTTGGCTGCGGTCTCCCCCATCCCGGGAGGTGGATCGTGCCGTCTGGCCCTCACCGACGACGACCGGGACGGGCGCGATCTCGTGCGCACCTGGATGATCGATCTCGGTCTCGACGTCACGATCGACGGCGTTGGCAACATGATCGGCACTTGGCGTTGTTCCGACGACACCCCCGTGCTCACCGGAAGCCACATCGACACCGTTCGCACCGGCGGCCGATACGACGGCAACTACGGAGTGTTGGCCGGACTCGAGGTGATCGAAACCCTGATGGCCGCCGGTCTGACACCGAAGCGCCCGTTGGCCGTCGGCGTCTTCACCAACGAAGAGGGTGCCCGCTTCCAACCGGACATGCTCGGATCGCTGGTGTACGTCGGAGGAATGTCGCTCGAATCGGCACTCGACGCGGTTGCCATCGATGGTGCGCGACTCGGCGACGAACTCGATCGCATCGGATACGCCGGTTCGGCACCGTGCCCGGCCCGACCCCCGCATGCCTTCGTCGAGTTGCACATCGAGCAAGGTCCGATCCTCGAGGCCGAGGGTTTCGTGATCGGAGCCGTCGAAGGTGTGCAAGGCATTTCCTGGCAGGAAGTCACCATCACGGGTCAGAGCAACCATGCCGGCACCACCCCGATGCGGTTGCGTCACGATCCGGCCTACGTTGCGGCTCGTATCACGGTGTTCCTGCGCGAACTGGCCCGTTCGATGGGCGGAGATCAGGTGTGCACCGTCGGCAAGGTCGATCTCGCACCGAATCTCGTGAACGTCGTCCCCGCTCGCGCAACGCTGACGCTCGACGTGCGCAACACCGACGAGTCCTTGCTCCAGCACGCCGAAGCCGACATCGCACGAGTCCTGACAACCATCGCCGAAGAGGAAGGTGTCGTGATCGAGACCCGCTCCCTCGCGCGCTTCGAGCCCGTCGTGTTCGATCCGTCGATGATCGATCTCGTCGAGTCGATCGCCGTCCAACACGGACACCGCGTGAAGCGCCTGCCGTCCGGCGCCGGGCACGATGCACAGATGTTGGCGCGGGTGTGTCCGACCTCGATGATTTTCGTACCTTCGCACAAGGGCATCAGCCATAATCCCGCCGAGCACACCGACGATGCCGACCTCATCGCCGGAGCCGACGTGTTGCTCGATGCCATGTGGACCTTGGCGAACACCGGAGGGGAATGATGAGTTCGAACACGTCGCGAGTGGTTGTGGTGGGTGCGGCCCAATTGGGACCCGTGCAACGCGCCGATTCCCGAGCCTCGGTCGTCGAGCGCATGATCGTCCTTCTGCGCGAGGCATCGGCGCGTGGGTGTGATCTCGTCGTGTTCCCCGAGTTGGCGCTCACGACCTTCTTCCCGCGTTGGTTCGTCGCCGACATCACCGAGACCGACCATTGGTACGAGACGGCGATGCCCGGTCCCGACACGCAACCTCTCTTCGACGAAGCCCGTCGCCTGGGCATCGGTTTCTCGCTCGGATACGCCGAGCTCACCGTACCTGATCGTGACGGTGTCCGTCACCGGTACAACACCCAAATCCTCGTCGACGGTTCGGGCAACACCGTTGGTCAGTATCACAAGGTGCATATTCCCGGACACGCCGAGCATGAACCGGATCGTCCGTTCCAGCACGCCGAGCGCTACTACTTCGAACCCGGTCCGGAAGGCTTCGGTGTGTGGCGCGCGTTCGGTGGCATCGTCGGCATGATGACGTGCAACGACCGCCGCTGGCCGGAGTCGTACCGCGAGATGGGTTTGCAGGGCGTCGAAATGATCCTGTGCGGATACAACACGCCGATCCACTACGTTCCCGACCCCAGCCAGGACATCCTGCAGGGATTCCACAACGCACTCGTGATGCAGTCCGGTGCGTACCAGAACGGCACGTGGGTGATCGGAGTCGCCAAGGGTGGAGTTGAGGAAGGTGTCGACTCGCTTGGCCAGTCGTGCATCATCGCGCCGAGCGGACAGATCGTCGCACAAGCCTTGACGACCGGCGACGAACTGATCGTCGCGTCTTGCGATCTCGATTGGTGCGATCGCTACAAGAAGACCTTGTTCGACTTCGACAAATACCGCCGTCCCGAGGTGTACACCCGCATCACGTCGCAACGTGGCGCGGTCCCGCCTCCGGTCGGCCCGTGAAAGGGGAACACGTGGACTCGGTATCGGTTGGTCAACCCACCACGACGGTTCAGTTGACGGTGAACGGACGCGAGGTCCGCGTTCGCGCCGATCATCCGCATCTGCTCGCGGCACTGCGCGAGGAACTCGACCTCACCGCGGCCAAGGACGGCTGCTCTCCGTCGGGCCAGTGCGGTTGTTGCACCGTGATGATCGACGGCAAACCCGTGGTCAGCTGTCAGCAGCCCC
>JBJTIO010000050.1:0-9642 GCA_046095045.1 Actinomycetota bacterium
TCGGCATGGAGTACCGCGATCAGACCGACGATCAGGTCACGATCGATGCCGCCAACGCGATCTTGAAGCACGGCGTGGGCGTCAAGTGCGCCACCATCACACCCGACGAAGCGCGTGTCGAAGAGTTCAAGTTGAAGAAGATGTGGAAGTCGCCCAACGGCACCATTCGCAACATTTTGGGTGGCGTCGTGTTCCGCGAGCCGATCATCTGCAACAACATTCCGCGTCTCGTTCCGGGCTGGACCAAGCCGATCGTGATCGGCCGTCACGCGCACGGCGATCAGTACAAGGCCACCGACTTCAAGGTGCCTGGCGCCGGCACCGTCACCATCACCTACACGCCCGACGACGGCAGCGAGCCGATGAAGTTCGATGTCGCCAAGTTCGGCAAGGACGGCGGCGTCACGATGGGCATGTACAACTTCAACGACAGCATCCGCGACTTCGCGCGCGCGTCGTTCCGTTACGGCCTGGCCCGCAACTACCCGGTGTACATGAGCACCAAGAACACGATCCTCAAGGCCTACGACGGCCAGTTCAAGGATCTGTTCCAGGAAGTGTTCGACGCCGAGTTCAAGGCCGACTTCGACAAAGCCGGTCTCACCTACGAACACCGTCTCATCGACGACATGGTCGCCTGCGCCATGAAGTGGGAGGGTGGCTACGTGTGGGCCTGCAAGAACTACGACGGTGATGTGCAGAGCGACACGGTGGCGCAGGGTTACGGATCGCTCGGTCTCATGACCTCGGTGTTGATGACGCCCGATGGCAAGACCGTCGAGGCCGAGGCGGCGCACGGCACCGTCACGCGTCACTATCGCGAGCACCAGAAGGGCAACAAGACGTCGACCAACCCGATCGCGTCGGTCTACGCCTGGACGGGCGGTCTGAAGCACCGCGGCAAACTCGACAACAACCCCAAGCTCATCGAGTTCGCCGAGAACCTCGAGCGCGTGTGCGTCGAGAGCGTCGAAGGTGGAGAGATGACGAAGGACCTCTCGATCCTGATCTCCAAGGATCAGCCGTGGCTCACCACCGAGGATTACCTCGCGGCGCTCGATCGCCGACTGCAGCAGAAGATGTCCTGAGCCGATGCGCGCCGTCGTATTGCGCTCGCACGGCGGACCGGAGGTTCTGACCATCGAAGACGTGCCGGCGCCGGTGCCGGCGCCCGATGAGGTGTTGGTGGCGGTGCGGGCGACCGCATTGAATCGTGCCGACATCCTGCAACGCATGGGCGGTTATCCCGATCCGCGACGCGGGCAGTCGCTCGAGATCCCCGGACTCGAATACTGCGGCGAGGTGCGCGCGGTGGGGGAACGGGTGACGCTCTGGAAGCCGGGCGACAAGGTGATGGCCATCGAAGCGGGCGGTGCCTACGCCGAATTCGTGTGCACCCACGAACGTCAATTGATGCCGGTTCCCGAGTCGGTGCCCTTCGCCGATGCCGCGGCGATTCCCGAGGTGTTCCTCACTGCGTGGGACGCACTCGTTGTGCAAGGCGGGCTCAGCTCTGGTCGATGGGCGCTGGTGCATGCCGGTGCATCCGGCGTGGGTACGGCCGCGATTCAGATCGCCAAAGCGATCGGAGCGCGCATCGCCGTCACGTGTTCGACCGGAAAGATGCGCGCGTGCAGCGACCTCGGCGCCGATCTGGTGGTCGAGCGATCACCGAACGACTGGTTGACGACGATGATGACGGCCGTTCCCCGCGGATTCGACGTCGTGCTCGATGTCATCGGTGGCGACGAGGTCGACCGCAACCTCCGTGCAGTCGCACCCAAGGGGACCATCGTTCAGGTGGGCCTCATGGGTGGCGGCTCGACGTCGGTGAACGTCGGTTTGTTGCTCGCCAAACGTGCGCACTGGATCGGCACCACGTTGCGCGCCCGACCAATCGAGGAAAAGGTCGCCATCACGCAACGCTTCATCGCCGAGATGCTGCCTTTGTTCGACACGGGTGCCTTGCGACCGATCATCGACCGCCGTTATCCCTTCGACCGCATCGCCGAGGCGCACGAAGCCATGGGGGCGAACGCCAACACGGGCAAAATAGTGATCGATGTCGACACCTTCGGCTGATCGCTCCGTGCACCATCCGGGCCTCGACGGTCTACGGGGCATCGCGGTGTTGCTCGTCATCGTTTTTCACTCCGGTCTCGGTTGGGTGCCCGGAGGTTTTCTCGGGGTGTCGCTCTTTTTCACTTTGTCGGGCTACTTGATCGTCGACTTGTTGGTACGCGAGTCCGAGCGCGTGGGTCGACCGAACCTCGGACCGTTCTGGTCACGCCGATTGCGACGGTTGGCACCGGCGAGCCTCGTGACGATCGGGGTCGTGGTGGGTCTGGCCGCATGGTTGGCGACCGATGTCGAGGCCGATCGGATTCGGGGCGACGCAGTGTCGGCGGTCGCGTACGTCGCGAACTGGCGGTCGATCTTCGCGGATCAGTCGTATGGGCAATTGTTCGCCGCCCCGAGTCCGCTGCAACACTTGTGGTCGCTGTCGATCGAGGAGCAGCTGTATCTCGCGATCCCGTTGGTGGTTGCCCTCGTGTTCGTTGTCGGCGGTCGTCGTCGCGCGGTCGGCTGGGTGTTTGCTGCGCTCGCCGTTGCGTCGACCGTTTCGTCGGTGTTCTCATCGAGCCACGACATCGTCTACTTCGGAACTCACACTCGTGCAGTCGAGTTGCTCGCGGGTGCCGTGTTGGCGTGTCTCGTCGGACACCGGCTCGATCGCATTCCGCGTTGGTTCGCGACGGCAGGAGCGACATCGTTGGTGGCGATCGTGGTGATCTCATGCACATCCGACCTGAACTCGGGATGGGTGTACGGCGGCGGGCTCGCCGGGTTCGCTCTGTTGTCGGTCGTCGCGATCGTCGGATCGATCGTCGGCGGAGTTCAGCGTCGGGTCCTGTCGCTGTCCGCACTCACATGGCTCGGGCGAGTGAGTTACGGCGCGTATCTCGTGCATTGGCCGGTGATGGTGTGGGTGAACGAGGAACGGGTCGGAATTGGCGGGGTGGCGTTGTTCGGGATCCAGGTGGTCATCACCTTGATCATCGCTGGTGCAAGTCACCGTTGGCTCGAGATGCCCATACGTGAGCGTCGGCGACTCGCTTCGAAACGTCGGGCGGGATCGGTGTTCGTCGCGGCGGTCGCCGGCTCGATTGCGCTGCCCTTGGTGTTGTTGCCCACGGTCTCGTCTCGGATCGACACCACACCGGACACGCTGACGACACTCGCGCCCACGACGGTGCCTCCCACCACTGCGGTTCCAGTGGAACCGAACGTGTCGACGACGACGACGACCGTGCCATTCGACGGTTCGGGGCCGATGAACGTGCTCGTGATCGGGGACTCCTCCGCCGAAAACGTGGCGCGAGCCATTGCCGACGTCGCGGATCCCGAAGTGGGGGTCATCGCGGCCGGGGTGCTCGGGTGCCCGTTGCTACCCGCGACCGAGGTTCGTGATCGAGAGAACGATACGCAAGATGTGACGTATTGCCCGGACAACCTCGCGACGATCAGCACGTACGCCGACTCGATCGACGTACTCGTTCTCGTCTTCGGATTGTCCACGCATTGGAATTATCGAACGACGGCCGAATCAGCGTGGGTCGAAGTCGGCTCCGATCAATATCGCGCGGATCTCGACGCGATGCTGGCAAGCGTGCTCGACATTCTCGAACCTCGCGATGTTCCGGTCCTCGTTTTCGAGGCGCCACTCGTGCGGGACAATCCGGACATTGTCGGTGACGAGCCCGAGACCATTGCCATTTGGGAGTCGGTCGTCGATGCCTGGGATGCGACATGGGCGGAGGTTCGTAAAGTCCGCTACGCCGATGCCTTGAGTGATCCGTACAGCGAACAAGGACGCCTCGAGCGTCCCGACGGGGTGCACTTCGATCGGACCTTCGCCGAGGAACTAGCGCGCACAGTTTTGCTTCCGCGAATCCGCGAGGCGTGGGCGACGGCGATCGCCGACATGAAAGCGACGTGAGAGCTCAGTCGACGTCGACGCTTCGGGTGTGCCAGCCCGTCGCGCCATCGGGTGCCACGCTCGCGATCTCGTCGGTCTGGGTGTAGCCACTCTTGTCCGTGGCGCGCACTTGCAGGCGGTGTTCGCCCGAGGTTGCGTTCCAATCGACGAACCACAATCGCCATGCGTCGTCCGTGAGATCGTCGCTGAGGGTTGCTTCGACCCATTCGTTGTCGTCCACCCGAACCTCGACCTTGGCGATGCCGGTGTGTTGGGCCCAGGCGACACCGCCGATGCGTGTTGGTCCGGCGGCGATCTTCTGACCGCGCTTTGGCACATCGATGCGCGATTGGGTCTTGATCGGTGCATCGCGCGCCCAACCGCGAGGAACCCAATAGCCCTCGGCGTCGCTCCACCGATTGACGGCGATGCTCGACAGCCACTTCGTGGCCGACACGTATCCGTACACGCCGGGCACGATCAGGCGAGCAGGGAACCCGTGCATCAGCGGGAGTGGCTCACCATTCATGCCGATCGCGATCATCGCGTCGCGTCCGTCGCGCGCCACGTCGATGGGGAACCCGCACGTCCAGCCGTCGATGCTGCGACTGAACAACTGTTCAGCTCCGTCCTGGACTCCGGCGCGGTCGAGCACGTCCTTCAACGGCACTCCCTGCCACGCGGCGTTGCCGATGAGTGGACCACCGATTTCATTCGAGACGCAACAGATCGTGATCGTGCGCTCGATCTGTGGCATCGCCAGCAGTTCGTCGTACGACAATTCGAACTCGGTGTCGACCATTCCTTCGATTCGCAGACGCCACGAGTCGAGATCGACCGATGGGAACGAAAGTGCGGTGTCGATGCGGTAGAAGTCGTCGTTCGGTGTGATGTAGGTGGTGTCACCAACGTGCGAAAGATCGGTGGGGACTTCGTTCGTGCCTTCGGCGGAGGGCAAAGACGTCGGTCGCTGCTCCTCGACGCGCTGGGTGCGACGATTCTCGCCACTGCGCGCGATGGCACCGATCACCACCGACGCACCGGCGACCGCCGACGTGGTGGCGACGAATCGGCGGCGATCCCAGCCCAACGGAACCCGCGAGACCATCGGTCGATGCGCGGCGAGCCAGCGGCTGCGCCAGACATCGATGATCGCCATCGATGCGACGACTCCGGCGAGGGCCCCGATCAGGGGCGCGACGACCGACCATGCATTCGAGCCCGGTCTTTCGGCGGTGGACAGAGCGCCGATCACGGCGAAGACCGCGATTCCGACCGAGAGCGGTGCGATGGATGTGGTGCTGCGCGCACCAAGGATCGCTGCCACCAACGCGAGCACGATCACGATGCCCACGCGCAAGGCAGTCTTGTCGTTCGTCCCGAACCAGTCGATGGCCAGATCCTTCAGCCATCGCGGAGTTCGGTCGATGAACGAGCTTCCGACGGCATCGATCGGCGAGGGGCGGTCGGCGATCGACGCAACGAGCATGCCGATGACGACGGCGAAGGCCCCGCTCGCCACGCCGGCAATGGCACCGGCCCAGCGAGGCAGAACGACGCTGGGCAATGCGGGATCCGGACGCCGGGGCGCCGAATCGTCGACTTCGAGACCGTGATCGCTCACGGACATGATTCTGCTCCGGTTCGGCGACCGGTGCGAGATCGGGGGTTCAGCGGGCGACGATCGGTGTGTAGTCGCGCGGCTCGGGGCCGGTGTACCACTGACGCGGACGACTGATCTTTTGATCCTTGTCGTTCAACAGTTCCTGCCAGTGCGCCAACCAGCCCACGGTTCGTGGAATCGCGAACAGCACGGTGAACATCGCGACCGGGAAACCGAGCGCTTGGTAGATCAGGCCCGAGTAGAAGTCGACGTTCGGGTAGAGCTTGCGATCGACGAAGTACGGATCGCTGAGTGCGGTTTCCTCGAGCTTGAGAGCGATGTCGAGCAACGGATTCTTTCCCGTCACTTCGAACACGTCGTATGCCGTCTTCTTGATGATCTTGGCGCGCGGGTCGTAGTTCTTGTACACCCGGTGTCCGAATCCCATGAGGCGACTTCCCTTGCCGCTCTTCACTTCCTCGATGAAGGCCGGCACGTTGTCGATCGAACCGATGTCCTCGAGCATGCGGACGACGGCCTCATTGGCGCCACCGTGCAACGGACCGTACAGAGCCGACGCGGCGGCGGCCGCCGACGTGTACGGATCGGCGTGGCTCGAACCGACGACGCGCATCGCCGTGGTACCACAGTTCTGCTCGTGATCGGCGTGGAGGATGAAGAGAACGTCCATGGCGCGCTCGAGGCGCGGATCGACCTCGTAGCCGCCGACATTCCACATCATGTTGAGGAAGTTGGCCGGGAACGAGAGCGAGTTGTTCGGGTAGACGAAGGGCAGACCGACCGAGAAGCGGTAGGCCATCGCGGCCAGGGTTGGGGTCTTGGCGATCATGCGCAGGATCTGCTTGTCGCGGCTGGCCTTGTCTTCGATGTCCTTGGCGTCGTTGTAGAAGGTGCCGAGCGCGGCCAGCGACGAGACGAACATTCCCATCGGGTGAGCGTCATAGTGGAAGCCATCGACGAATCGCTTGCGCATGTTCTCGTGGATGAAGGTGTGGTGCGTGACGTCGCGGGTCCACTGCGCCAGATGTTCGCTGTTCGGCAGTTCGCCGTTGAGACGCAGGTACGCCACTTCGAGGTAGGTGCTCTTTTCGGCGAGCTGTTCGATCGGGTAGCCGCGGTACCGAAGGATGCCGGCCTCGCCGTCGAGGTAGGTGATCGAACTCTTGCACGCCGCGGTCTGCATATAGGCCGGGTCGTAGATGTAGAGAGAGGGGTCCAGCTCGCGGATGGCGGTGGCCGGGAATACTCCTCCGGAGATCGGTACGGTCACGGTCTTGCCCGTGCGATCGTCGGTAATCGTGATGGTGTCGGGCACCTTGCTCGTCCCCTTGATGACTGGGCCCCATTTCCGGGTTTGGATTGTTCGGGCCGGTTGTGCGGAGGCTTTCTCCTCCGATGAGCAGGATAATCCTGCGCCCGCCGAATCCCCATACCCGAGGAAGTCGTCCGTGACGAGGGTCAGAGCGGGGTGTTGTCGTGCTTGCGTCCGCGGAACGTCTCGCGTTTGTCGATGAGCACGTCGAGCGCGGCATTCACCGACGCCCGGGTGTCGGCCGGGTCGATCACCGCGTCGACGAAACCTCGTTCGGCGGCGACGTACGGGTTGAGCAGACGCTCGGCGTAGTCGGCTTCGAAGGCGGCTTTTTCCTCGGGGGTCGCCCGACGTTGCAAAATCGCGGCTGCTTGGCCGGCGCCCATCACGGCCAGTTCGGCCCATGGCCATGCGAGGCAAACGTCGTTGCCCATCTTCTTGGAGTCCATCACGATGTAGGCGCCGCCGTAACTCTTGCGCAAGATGATGCAAATGCGTGGAACGGTGGCCCGTCCGTAGGCGAACACCAACTGCGCACCGTGGCGGATCATGCCTCGCCATTCGAGATCCTTACCGGGGTAGAAACCCGGAGTGTCGACGAGGGTGATGATCGGAATGTTGAAGGCATCGCAGAATGCGACGAATCGCGCGCCTTTCTGCGACGCGGGAATGTCGAGCGTGCCGGCGAGCGCGACTGGTTGATTGGCGATAATGCCCACGGGACGTCCACCCATGGTGGCGAGGCAGGTGACGAGATTGCCGGCCCAGCGCGCGCGCAACTCGAGGAAGTCGCCGTCATCCACGAGCGCCGAGATGACGGTCCGCACGTCATAGCTGCCGGTGGACGAGCTCGGAATGATCGCTCCGGCTTCGGGGGTTGGGCGCGTCGGATCGTCGTCGGTTGCCCAGACGGGTGCTTCGTCGTCGCAGTTGTCGGGGAGGTACGAGAGCAAGTGCTCGGCGGCGGCGATGGCGGAATCGAGGTCGGGGCTGACCATCGACGCGGCACCGGTGAAACGCGCGTGGGCACCCGAGCCACCCAATTCCTCGTTGTCGATCGCGA
The DNA here is from genome assembly GCA_046095045.1 of Actinomycetota bacterium. GTDB lineage: Bacteria > Actinomycetota > Acidimicrobiia > Acidimicrobiales > Ilumatobacteraceae > Casp-actino8. The sequence continues at coordinate 7,979 of JBJTIO010000050.1, forward strand.
CGCCGGTGACCTCGGTGACCATGGTGGGGCCGGACACGAACGCATACGCCCGTTCGGTCATGATCACGTGATCGACGATGCCGAGGAGCAACGCCGGACCGGACACCGCGGGGCCGTCGACGATGATGATCGTCGGTACGAAACCCGAGCAATCGGTGAGAGCCTTGGCGGCGAGACCCCATCCGTGTAGGGCCGAGAATCCCTCGCGAATGTCGGCGCCCGAGGATGCCATCACCGCCACGAGGGGGAGACGTTCGTCGTACGCGGTGCGGGCCGCCATTGCCATCACCGACGACGAATCGGACGAGAGTGCACCGCGGTGGGCATCAGCGGTGACCTCGAGCCACACGACACGGCGATCGCCGAGTAGACGCACATCGGCTCGCGCCACACCGGGAACCTTGGCGCTGAGGACGAGCGGGGTCACGAGTGAACAGTAGGTCTCACGACGGACGGTACGGGAACGCATCGGATCCGACATGCACGCCCGGTTGACGAGCGCCGCGCGTTTCGACCAACTTCATGGCTGTTTCGAGGGCGGCTTGGGTCGCCGGTCCGGGTCGGGGGCGTGAACGTTGCACCCAGCCCACCGCACGACGGGGCAGACCGGGAACCTCGATGCGTTTGAAATCGCCTTTCAACCAGCGGGGGATGGCAGTGGCGGGAACGATCGCCGCTCCGAAACCCTCGAAAGCGAGCGAGGCCATCAGTCGGACGCCGTCGATCTCGGCCTGCACGGTCAGAGTCACGCCATGGGTTTCGGCGGCGCGATTGATGATGCGTCGAAGTGCGGCCGATCGCGGAGGAAGGAGAAGGGGGTGCTCTCCGAGTCGGTTGATCGGGAGCGTGCGAAAACTCGACCACGGATGATTGGTGTGCACGAGCAGCACAAGGTCCTCGGCGAACAATGTCGTGACACTCATTTCCTTGTCGTCGACCGGTAGGTGCACGATGGCGGCGTCGAGTTGACCGGCGATCAGGCGGGGGATCAGGCTCGACGTCCCGCCTTCGGAGATGAGCGGACGAACGTTGGGATGCGCCTCGCGAAGTTCGGTGAGGAATTGGGGCATCAGCCAGCGACCGGTGGTGCCGATGACGCCGATATGGGTCTCGCCCGACACCACATCGTCGAGGGCGGAGAGGTCAGCGGCGATTTCGTCCATCTCGCGAAGGATTCGGCGCCCTCGCTCGACCACCAGAAGCCCCTCGTCGGTCAGGTCGCCCGTGGCTCGGTCGATGAGCAGCACGCCCAAGTCGCGTTCGAGTTTGCTGATGTGCGCCGAGACGTTGGATTGCACCGTGAACAGGGCTTTGGCCGCCGCCGAGAACGAGCCGTGGTCGGCGATGGCGACGAGGGCGGAGATCTGGCGTACATCCATCGGAAAAAACGATAGCAACTATCGCCGGTATCGACTTGAATGGTCACCAATTCACGTGCATACTTTCACATACAGATCGTTAGGTGGTTCCCCCAACCGCCAGCGACATGATCCCAACAAGCGGGTCCCCCAACCGCAGGGATCCAGGTTGAGAGGCCCCGCATCCCCCATGCGGGGCCTTTCCCGTTCTCCAGGGCGAGTTAGTGGCGTTTCGCGGAGGCGAGTTAGTGGCGTTTCGCCGTTACCGTTTGCCGACGTGAAGTCGGCGGCGTTCTTCGATCTCGA
>JBJTIO010000051.1:0-9706 GCA_046095045.1 Actinomycetota bacterium
CCACAAGTGGGCAATCCGATCATCCGGTTCAACGGGACTCGATGCGTCAACATGACACTGCAGGTTTCGGTGTTCGACGAGTCCGCGATCAAGAGTGTCGTTGCGACCGTCTCCATGAGGTCGACGACCGGTTCGACCACAACGCGGACGGTCAACCTCACGGATTCCGGAAAGGGTTCGTGGGTCGGCGCGGCGAACGATCTCGCCGGAACGACGACTTCGGTCTCGGTCAGCCTCGTGGCGACCGATCGCAATGGACTACAAACCACCGTTGCCGCGAATGCGACCCGACCGACGTCGTGTTGATCGATCGGGCAAATCTGCTGGTGACAAGGCCCCTCGGACAGGGTGGATGACCCACCGATAGCATCGCCACCCATGTAGAATTCGCGGGGGTCATCGGCGCCCCACAACCCCCTCGACCCGGATTCGCCGTTGCGGATCGCGTATCTCACCTATCGCGGCAAGCCCCACGTCGGCGGCCAAGGGGTGTACACCCGGCATCTCACGAAGGATCTCTTCGATCTCGGCCACACCGTCGAGGTCTTCGGCGGTCAGCCCTACCCGGTACTCGACGAGCGGGTGTCGCTCACCAAATTGCCGAGCCTCGATCTCATCAACGATCACTATCCCTTTCGCTTCCCCGCGATCTGGGAACTGAAATCTCGCGAGGACTTCTACGAACTCGGATTGTTCCTCACCGGCACGTTCGGCGAACCCGCGGCGTTCAGCGCCCGAGTGAAGCGCCACCTCGCCAACCGGGTGGGTGAATTCGATCTGGTGCACGACAACCAGTGTCTGGGTTACGGCATTCTCGGACTCGAGAAGTTGATTCCGACGATCGTCACCCTGCATCACCCCATCACCCGCGACCGCGCGCTCGAAATGGATCACGCACCGAACTGGTGGAAGAAGTTGGGCGTCTCCCGCTTCTATTCGTTCGTCAAGATGCAGGGTCGTGTCGCCAGTCGTATGCCGCGCATCGTGGTGGTCAGCGAGAACAGCATCAAGGACATCCATGGCGACATGGGCGTTTCGTACGACCGCATGCGTCTCGTTCCCGTCGGCGTCGATCCCGATCTCTTCAAACCTCTCCCCCATGTCCCCCGCATCCCGGGACGACTCATCACCACCGCCTCGGCCGACGTCGCGCTGAAGGGGCTCTCGTATCTGCTCGAAGCCGTGGCCAAGTTACGCACCGAGCGCGACGTGACTCTCACCATCATCGGCAAGCCCAAGCCGGGCAAGAGCATGGACCTCATCGACAAGTTGGGTCTCGCACCACACATCCAGTTCGTCTCGGGCGTCTCCGATGAGCGGATCGTCGAGTTGTACGCCGAAGCCGAGATGGCCGTGGTGCCCTCGCTCTACGAGGGTTTCAGCCTGCCCGCCATCGAGGCCATGTGCACGGGCATCTGCCTCGTCGCCACCGATGGCGGCGCGCTTCCCGAGGTCACGGGCACCGATGGTGACACCGTGTTGCAATGCGGTGCGGGCGACGCCGAGGCATTGGCCGCCACGATTCGACGTGGTCTCGATGACGCCGATCTGCGTGCGCGCGTCGGACTCAACGGTCGTCAACGCGTCGTCGACCGTTGGACCTGGCGCAAGTGCGCCGAGATGACGGTCGAGCAGTACCGCGAGGTGCTGCAGATGCCCACCAACCGCGACAAGCTTCGACGCAACGGACGCATCGGCTGATGTTGACGGTGCGATTCCCGCGTCTCGGCATGCAGCCGGGCGATCTGGTTCTCGATGCCGGAGCCGGTTTCGGTCGTCATGCCTACGAGGTGGCCCGCCTCGGTGGTCGCATCGTGGCACTCGACTACGCCGACGACGAAGTACGCACCACCCGCGCCACGTTCGGGGCGATGATCGCCGAAGGACAGATCGCCGCCGATCGCTACGTCGGGGCCTTGCGCGGCGACGCGACACGACTTCCATTCGCCGACGGCACCTTCGATCGCGTCATCACGAGCGAGGTCCTCGAGCACATTCAAAACGACGTGTCGGCGATCGCCGAATTGTCACGAGTGCTCCGTCCCGGCGGCACGCTCGCATGCACGGTTCCGTCGTGGTGGCCCGAGAAGGTGAACTGGAAACTGAGCGACGAGTACCACGCTCCCAAATCGGTCGGTGGGCACGTGCGCATCTATTCGCAAACCGAACTGGAGGCCAAGTTGCGCGCGGCCGGACTCTCGGTCACTGGTTCGCATCACGCCCACGCTCTGCACTCGCCGTATTGGTGGTTGAAGTGCGCCGTCGGACCGCGTCGCGAGGATCATGCGCTCGTCAACGGATACAAGCGGTTCCTCGAATGGGACATCGTCAAGCAACCTCGCTCGGTGAAGTTGGCGGAACGGGCGTTGTCCCCCATCATGGGCAAGAGCCTGATCGTCTACGCCCGAAAGAAAGCCGAAGCCGCATGACCCGTATCCCCCACGTCGAGGGCGTCTTGAGCGCCGACGAAGTCGTGCGCACCGCCGAATGGATCGCGTCGGTGCAACTCGACAACGGCATGATCCCGTGGTTCGAAGGCGGACACTGCGATCCGTGGAATCACGTCGAGACGGCGATCGCTCTCGACGTCGCCGGTCTCCATCGCGAGGCCGAGCGCGCCTATCAATGGCTTCTCGACACCCAACACGCCGACGGTTGGTGGTTCAACTATTACCTCCCGAGCGGAAACGTCGAAGAGCCCAAACTCGACACCAACGTGTGCGCCTACGTCGCTGCCGGAGTGTGGCACCACTGGCTCGCCACCGGCGATCGCGGGTTCATCGAGCACATGTGGCCCACGGTGCGTCGGGCGATCGATTGGGTACTCACCATGCGCCGACCGAACGGCACCATTCGTTGGGCACGCGAGGAGCATGCGTCACCATGGGACTACGCGTTGCTCACCGGCTCGAGCAGCATCTGGCATTCGATCACGTGCGCCACGCACATCGCCGCGTTGATGCACGAACCCCGACCCGACTGGAACGACGCCGCTGATCGACTGCGACTGGTCATCGCCACCGACCCGAGCGCCTTCGAACCCAAGGCGCGTTGGGCCATGGACTGGTATTACCCCGTACTCACCAATTCACTCGTCGGCGAGCAAGCACGGGCGCGCCTCGCCGAGAGTTGGGGCACCTTCGCCATGGAAGGACGCGGCATCCGTTGCGTCAGCGACGAACCCTGGGTGACCGCGGCCGAAACCGCTGAATGCTCGTTGGCCCATGTCGCCGTCGGAAATCTCGCCACAGCGATCGATCTGCTCTTCTGGACCCGCGCGCACCGCAATGACGACGGCAGTTACTGGACCGGACTCGTGTATCCCACGATGGAGCGTTTCCCGAACGGCGAACGCACCGCGTACACGGCCGCGGCCGTGATCATGGCCGCCGACGCCATCGACGGTGGCACCGAAGCATCGCGCTTGTTCGTCCCGGGCATCACCGTCGATTGATGTCGTCAGCTGACGCAACGGCCAGAATGACGTCATGACTTTCGACTCCGCCGATCTGCGCGCCATCGCCCAGAGATCACTCGACGCCATGTGTGCCGGTGTGCGCATCGACGACGGCGCGCAACCGGTGCGATCCCCCATCAACGGTCGAACCATTGCCGGCGTGAACGCTCACGAAATCGCCGAGTCGATCGACACCGCGATCGACCGCGCGACCGCCGCTTTCGCAATATTCCGCCCGGTACCGGCGCCCCAGCGAGGCGAGGTGGTGCGTCTCCTCGGCGAGCAACTGCGCCGTCACAAGGAATCGCTCGCCGACCTCGTGCAGATCGAGGTCGGCAAGATTCGCTCCGAGGCTCTGGGCGAAGTGCAGGAGATGATCGACATCTGCGACTTCGCGGTCGGTTTGTCGCGACAACTGCATGGTCTCACCATCGCGTCGGAGCGTCCGGGGCATCGACTGGCCGAGACCTGGCAACCCATCGGTCCGGTCGGAGTGATCAGTGCGTTCAACTTCCCGGTGGCGGTGTGGTCGTGGAACGCCGCACTCGCCATCATCTGTGGTGACCCCGTCATTTGGAAGCCGTCCGAGGCGACGACCCTGTGCTCGATCGCCACCACGATCCTCGCCCGGCGCGCCGCCGAAGCCGCCGGTGCGCCGACGGGTCTGTTCCCGCTCGTCATCGGCGACGCCGAAGCGGGTCGACGTCTCGCGGGTGACTCGCGCGTCCCCGTGATCTCCGCGACTGGTTCGACCCGCATGGGTAGAGCGGTCGCTCCGATCGTCGCCGAGCGCTTCGGCCGATCGATTCTCGAACTGGGTGGCAACAACGCGGCCATCGTCGCGCCCTCGGCCGATCTCGATCTGGTGGTGCGCGGCGTCACGTTCGCCGCCGCCGGAACGGCCGGCCAGCGTTGCACCACATTGCGTCGGCTCATCGTTCATCGCTCGCGTCACGACGAGGTGGTCGATCGCATCGCGAGGGCCTACTCCCAATTGCGCGTCGGTAATCCGCTCGACACGACGACGTTGGTCGGACCTCTGATCGATCGCTCCGCGGGCACCTCGATGTCGGCGGCCATCGAACGCGCCACGGCGGACGGCGGACGCGTGGTCGTCGGCGGCGACGAATGCCTCAGCGACGAGGCACCCGACGCGGCGTATCGCCGCCCGGCTTTGCTGACGATGTCCGCACAAACCGAGATCGTTCGCACCGAGACCTTCGCCCCGATCCTCTACGTGATGCCGTACGACACGCTTGATGAGGCGTTGCACCTTCAGAACGACGTGCCTCAGGGTTTGGCCTCGTCGATCTTCACCACCGACCTGCGCGAATCGGAAAGATTCACCGGTCCCGCCGGGAGCGATTGCGGAATCGCGAACGTGAACATCGGCCCGTCCGGAGCCGAGATCGGCGGTGCATTCGGTGGCGAGAAGGAAACCGGAGGAGGTCGCGAGAGCGGAAGCGACGCATGGAAGGCCTACATGCGTCGTCAGACCCAGACCATCAATTACTCCAATGATCTTCCGCTCGCCCAGGGCGTGGTCTTCGAGTGAACCCGCGTGCATCGGTCACAACCGGATGCATCGCCCGCCAAAGTACGAGTCACCGACCCTCGGTAGTGTGATGTCGTGATCACGGCGTCCGAACGGCACCCCGCTTTCGAGGAATACTGCGAATGCATCTTCGAATTGCACGAGGACGATCTCGACGTCATTCGCGCGCGTATCGCCGAGCGTCTCAACGTCAGTCGGGCGTCAGTGTCGCAGATGATCGAGAAGATGACTCGCGTCGGACTCGTCACGTCCGACGACAACACCATCGCCCTCACCGCCGACGGACTCGCCCTCGCCAATCAGGTCGTGCGTCGTCATCGCTTGGCCGAGCGCTTCCTCACCGACATCCTCGGGCTCAGTTGGTCCGATGCCCACCGCGAAGCCGGCAAGTGGGAGCACGTGATGAGCGACGAGGTGGAGGCGGCGATGAATCGCGTGCTCGGAGCTCCCACCACATGCCCGCACGGCAATCCGATTCCGGGTTCGAGTTACATCGATCCCAAGGCGGTGCCGCTGTCACGTGTCGAAGTCGGTGATCGATTCGTCGTGTCGCGCATCCCCGAGGAACTCGAATTCACGCCTGGTCTTCTCGACTTTTTGCAGCAGGCCTGCATCCTTCCCGGTCATCACGGAGAAGTGACGGCCAAACCCGACGACGGCACCATGTCGGTCGTCATCGATGGAAACGCCGTCGCGGTCGACGCCTTCGCGTCCGCGCGAATCTTGGTCACGGTCTGACCGTGCGTGTCGCCCCGATCCTGCTCGGTGCGTCGCTGTTGGTCGCTTGTGCTCCGACCACCTACGACGATTCCGCGACGACCACGATCGTGATCGCCACCACCACGATTCCGTCCGGCCCCGCGAGCGAACTCCTGCCGCGACTCGCCGAACGCATGACCGCCCTGTCGTCGTACATCGGTCCGAACGCGTCGGGGAAGACGGCCACGGGAAAGAACGAGTTGCTCGCCGAGATCGAAGCCATCTGGGCCGCGGTCGAGGCCGAGGTCGTCACCGAGAGCCCGTCATCGGCCGATTCGATCGGTCGCATGGTGGCGTTGGCTCGCACCGCCGTGGAACGCAATCGACCGGCTGACGCCGACAAGGCGGCCCGATTCGCCGGAGTCGTGATCGAGCAGTACCTCGGCTCCTAGGGCCGCATCGGTTCGGGCAGCGGTTCGGTGTGCACCACCGTGAGGCGTTGCGTCGAACGTGTGAGAGCAACGTACAGCGCCCGCATACCCTGCGGTTCGGCCGACACGATGCGCGCCGGTTCGACCACGATGACCCCGTCGAGCTCGAGACCCTTCACCAATCCCACCGGCACGATCGTGACACCGGATTCGAGCGCGACATTCGCCGCGCGACCGTGTTGCAGTCCCTTCGCGTCGAAATAATCGCTCATCGCCGAGGCCATGGCATCGGGAACGACCACCGCGACGTTTCCGCCACTCACGTGATCGATCATCGAGCGCGTTTCCTCGACGACCGCTTCCATGAGATCTCGTGACCCGACATCGATGATGCGTGGCGGAGCGACACCCTCGCGCACTGCGCGCGGTGCGATCAGCCCGGGCGCGGCGGCGTGCATCACCTTGGTCGCCAGTTCCATGATTTGTCCCGGGATGCGGTATCCGACCGACAGCCCGATGACCCGACTGGGCTTGCGCTCGGGCAGATGATCGAGCACGTCGTTCCACGAACTCGGTGCGTGGGCACCGGTGGCCTGAGCCAAATCGCCCACCACGGTCAACGAGCCCGAGAGCGATCGTCGGGTGACCATCGCCAACTGCATCGGGCTCAGATCCTGCACTTCGTCGACGACGATGTGACCGTAGGTGCGGATCTCGTCGGATTCCTCGACCTTGCCGTAGCGGTTCGGCATGGGTCCGAGGTGCACGCGCGCCTCGTCGAGCAACGCTGCGTCGGCCGGAGTCCAACGCACGTCGTCGAGGCTCTCGGAGCGGGGGCGTTGCAGCGACAGCACTTCGTCGTCGGAGAAGCGGCCCGCGTTGGCCAACTTGAGGAGCGCCTTGGAACCGAACAAGTCGTGCAACAACTGGGCCGGCGTGAGGCGCGGCCAGATGCGATCGATGAGGGCCCGAACGTCGTCGTTCGAACGCAACTGATCGCGCACCTTGGCGGCGGTGATCTCCTCGTCGCGCGAACTCGCGGCGAGCGTCTCCCAAATCTCGTTCTCCACCCAACGCACGGCTGGGTTATGACGATGGAAGCGACGGCGGGCGCTCTTGATGATGCGTTCGGACTCTTCGACCCGCAGCGTGACGTAGCCGCGACCGAGAGGGAATCGAACGTCCTCGCGCAGGGCTCGCTGGCGATCCTTCACCGCTTTACGCACGAAGTCGCTCATCCGTTCGTCACCTTTCACGCGCGCCGTGAGCGGTGAATCCGCGATTCCGTTGTCGATGGTCGTCCATGAGACGTCCGGCACGAGATCCTGCAAGATCACTTGCTCGATGCCGGCCTCACCGAGCGACGGAAGAACGCGTTCGATGTAGCGCAAGAAAACCCGGTTGGGTCCGATCACGAGGACGCCCTGATCCTCGAGCGGGAATCGATTGGTGTACAGCAAATACGCCGCTCGGTGAAGAGCCACGACGGTCTTGCCCGTTCCGGGACCACCTTGCACCACCAGAACTCCACCCTGAGGCGAGCGAATGATCTCGTCCTGTTCGGCTTGGATCGTCGCGACGATGTCGCCGAGCTGTCCGGAACGACCGCGTTCGATCGAGGCCAGAAGAGTGCTGTAGCCCCTCAGACCGGTCGCCAATTGCGTCGCCCCACCATCGAGGCCCTCGTCGTGTCCGACGCCGAGATGTCCGCCGCCGAACAACTCGTCTTCGATGCCGTGCAGGATTCGGCCCTGCACCACGAAGTGACGACGACGGGCGAGTCCCATCGGATCGCGTCCGGTGGCACGGTAGAACGGTTCGGCGACCGGCGCGCGCCAGTCGACGACGATCGGTTCGCGGTTCGCATCCGACACTGCGAGTCGTCCGATGTGGAAACTCTCGATGGCCGTCGTCGCTCCGTCGTCATCGGGTTCGGCCAGTCGATCGATGCGTCCGAAGACGAGCGCCGCATCGCCAAGGTCGAGATCGGTCAGTCGCTTGACGAGTGCTTCGTCGATGGCGTTGCGCTCGAACCGATTCTGGAAGGTGCCACCGGTGCCCGATTCGGTGAGTTCGCGCATCTTCCAGGCGTCCGAACGGCTGGCCTCGAGGCACGCGTACGCGTGATCGATGTAGGCCTGCTCCTCGTCCAGATCCGGATGCTGTTGCGTCATCGACCGTCTCTCATTCCGCGACACCCGACGTCACGAGGGTGTCCACCTACGTTCTCTCCCCGTTTTCGGGGTCTCGGTACTCTACAAGCGGTCATGAGCGCGACGCCCACACCGAAAGGCCGAAACAGTGGTGGTACCCCCGCCGTCGTGGCCCTCGAGCAGGCCGGAGTCGCGTTCACGGTGCACACCTTCGACAATGCCCCCACCGAGGCCGGTTACGGCAAGGCGGCCGCATCCGCACTCGGGGTCGACGAGGCTCGGGTCTTCAAAACCCTTCTCGTCGAGGTGACCGGAGGTGTCAAGCACGCCGTCGGCATCGTTCCGGTCTCGGGGAACCTGTCGCTGAAAGCGATCGCGACCGCACTCGGTGTCAAGCGCGCCGAGATGTTGGACGCTGTCATCGCCGAACGACTGACCGGCTACGTGGTGGGCGGAATCAGCCCTTTCGGACAAAAGAAAAAGTTGCCGACGGTCATCGACGCGAGCGCACTCGACCACGCGACGATCTTCGTGTCGGGCGGCAAGCGCGGCCTCGACATCGAGATCGCAGCGCACGACCTCATCGCGGTTCTCGACGCATCAACCGCGGACCTGGCCGCGAACCGTTGATGATCTCTCAGTCGATGGCCGCTCAGTTGATCGGTCGGACATTCTGGGCTTCGTCGCCCTTGCGGCCCTGACCGATCTCGAATTCCACTTGCTGACCTTCGGTCAACGTGCGGTAACCCGTGGATTGAATCTGTGAGAAGTGAACGAACACATCGGGCCCATCCTCACGGGAGATGAATCCGTAACCCTTCTCGGCGTTGAAAAACTTGACGGTGCCGATCGCCACGGCGGTACTCATTTCTCTCTCGAGTCGGACGACGTGCCCGACGAAGCGAACTGTATGCCAACTTTTCGGGGCTGTACACACCCCAATTCACGAGACGGTACGGTCTGAACATGCGCTCCATGCCCGAGCCGACTCTCTCGGTCGACGACTACCGCTTTCGCCATCAGGTTCGCGTGCGATTCTCCGAGACCGACGCCATGGGGATCGTGCATCACAGCCGGTACCTGCCCTATCTCGAGGAGGCCCGGGTGGCCTATCTGCGCCACATCGGTCACTCGTACGCGGCGTCCCGCGCCGACGGGGTCGACTACGCGGTGCTCGAGGCCCATGTCACGTATCGGCAACCTCTGCGATTCGACGAGGTGGTGACGGTGCATCTGAGACTCTCGTCCGTGTCGCGGGCTTCGTTCTCGATGGCGTACTTGCTCACGGTCGACGACGACATCCGTGCCACGGCCCGCACCATGCACGGATGCGTGAACGCCGAGGGTCGACCGTTGCGACTACCCGCGTGGTTGCCGGCGCTCGCCGACTCCTGATTACGCTCGCACCATG
>JBJTIO010000052.1:0-7592 GCA_046095045.1 Actinomycetota bacterium
CTTGTCGAGGAATGTCGACAGAGCCGGTCCCACATCGACGAGCGAATCAGTGACCGGCACGCTGAGAATCGCCGGTCCCGCCGCGAGCAACGGGGTCACGTCGACATCGGAGCAGGTGTGCAATCCGACGATGCAATCACGCTCGAGCACAGCCATGGCACCCGACATGAGGTCGATCGCGGTGTCGGGTGCGATCGGGAATGACTCGTCCATCAAGTCGCCGAGCATCGGTTCGTCGATGAAAACCACTTGCGTCGCATCCGGCAAACTCGTCGCGATGTGATCGTGGATGTTGCGCAGGTGCGTGCGAACCGCCCGCACCGCGACATCGAACGCCAAGTGCACCGGCACCCCGACGCGAACGAGCGACAAACCCAGAGTGACGGGACCGGTGAATTGCCACTTGATCGCTCCGGAGCGTCCGTCGGCCACGTCGAGGAATGCCCGCAGGCCGACGAAAGCGTCGTGGTGCAGATCGGTGACGACCGGTGCGAGTGGGTCGACGACCGATGGATCGACGACGATCGATCCGTACTGCCCGAGACCCACACCGCGAATTCCGACCACCGCTTGAGCGATCATCGACTCGGCCGGAGAGCGCTTCGGCAACGAGGGAATCGTCGCAAGGTCGGGACTGCTCGCCAGAGCGAACTCGGCCGCGGCACGTGCGTCACGATGCGGCACACTGCCGATCGCCGAGGCTACGCCTCCGAAATTGTGCTCCGCCGTACTCGCCATTTCTTCCCCCGAACACTTTCGTAGCAGGGGTGCGCGCTAGGAGCACAATCGTGCGTTTCACCCCAAACTCCCCGATTGCGCGGGTCGCCACCGTTTCGGCAACGCTTGGGGCATGCGCTCCTCGGTCGACGCCACGACGGTGACGTGGACCATGCGTGTCGCGGTGTTCGCGAGCGTGCTCGCGCCACTCACCATCGCGTCCGGAGTCGACGCGTGGGACGACGTCGCACGGGTCGCCACAGCGGTGATCGCGTGGGCTCTGTGGGCGGTCGCCCTGTTGTGCGTGCTCGTTCCCGCGAGCGTCTCACTCACCTCGTTGCGTCTCGCGGTGCCAACTCTTCTCGTGCCATCGGTGGCTTCGCTACTGGCCGACACCACCTCGGCGTCCATCGCGGCGAGCATCGTCGTGCTCGTGACAGTTCTGCTGGTTTTCGCCGCCGAGATCGGCGATTCGTTCGTGCAAGTGTCGGCGTACGGCGACGAGCGACGCCATCTCTTGCATTGTCCTCCGGCATCGGCCGCTACCCAGGTGCTGGCCTGGCTGATCTGGGTGGCCACCGGGGTGGTGTCGGTCGCGACCGCCAATTCAGGTGCTTGGGTGTTGTCGGCGGTGACGGGAGCGCTCTTCGTGGTGGCGTGTGTGACACTCCCCCGTCGATTCCACCGATTCTCCCGACGCTGGTTGGTGCGCGTGCCGGCGGGACTCGTGATTCATGATCACGTGGTCCTCGCCGAGACGGCGATGTTCCCGAAGCGCTCGGTCGCCGCCGTGCGGTTGTCCGAAGGCGACGACGCCGCCGATCTCACCGGTGGAGTCCGACGTCTCGGCGTGCGCATCGATCTGACCGACTTCGAGACGATCGTGCTGGCGGCGACGAAGAGCGATCCGGGCGGGCGCGCCATTCACGCCAAGTCGGTGACCGTGTGCCCTTCGCGACCGGGACGAGCCGTGCGCGAACTCACGACGCCACCCCCGAGCACCACCTGACCGTCGGAGTCGTAGAACACCGCGCTCTGCCCGGGTGACACGCGTCGTTGGGGCTGGTGCCATCGGACCACCACTCGATCGCCATCGATCTCGAGATCGGCCGCGTGCGCCTCACCGTGGGCGCTGCACTGCACGCGGACCGAAGTGGTCTCATTGTGATCGGCACCCCACACCACTCGCTCGACAATTTCGGAGTCGACGAGCAACAAGGTCTCCGGTCCGACAACGACGCGACGGGCGGGCACATCGACGTCGACCACGAAGCGCTTCGTGCCACCACCACCGGCCACGCCACGACGCTGGCCGAGAGTGACCATCTCGACAGCATCGACGGCTCCGACCCGATTGCCATCGGTGTCGAATACGTCGGCGGCGTGCAACGGAATTCGACGCGCGAGAAAACTCGAGCGACCGGAGCGACCATCGTCGTCCTTGGCGGTGGTGATGAAGCACACGTCCTGACTGTCGGGCTTGTCGGCGGTGCGCAGACCGAGTCGTTCGGCGTGAGCACGCACGTCGGACTTGTTCATCTCGCCGACCGGAAACAAGGTGCGCGCCAACTGCGTCTGATCGAGCATGTGCACCACGTAACTCTGATCCTTCGCCATGTCGTGTCCGCGGGCGAGCCGCAGCACTCCGTCGCACTCGACGACGCGCGCATGGTGCCCGGTCGCAACGGCGTCGAAACCGAGCACAATGGCACGTTCGTGCAGTCGATCGAACTTCAGATGACGATTGCATTCGATGCACGGATTCGGGGTGACGCCGACCGCGTGATCGTTCACGTACGGGTCGACCACGGTGCGGTGGAAGTCGTCCGTGAAGTTGAACACGAGATGATCGATGCCGAGCTGTTGCGCCACGCGTCGCGCATCGTCGACATCGCTCACGCTGCAACACCCGGTGTCGCTCTCGCCACCCCACAGGCGCATCGTGACCCCCACGACGTCGTGTCCCTGTTCGACCAAAAGCGCCGCGGCAACGGAGGAATCGACTCCACCCGACATGGCGACCAACACCTTCATGGCGTGCAGGCTACGACCCGCTCGTGCGTCAGGGGCGCTTGAGGCGGGCCGAGGCCTCGCGAATGCGCGACACCGACGCCGACACCACCTCGACGGTGCGACGCACGTCGTCGGGGGTGGTGGTGTGGCCCATCGACAGACGCAAGGCACCGACGCTCAATGTCGGTTCGACCCCCATGGCGGCCAGCACGTGCGACGGCTCCATGGCACCACTCGCGCAGGCCGACGCCGACGACGCGCACACCCCCGCCTCGTCGAGCAGGAAGAGCAATGACTCACTCTCGATGTCGGCGATGCACACGTGGGCGACCCCCGGAACGCTCACATCGCTGGGCACGGTGCGTCGCACGCCGTCGATCGCCAACAGGCCCAGCATGAGTTGCTCGCGCAGAGAATCGACGCGGGCTACTTCGTGGGCACGCTCGGCATCGGTGGCGCGCAATGCCTCGGCCATCGCGACGATGCCGGCGACGTTGTGCGTGCCACTTCGACGGTCGCGCTCTTGTCCTCCACCGAGCACGATCGGCTCGAACGACATACCCTCGCGAACGATCAAGGCACCCACACCCTTCGGACCGCCGAACTTGTGGGCGCTGATGGCCATCGAATCGACGAGCGGCCAGATGGTGCGCAAGTCGATCCAGCAGGCCGCCTGAACCGCGTCGGTGTGCAGAACGGCCGACGGCGCGCGGCGTCGCACCAGCGATGACACGGCGGCCAGATCGGTGATGGTGCCGGTTTCGTTGTTCACGGCCATCACGGCCACACAGGTGACGTTGTCGTCGAGGGCGGCCGCCAGAGCATCGAGGTCGACTGCTCCATGAGAATCGACCGCGACCACGCGACCGCCCGTGTGCTCGACGCAATGCAACACCGCATGGTGCTCGGAGGCCGGGCACACCGCCACGCCACCTCGTCGACGCACGGCGCCGATGATGGCGGCGTTGTCGCTCTCGGTCCCGCAACCGGTGAAGACCACTTCTCCGGGCTTGCACCCGACGATCGACGCGACAAGATCGCGCGCTTCATCGACCGCCTGTCGAGCCTGACGGGCGAAACGATGCGCGCCACTGGGGTTGGCGTACACGCCGTCGAGGTAGGGCATCATCGCGGCGATCGCCGACGCCCGCATCGGCGTGGTGGCGGCATGATCCATGTAGGTGATGCCCTCGACCATGAACGAACAGTACTCCGTTGGCCCCGATTCATCCCCGACGACGACGGCGTGGTGGACTGAACAGGTGGACCGCATGAAGGGCTTCGACGACTCGACCTACGGAGACGCCTTCGCCGACGTGTACGACGACTGGTACGACGACGTGAGCGACGTCGACGCGACGGTTCGCCTCGTGAGCCGTTTGGCCGGAGGCGGCACGGTGCTCGAGTTGGGCGTCGGCACCGGTCGACTCGCGATCCCGCTCGCGCGTTCGGGGTGTCGCGTGGTGGGCATCGACTCGAGTGCGGCGATGCTCGACGTCTGCGCGCGCAAGTGTGGCGAGGCCCGCATCGAACTCATCCGTGGTGACATGGTGACCGATCCGCCCATCGGCCCCTTCGATGCGGTGCTGATCGCCTACAACACGATCTTCAGCCTGCCCACTCCAGAGCGCCAAGCGGCATTGTTCGCCGCCGTCGCATCACGACTGTCTCCCACGGGTGCCTTCGTCGTCGAGGCCGCCGTCCCCGACCCGCAACGCGCCGCCGGAGGGACCGTCGGGGTGCGTTCGATGCACGCCGATCGGGTGGTGCTGTCGATCGACCTGCATCACCCCGACGAACAACGCGTCGACGGCCAGTTCGTGGAACTCAGCGAAACCGGGGGTGTGCGATTGCGACCCTGGAGCATCCGCTACGCCACACCGGCTCAGCTCGACGACATGGCCATCCGTGCCGGACTACGCCTGACCCACCGCTGGGAGAACACATCCGAGGTCATGTTCGCCTCGGATTCACCCACTCATGTTTCGGTGTACACCCGATGACGATGTATTCGTCACTCTCATTGCGTATCCTGAGATCACCGTGAGTCAATTACGTCTGAATCCCCTGACCGGCCGGTGGGTCACCATCGTCGCCGAACGGGCCATGCGGCCCACCGATTTCGCCAGTCGCGTTCCCACCGTCGAGTCCGGCCCCAGTCGGCCGTGCCCCTTCTGCCCGGGCAACGAAGATCCGAACCTGCCCACGCTCGCGTCGGTTGGCTCCGACGATCAGTGGCGCATGCGCGTCATCCCCAACCTCTATCCCGCTTTCGACGGCGACGATTCGCTCGCCGTGCGCAACCTCGGCCCCGTGCACGTGATGGCCGAGGCCAGCGGTACCCACGAAGTGTTCGTCTTCTCGCGCGACCATCGCGCCGGTATCGACACTTTCACCGACGAAGCCTGCGGCGAGATGATGGTCACCCTGAAGCAGCGACTGCAGCACCACGCTTCGACCGACAACATCCGCTACACGCAAGCGATCGTCAATCACGGTCGCGAGGCCGGAGCGTCGCTGTCGCATCCGCACGGTCAGTTGCTCGGTCTTCCTTTCGTGCCGGGCGAGATCCTCGACGAAGAGCGCGCTTTCGTGCGTTTCGAAGGCGGCTGCATCCTGTGCGCCACGGTCGAGGCCGAGATTGCTGCGGGCGAGCGCGTGGTGTTGGCCACCGACGATGCCGTGGTCGTGTGCCCGTGGTGGAGCGGTGGCCCGTACGAGTTGCTAATCATCCCGCGCAATCACGATCAGCATCTCACCGATTCCTCCGATGCCCACGTGGCTGGTGTCGGTCGCGCCATCCGTGACGCGCTCGTGCACCTCAACGGAGTGTTCGCCGACGTGGCGTTCAACCTGGTGTTCCACACCGCGCCGCATCACCACAACGGAGCCTTCCACTGGCACGTGCATCTCTTCCCGAAACTCACCACCGTGGCGGGTTTCGAGCGGGGTACGGGCGTGATGATCAACATCATCCCGCCCGAGCAAGCCGCCGAAGAGTTGCGCCGTGTGGGCGCTCACGCCTGATCTGAGGCACACTGGCGGTATGAGCCGCATCACCGTCTCTATCGACCTCGACGCCTCGCCTGCGCGCGTGTGGGAGATCGTCGAACCGATCGAACGCCACGTCGACTGGATGGCCGATGCCGTCGCCATTCGCTTCGAGGGCGAGCAGACCCGTGGGGTCGGCACCAAGTTCTTGTGCGACACCAAGGTCGGTCCCATCAAGTTGACCGATCACATGGAGATCACCGAATGGATCCCCGGCGAGGCGATGGGTGTTCGACACACGGGCATCGTCACGGGGACGGGCATCTTCACCCTCGCACCGCTCGACGACAGGTCGCGCACGCGCTTCACCTGGAGCGAGAAACTCACGTTCCCGTGGTGGCTGGGCGGACGCTTGGGCGAGATAGTTGGCGGTCAGCTGGTGATGAAGGCGATCTGGCGCCGCAACCTCAAAAAGCTCCGCGCCCTCGTCGGCTGAGGCTCGCTCAGACCTGGCGTAGCAGCGCGGTCACCGTCGCGCCGAGCACGATCACCACGATCAAGGGTGCACGTCGCCACGCCGCGATCACCGCCACGACGATCCCCGCGGCCCGCGCGTCGAGCACCAGATCTTGTCCGTTCGTGAAAGTGTCCTTCACGACGAGAGCGGTCACGACCGCGGCCGGAATCAGCGCCAAGCAACGCTCGAAGACGGTCGGCAACGTGCGCCCTCCGAGCACGATGAGTCCCGTCACCTTGAACGCGTACGCACCAGCGGCGAGCACGATCACGAGGGTCCAACTCACGATGCGACCCCCGCGGGCGGAGTCACCGGACGTTGCAATCCCACCAGCACGCCAACGACCGACAACAGAATCGGCACGCCGACGGGCAGGAACGACACCGTCGACACGAACACGACTCCCCCGATCACCGCGGCCCACCGCGCCCGCGGGTCGCTGAGCAACGGCCACACCATCGCCACGAAACCGGCGGGGAACGCCGCGTCGAGACCGTACGTGCGCGGATCGATCGCGTTGCCGGTGAGGGCGCCGATCAAGGTGCCGAGATTCCAGAACGTGTAGAGCGCGAAGCCGGTCAGCCAGAACGCGATCTGTTGCTCACGTCGGTTCGGTTGCGCCGCCGCCATCGCGGTGGTCTCGTCGATTGTCAATTGCGCCGCCAGCAATCGGCGACCGAGCGAACCGTCGAGTCGGCGCGACATCGCGAGTCCGTACACACCGTTGCGGGCCGCCAACAACAGCGCACCACCGAGCGCCGAGCCGAGCGAGCCTCCGGCACCGATCACGCTCATCGCCGAGAACTGCGACGCACCCGTGAAGACGAACAGCGACAACGCACAGGTCTGCCACACGCTCGCTCCCGCGGCGACCGAGCCAACTCCGAACGAGAACCCGAACACGCCGACGGCACCACTGAGGGTGAGGCACGCCACCACCATGGGACGCAACGCGGGGTCGCGCCACCATGCCACTTCGTCGTTCACCCCGTCGAGGCTACGAGGACTACCGTTCGCATGTGCGCGTGTTGATGCTGACTCGGGAGTTCCCGCCGGCCTCGATCGGTGGTGTTGCGGCCCACGTCGACGGACTCGCGGGCGCACTGGCGCGCGCCGGTCACGACGTCGTGGTCTTCAGCCTCGACAACGAGGGCGACCTCGCGAGCGACGCCCGCACCAGCGACGGCGTGCGCGTGTTGCGTGCCCGCACCGACCTACCGTGGCTCCCCGACGATGACGACGTGTTGCGCCACGCATCGGCCAACAACCAGATCGCCGCCCTGGCCGCCATCGACCGCGCTTGGCGACCCGACGTCGTGCACGCGCACGACTGGCACACCGCGTGGGCCGGCGA
>JBJTIO010000053.1:0-17458 GCA_046095045.1 Actinomycetota bacterium
GAATGCCTCGTGCAGATCAGAGGTGTAGATGTTGGCGCCGAGTCCGACCGATGAATCGTTGGCGAATTCGATCGCCTGATCGAGGTTGTCGACGCGACACACCGGAGCGACGGGTCCGAACGACTCGCCGTGCATGATGTCGAAGTCGTGACTCACCTCGATGACGGTCGGCTCGTGGAACCATCCGCGCGCGAACCTCTCGGGTCGCTTGGCTCCGGTGACCACGCGCGCACCCTGTTCGATCGCTCGGTGCAACACCTTCTCGAACCGGTCGCGTTCGCGCGACGAAGCGAGGGGACCCATGTCGACGTTGTCGAGCCCCGAACCTACGCGCAGAGCGCGCGCCTGCTCGGCGAACGCCTCGACGAACTGATCGTGCACGTCGCGGTGCACGTAGAAGCGCTCGGCCGAGGTGCACACCTGTCCGCAGTTGAGAAACGCCGCGAACGCGGCACCGCGAGCCACCACGTCGATCGGTGCCGACGGCATCACGATGAAGGGGTCGTTGCCCGAGGCCTCGACGAGAACGGGTTTGAAACGATCGGCGGCCGCGCGGGCGACGGCACGTGCGGCGGGCACACTGCCGGTGAAGGCGATGCCGTGCGTGTGTTCGTGAGCGACCAGAGCCTGGCCCACCTCGGCGGTGCCGGTGACCACCTGCACGAGTCCGGGCGGCAGATGATCGAACGCTTCCATCAGCATGAGCAAGGTGATCGGCGTGAGATCGGAAGGTTTGACGATGATCGCGTTGCCGGCCGCCAACGATGCGGCGGCCTGCCAGCCGAACAAGAGAACGGGGAAGTTGAACGGAACGATCGACACGATGACGCCGAGCGGTTCTTTCAACGTCATGTGCATCTGCCCGGCGATCGCCGAACCGGCGATGCGACCCTGTTCGTGTCGGGCGATCTCGGCGTAGTAGCGGAACGACGACGCCGACGCGCCACCTTCCCAGTTCGACTCGCGGTAGGGCTTGCCCATCTCGCGCGTGAGGCACTCACCGATCAGTGGGGCCATCTCGTTGAGTCGGTCGGCGACGCGGTGCAAGGCGTCAGCGCGTTCGAGCGAACTGAGCCGCCACCATTCTCGTTGTGCGACACGAGCCGCGGCGATGGCCGCGTCGACCTCGGATGCGGTGGCGAGAGCGAAGCGGCCCACGACTTCCTCGGTGGCGGGGTCGATGACGTCGACGTTGTCGCCGGAACTTCGTACGTATCGCCCGCCGATGTGTAAGTGTCCGGAGAGTTCGGTCATTCGCGCCTGCACCGGGGTCGTCATGGGACGATCTTAGGATCACCCGTCGACGGGTACTGTCGCGGTGTGGTTCGTGTGCTGTCGATCGCCGCGGGAGTGCATCCCGACCTTGCCCCGCACGACATGGTTCGGGTAGCGGCCGAGGCGGGATGGCCGGCGTGCGGTATTTGGTTCGACGGTACGACGTGGAGCGACACCACCACGCGCGAGGTACGTCGACGTCTCGACGACACCGGCGTCATCGGGCTCGATCTGGAACCGATCATTCCCGCCCCTGATCATGTCGATCACGGTGAGCGCGCGATCGAGACGGCGGCGGCTCTTGGCGTGCGAAACGTGTTGTTCACCAGCCGCCTGAGCGAACCTTCGGCGACCATCGCGCGTTTCGCCGAGTTGTGCGAAGTCGCACAACGACACGAGGTGCGGCTGGTGTGCGAGTTCCTGCCCATCTTCCCGTTGTCGACGCTCGCGATGGCCCTCGACGTCGTGAGGTCGCACGACCCGTCGGTGGCGGGCATCCTGATCGACAATCTGCATCTGTCGCGGTCGGGAGCGACTCCGAGTGATGTGGCAACAGTCGACCCATCACGCCTGCCGTATCTGCAGATCGCCGACGCGCCCACGACACGGCCGAGCGATTTCGCCGGTCTGTTGAACGAGGCTCTGAACGCTCGACTGTTGCCCGGTGATGGTGAGTTGCCGATCGAGGAATTGTTGGCGGTCGTGCCCGACGTGCCATTGTCGTTCGAGGTGCGCTCGCGGCGGTTGCGCGATGATTGGCCCGATCCGGTGGAGCGAGCCCGCGTGCTGTTGAATGCGGCGGTCGAGAGTTGTTCGAATCGGTGAGGAGTGGGCAATGACGACGACGGTGATTCTGACCGGCACAGGAGTGCCTCTTCCCGCTCCGGGTCCGGTGGCTACACGGGCGAGTCGACGGTGGGGCGCGATCTGATGAGGTTCGAGATATGAGTTCCGGTGACGAGAACCGGTATGAAGGTGCGCGACTCGAATTCGCGGGGGCGATGAGTTACGGCGACTACCTGCGTCTCGACCACATTCTCGACGCGCAAACACCGTTGTCGCCCGACCACAACGAGATGCTCTTCATCATCCAGCATCAAACGAGTGAGTTGTGGATGAAGTTGATGCTGCACGAGTTGCGTTCGGCGATCGCCCACGTCGCGGCCGACGATCCAGCACCGGCGTTCAAGACGTTGGCCCGGGTGTCGCGGATCATGGAGCAATTGGTGCATGCCTGGGACGTTCTCGCGACCATGACACCTCCGGAATACAGCGCGATTCGGCCCTATCTTTCGAACAGCAGCGGATTCCAGAGTTGGCAGTACCGGTGCATCGAGTTCCTGCTCGGCAACAAGAGCGCAACGATGCTCGAACCGCACCGTCACACCCCCGAGGTGTTGGCCGAGGTCGAGCGCGCGTGGGGAGCGCCGTCGTTGTACGACGAAGCGTTGCGGATGTTGTCGCGTCGCGGGATCGAGGTTCCGAGCGAGCATCTCGAACGCGACTGGCGTGTTCCTCACACGTGGTCGCAGGGAGTCGAGCGGGCGTGGGCGACCGTGTATCGCGATCCACAGAACCATTGGGACTTGTACCAACTCGGTGAGGAATTGGTCGACCTCGAGGACGCGTTCCGGTTGTGGCGGTTCCGGCATCTCACGACCGTCGAGCGAGTGATCGGAGCCAAGTCGGGAACCGGCGGCACGAGTGGTGTGCCGTATCTGCGCCGCATGTTGGATGTGGTGTTGTTCCCCGAACTCTGGAGCCTGCGCACCGACTTGTAGAGGTCGCGATCAGGTTTCGCGATTCGATTCGGCATCCTGTGACGCCGCTTCGCTGGCAATGAGTTTCGCGATGTTCCATCCGATTTTGCTCAGTTGTTCCTCGGTGTGCGGGCCACCGGTGCGCACGCGGCCATCGTCGTGAATCACTCGCCACGTTCCGTCGTGGAGGATGTGGAACTCGTGCACCCGCGCGGCGACCTGGCGACCGGAGAAGTGACTCGGGTCGGGCGTGAACACGCGTGCGGTGCGCAGCGTCAGTGTCGCGATGTTCCAGTCGAGACCGGGCCACCTCTCGGCAACGTAACGTCGGGACTGTCCGCGAGTGCCCGGGATCCAATGCATGTGATGTCGGATTCCGAGAAGACCGGATCGGGTGAAGCCCCACCGCACATCGTCGGGCAGTGATTCGGGGACCGGCGGATCGTCGAAGAAGGCGAACGAATCGCTGGGTATGTTCATGTTGTCCTCCATTGCACCCGGCGTTGCCACCTTTCTCACGGGGAGAGGTTGGCGAATCGTCATCGGGCCGGGACCCTCGGATTCTCTGAATGGGTTGTCGACAGTTGAACGCTCCGAAGGCGTCGAAGTGTGCGCATCCTCGAAATCGGCAAGAAGAATGCCTGGTATCGCCGACAAATGTAAGGTCCCCAATGACTTCAAACCCAGGTCAGGGGGACGTGTGGGACTTTTACCAATTTCGAGAGAGCCGTTCGTTCTCCCGACCGATCGGGACATGTTGCCGTCGGAGCGTCGGGAGTTCGTGTACACGCATCGCACTTGTGTGCTCGGTTACGCGAGGAAGAACGACGGACCCGCGCAGTCGGTCGTGTATTACGTGCCCACCGATGACGGTGATCTGCTTGTTGCGACCATGGGGGCGCGAGCAAAGGCGAAGGCGGTCGAGCGGCTCGGCAAGGTGAGTATTCTCGTGCTCGATGAGAAGTGGCCGATGGGCTATCTGCAGGTGTATTGCAACGCAGTTGTCGATCGGGATCCGGACACGATCGTCGATGTGATGATGGCCGTCGCCGGTCGCATGTCGGGTGAGCCTCTTGGCGATGACGCGCGACCATTCGTCGGGGCCATGGCCAAGGAGGAGGGTCGCGTGGTGTTGCGTTGTACTCCATATGCCACGTTCGCCACACCGCCGCGCCATCTGCATCGCAACGATCAAGAGGAGAAGGTGACTCACTGGTTGTCGGGATCGGTTCCGTGGGATGCCGCCGACCCTGAGTAGTCGGGTCGCGTCTCACTCACGGCTCGGGAATTGCCACTGCCAGTAGCCTTTGCACTATCCCGCCTCCGTAGCTCAGTGGATAGAGCAACGGTTTCCTAAACCGCAGGTCGCAGGTTCGATCCCTGCCGGGGGCACCAGCTCGGCAGGGGTTTTGTATGGAAACCCAGGACGAGGGATCTTCCCCGAGTTGAGTTAATGCACCACAGTTACTCCGATGAAGGAGAGCAGGAGAGTCGGAGAAATTATCCGATGCCGACCGTAGGTGAAGTGGGTCCCGGGAATCGCGAGCGTGTCACAACATCATTCGAATTGGGCCAGCTCCGCGCCAGTAGTCCGTGTCGAGCCGTCGGGCAGCGGTGTCCAATCGGAATGACTCGTTAGGAATGTGTCGTCCTCGTACATCTGTGATCATTTGCGACTACCGTGATCTCGTGAGTCCCCAGATGCGCCCTGATCTCGCCGATGCGCACGAGCGCACCTGGGCCGCTCTCTCGTCGGCGGGCACGTGGTGGTCGGGCGCGCAACGCCACGCCTTGGCCACGGCCGCGATCGATGCAATGTGGTCGGGCGACAACGAACCTCGATCCGCGACGACCGATGTTCCGATGATCGCGATGCACGCGGCCGCGCGATTGGGTAGCGGTCGACCGCACGTGACGCGAGCATGGTATGAGTCGGTGTGCGACGAGATCGGCGCACTCGCTTACGTCGAGTTGGTCGGAATCGTGGCAACGGCCGCCGCGACCTCATCGTTGCGGCGAACGTTGGGATGGACCGACAACGCGTTGCCCGACCCGGATGATGAACCGCCGACTCGCATCGATCCACCCGAACTCGCCGATGCGAACTGGAACTGGGTGCCGGTGGCGGCGCCAGCCGACAAGAACGCGGCCGTCGTGCAGGCGCTCACCGCGGTCCCGGCGACGTTCGACGAACTGTGGCGGCTGGCCGACGCGCAATACATCCCCGATCTCGAGATGGTCGATCCGAAATGGACCCGCGGCACGCTCACACGGGTCGACATGGAACTGCTGGCGACCCGCGTGTCGTTCAGTCGCGAATGTCATTATTGAACGTCGTCGCACGCAGCCATGCTCAGTTGGAGCGGCAAAGCACAAGGAACGGCGGTCGATCTGCGAACGATGTCCGTCGACGTGAAACACGCGCAGTTGTTGCTCGATTTCGCCGTTGCCGCCACATCTCCCGCGGGTGATGCCGATCACCTCGCGCGGGTTCGCGAACGCGTGACCGAGGCCCTCGGAGAAGCAACAATGGTCGACGCGGCCGCAGTGATCGCCAACTTCGAGATGATGACGCGTCTCGCCGAGGCGACCGGAGCGGTGTTGCACAACATGGCCAGCGTGCGCGCGGGCACCGAAGTTGGTGCCGATGTTTTCAAGCAACACGACTGATCTCGCGCCGACTTCCGTGCAACACCCCGCGCCTAAGTTGTGCGCATGAAGCGAACCTCCGAACTGGCCGGCACACCGCGCGTCGATGTTGCTCCGATCGCCTCGATGTCGATCGATCAGGTTCGTGATCGTCTTGCCGAGATCCGCGTGATGCAGGCCCGCCTCGACGCCGAGACTCTGGCGCTGAACGCCCGCATGTTGTCCTTGCTCGACGATCCGATCACACCAATGGTCGTCGTCCCCGAGCACGAACTCGTCGCGTACGGCGGGCTCACGCCGCGCCAAGCCCGCGACGTGGTTGCTCGCGGGCAGGTGACCGAGGTCGCTCCGTCCATCACCGCCGCTCTCGCCGAAGGCGCCACGACGAGCGCCCACATCGACGCTCTGGGTCGGGGCTTGCGCATCGCCGGCGACCAACGCGCAGCGTTCCTCGCGCACCTTCCCGAACTGGTCGAAGCATCGACCCACATGAGTGCGGCCGACTTCGGCCAACTCGTCAAGAAGACCGCAAATTCGGTCGTCGCCGACGACGGCCTATCGCGCTTCGAGCGCCAGCAACGCGAGACCTTCCTCTCCATGCGTACCGATGACGAGGGTTGTTTGCACGTGCGCGGAAAGTTCGATCCCATCAGCGCGGCGATACTCACCAACAACATTGGCCGTGTCGTCGAGGCCATGTTTCACTCGGGCGACAAGGAAGTCGCCCTGAAAGTGATGCCGTGGGTCAACCCCAACGAGCATCGGCAAGCCCGAGCCCTCATTGCGTTACTGAGCGACTCCGATGCCGACCGCGGCACGGGTATGGCCCGAGCCGAAGTCGTCGTGCACATCGACCTCGACACTCTGCGCAGTGGTCTGCACGCGGCGAGCGTGTGCCGCACGAGTGCTGGGGCCGACGTGCCGGTCGAAACCGTGCGGCGGCTGGCGTGCGACGCCGCGATCATTCCCATGGTCTTCGGTGGTGCGTCGGTGCCGATCGACGTCGGACGATCGCGACGTCTCGCCACCGCCCATCAGCGGCGGGCCCTCGAAGCGATTCACACATCGTGTGCGGTGCCCGATTGCGATGTCGGATTCGATCGGTGCCATATCCATCACGTCGATCATTGGGAGAACGGTGGGGCCACCGACCTCGGCAATCTACTGCCTCTGTGTCACGCGCATCACCAAGCCGTGCACGAGGGTCGGTGTTCTCTAGGCTGATCGGCGTGAACGAAGAGCATCGCCCGCGCCACGTCAATCACGACGGTGGCCCGATGCGTTGCCCGGTTCACCTCGATGACGTCGATCTGTTCGGCGACGGCGCTCAGGAGCACTGGTACGAGATGTACGAGATCCTGCATCGCGAAGCTCCGGTGTTGCGCGTGCCCGGTGGCGGTTTGCGAACGGGCACCGATGCCTTCGTGCTCACCAAGCACGCCGATATCGCGATGGTGGTGAAAGATCCCGAGCGATTCACGGTCATGGGGCAGCGCCGGGTGGGTGATTGGGCGCGCGAAGGCAAGACCGTCGACGACGTGCTCGCGCTCTCGCGCAACCTGATGACCGCATCGATGGTGTCGTTGCGGCCGACCCAAGAGATGTACATCTCGCACCGCAAGGAACTCACCGACCCGTGGGTCGGCACGGGTGCGCATCGGCATCGCGAGATGATCGCCCGCTTGGCGAGCGATCTCGTCGACGAGTGGGGCGATATCCAGCCGGGTGACACCTCGCACGTCGAGTTCATCCGTGGATTCGCCCGACCGCTACCGCAACGCGTGTTCGCGACGATCCTGGGCTTTCCGCTCAGCGACATTCCTCGATTGGCCGAGTGGGGCGACGCCATCGTCACACCGTTCGTGCACGGCACCGGTCTCAAGCACGAACTCGATCCCGATCAGGCGGCGACGATGTTCGCTCGCCTCGAAGGCTTCCAGGATTACATCCAGCATCACGTGCGCGCCAAGCGCCGCGATCCGCGCGACGACATGATCAGCTTCCTCTGCGACGTGCATTACGAAGCGCTCGATCGCAAACTTACCGATCTCGAGATCGCTGGCATCGTGCACGCCATGATCATCGGGGCGCTCGAGACCACCCAATACGCGCTCGAGGAGCAAGCACAATTGCTCTGCGAAATCCCCGGCCTCTTCGACACATTGCGTGCCGACCGCTCGAAGATCAAGGCGTTCACCGAGGAGAGTCTGCGCCTGCGCTCGCCAACGCACGGGCTATCGACCCGTATGACATCGCGCGACGAGGTCTTCAGCGGCACCGTGGTTCCGGCCGGATCGTTGTTGCATCTGCGTTTCGGTGCGGCCAATGTCGACGGAGACGAATTCGAGCGACCGCACGAACTCGATCTCGAGCGGTCCGGACTCACGCGTCACCTCGCGTTCTCGGCTGGACCGCGCGTGTGCCCGGGAGCGAATCTGTCACGCATCGAACAGCAAGTGGCCTGGAACGTGCTGCTCGATCGCTTGTCGTCGATCGCCTACGCGGACGGCAACGATTGGCGCCATCAACCCGGCATCATGCTCGGCACTCTGAAGTTGCATCTCGCGGTCACGCGAGCGTGACGTTCAGCGCGCGACACGAGCGTAACGTTCAGCGCGCTACGCGCGGAGCCAGATTCCGCAATTGCTTGCGCACCATCACGCCATCGCCGGGACCGAGTAAGCCACGGGCCACGATGCCGCCCAACACCCGACCTCCGGGAACACGAGCCCGCATGCGGGTGACGAGGCGAGTTTGCGTGCGCCCATCGACCTGAATCTCGCGCAGCTCGTAGGTGAGAGTGAAGTTCAGTCGTCGACTGTCGTCACCGACCTGAAGCACGAACACGTGGGGCGGCTCGACGATGGTGGCGACGAATTCGATCGGGCCACCGGGCACCTTCGATCCGGACACGACGTCTTGCCACTCATCGTGTATCCGCGTCGCGCTGGTCCGCCCGAGATTGTCGATCCAGTCGTGGCTGTACCAGCCCGCGCGACCGAAGCCCATTTGACGTATCCACGGGAAGACGTTCTCAGGCGTGTTATCGAGAGTGATGCAGCGGGTGGCGATCACTTGCGGTCGAGCAACGAGATGATCTCCGGCGATGGGGGAGACTCGTTCGTCGGTGGTGGGATTCAGGTTCGCTCGCATGGCTCGATCAGGAGATCTCCTCGAGACGGTATTTCACCAATCGATTCAGCAACGTCGCATCGACTTTCCAATCGAGTGGCACCCTAAACGTCTTTTTGTTTGCGTCGTATTCCGCGAGATCATCGGCGAAGACGGTCATCGGCTGATTGCCCCACGGCCCGATGGTGAGATGATTTTTCGCCGCCGAGACGCCGATGACATAGTCCTTGCCGCACTTGAGCATCGGCTGATTCCAGGCCACCACCAGTTCGAGTCGCGGGTGCTTCTTCATGATCGCAGCGAAGATGCGACGAATGAGATCGCGGTGCTCGGGACCGAGAGAATCGAGCAGGTCGTCGACGGAATCGTGTCGTCGCGAGGTTGTGCTTCCGCGATGGTGCATCACGACGGCGTTGGCGTGGGCGCGACTGAAACCATGACTTTGTAAAAGGGCCAGTTGATCGGCGTACTTGGCGTCGCCGAGCTTGGCGTCACCGAAATTGTCCAGCAGAGCGAACCAATGCTTCATGGACTTACCGTGCTTCTTCTCGATGGTGGGAAAGACCCGTGAGCGCTCGCCGACGTTTTCAGCGGTGGGCCGGTCACCGGGACGGGAATCATCGGTCACTGACCCATCTAAGTGTTCCCGGCGTTCCTCGGGCAACTCTGGGTGCTCGCGTGTGCTCGAAACCTAAGATCGCTCGTGGAGGTGGGCGGTGCGCAGGGAGAAGTTCGACGTGTTGATCGTCGGCGGAGGTGGTGCGGGGCTCACGGCGTCGATGCTGTTGGCTCAGCTCGGCGTCGATGCCCTCTTGGTGAACGCCGCGCCGTCGACTTCGCAGTTACCCAAGGCGCACGTGCTGAATCAGCGCGCGATGGAGGTGATGACCGACTGCGGCATTGCCGACGCGATCTATGCCGTCGGCACGCCCCCGAATCAATTCGGCCACACCGCTTTCTATGCCGGCTTCGCCGGGCACGAGGGCGCGGGACGACGCATGTTCAAGCAAGAGAGTTGGGGCGGGGGAGGTCTCGACGACGAGTGGCGCATGGCGAGCCCGGTGATGCCGAGCAACCTGCCTCAGATCCGCCTCGAGCCGATCATGCGGGCTCGGGCCGAGCAGATGTCGCCGGGTCGGGTGCGTTTCCATCATGAAGTGATCGATTTCGATCCCGGTAGCGATCCGGGCAACGATCCGGGATCTCCCAAAGTTGCGGTGGCGCGTGTGCGCGATCACGACGCTGATACTGATCACGACACAGATACCGATCACGACACAGATACCGATCACGATTCGGATTCTGAGTACGAAGTCGAAGCCGCGTTCGTGCTGGCGTGCGATGGTGGTCGCACGATCGGCCGACGGGTCGGAATCGAATTGGAAGGACTGCGTGATCTCACCCGCACCGTCTCGTGCTACGTGTCGGCCGACTTCTCGACTATCGCTCGCGACCCGGATGTGTTGTTGCGCTGGGTGTGGTCGCCGTTCACCGGCAAGATGGTGGTGATGGCCCCGATGGGTCCGACGCGATGGGGTCCCGAGAGCGAGGAGTGGGTGATCCATCTCGGCTATTCGATGGACGATGAGCGAGCCCTCGACGACACCATGGTCGAAGCTGATCTACGCGAAGCGCTCGGTCTCGGCGATCATCCGATCACATGCCACCTCATCACGCGGTGGACCATCGGTGGCGTCGTGGCCAACCGTTTCCGGGTGGGTCGAGTGTTGGTTGCCGGCGACGCAGCACACCGACATCCACCAACGGGTGCCCTGGGGTTGACGAGCGCGATCCATGACGTGCAGAACCTGTGTTGGAAGGTGGCCGCGGTCGTCACGGGTCGGGCCGGAGTCGATCTTCTCGACTCTTACGAAGCCGAACGCAAGCCGGTCGACGCGCGCAATGTGGCGCGCTCGCTCGAGAACTCGAAGGGATACGCCACGATCACGCGATTGATGGGCATCGGAGACCCGGAATTGTCATTCGAGCAACGCTGGGCGACGCTTCAGCGAGTGTGCGGTGAGAGTTCTGGCGCTGATTTCGGTACTGAAATCGATACTGAAATCGGTACTGACAATCAATATGATCATGCGTTTCGGCGACGGATTCTCGAAGCCATGGCGGCGCAATCACAGGAGTTCCGCGAACACGATGTCGAGTACGGATATCGGTACGAGTCGTCGGCGGTGGTGCCGGAGAACGGTGCGGGTGAAGTCCCAGCGCAAGGCGCAGTCACGCACGCGCCCGATTCATTCTCCGA
Organism: Actinomycetota bacterium; assembly: GCA_046095045.1. Taxonomy (GTDB): domain Bacteria; phylum Actinomycetota; class Acidimicrobiia; order Acidimicrobiales; family Ilumatobacteraceae; genus Casp-actino8. Next base: position 11,077 of record JBJTIO010000053.1, read on the forward strand.
TTTTCGTACTTATGTGCCGTCCACACTTCCGGGTTCACCTTTGCCGCACGCGTGGCTCGAGGATTGGGATCAGCGCCGCCTGTCGACGCTCGATCTGGTGACGCCGGGGACCTTCGTGTGGATTGCTGGAGAGGACGGCGAGGCGTGGTGCGACGCCGCTCGCGCGGTGGCCGAAGAGTTGGGCGTCGCAATGCGTGCCGTCACGGTCGGGCATGCGCGGGGCGATCTGCGCGATCCGCGATTGCGGTGGTGTCAGTTGCGAGGTCACGGTCCCGACGGTGCGATTCTGGTACGCCCCGATCGGTGCGTGGCGTTCCGGTCTGGGGCATTGAATTCTGGGCCCCAAGGATCATCGAATCTCGGGTCTCCCGAATCGTCGAGTCGTGGAAATATCAACGATCACTCTGCGTCATTGCGCGAGGTGTTGCGTCGCGTGCTCTCCTTGACGGCGTCGAGCAACCGCGCCGACTGACCGCGGGGTCCGGAGTCGCTCGTCCCGCCATGGCGTGAGGCGAACACGCGACGAATGCCGTCGCGCCAACTCACCGTGCATGGCCCGGTGATCGATCGACGCTTGGTCACGTCGGCGATCGAACCTCGCGTGGTGCCCTCGACCGCGACGCTACGCACGTCGGCGGTGCGTCCGCTGAGCTCGCCCATGTACGCGCACCATTCCTGCACGGACGGCGTTTCGTCGCCGGCCCAATTGACGATGGTCGCGGGCACCGAGGCCGCATCGAGCATCGCCTCCAATTGCCCGGTGATGTCGTCCTGATGAATGAGGCTGTAGCGGCACGGATCCCAGCGCGTGACCACCGGTTCGCCGGCGACCACCCAATCGAGGTGATACGTGGGAAGACCACCGTTGTCGCCGTACGACGCGTTCATGCGTGCGATCGTCACCGGAAGATCGAAGGCGCGGGCACAGAATCGCGCGACCGCTTCCTCGGCGATCTTGGAGATGGAGTACGTGGGTGACATCACGTAATTCACGTCGCCGAGTGGGTCGGTTTCAGCGAAGGCATGCAGTGGGTCGGCGACGGGCTTGTACACCGATTGCGTCGACATGATGAGAACCGACGTCGCTGTGCGGCAATGGCGTAGCAACAGACCGGTGCCCTCGGCGTTCACGGTGAGCGCATGGTCGTAGTCGAGCCCCTCGGTTTTGAACGCCGCGAGATGAATGACGTGATCGAAGTCGTCGGGGAGATCGGAAAAGTCGGGCCGGGCCAGGTCGATGATGCGCGTCGTGACTCCGAGATCGTGCATCTCGTCGCGCGAGGCGGGATCGGTGAACCGTGCGATGCCCCACACCTCGTTGTGTGGTGCGAGAAACGACACGAGTGGCTTGGCGATCTGACCCGCCGGTCCGGTGACGAGAATCTTCTTGTCGCTCAGCATGCTCTCGTCGGGACCTTCATCGTCGTTGATTCCGCGGATCGATCACATGGTTATCGTAGAGCGATGGATCGACCCCAACGTCTCTTGTCCGACATGCGCGGCGTTCGTTATGGCGAGGTGCTCGCGGTGCACGCCCGTGACGAGAAGCTCGTCGCCGAGGTGTGGGGAACGCAGTTGCTTCACGACTGCGCGCCCGAGTGGTGGAACTCGCTCGATCCGGTGGCAATCACCAAGGAACTGGGCGCGCTGATGGTGAAGATGAACGGTCCGCGCCACTGGATGCTCGACGGACTCGGAACCAAGGTCGCGATCGTCGAACCGGTGATCCGTGATTTCAGCGGTCGTCCGATGCGTCGCATCGCCGAGGTGGAATTGGGGAACAATCCGCAGGCGTCGCCGTACTCGGAACGACACGTGAATCGGGGCGCGACTTTCTTCTTCGACGCCGGTCGACCGGTGCACGAACTGCTCGATCCCGATGGACGCGTCTTCATCATGCAGGCGTATTGCCTCGCCGTCGATTCGAATCTGAACGAGGGGAATCTCGCTGCACTGGCCGATCGTCTCACCTTGCCCGCGGGTTGGTCGTTTCGCACGCGCGTGCTCGACGACGAACTCGTGATCGATACGACCAATCACCCGGCCACGGTGGTGCAGGACGAGTTCGAGAACTCTTATACCCTGCCCTGAACCGCGCGTTCGGCCTCCACACGAATGCGCGGGTGGATGTCCGGATCGACGACCGAGAGCCCGGCGCAATACTTGCTGAATGAGACCGCTCGAAGGTCGTGTCGAGCGAGTGCGGTGAAGAGCGATCCGCGGAGAGATCCCGATTTGCTCTCGATGACCACGCCCCCATCGAGCAGGGGACACCATTCGGATCCGAGGCTCACGCGCATGCCGTGGTCTACGGTGAGCCGTTCGCCACTCTCGAAGGAATGAAGGGTGATTCGTTCGCAATCGATCCGAAGCCCCGGACGAAGCGAGCGAGAGTCGATACGACCGACAGTGTCGTCGAGCCAGGCGCGTTCATGGTCGCTGAGTTCGAGAGATCCGCCGATCGGCCTCGCGACGCGGGTCTTGACGGTCTGTCCGCGCCCGGTCTTGGCTTTCACCTCGAGGAACGAGGTTCCGTTCTCGTAGGTGCGCGCACGAATCTTGAAACGCGGTCGCCGACCCTGCAGGTGATCGCGATACGTGACGAGCCGCTCATCGTCGAAATACGTGGTGAGGTACCTCATCGAGGTGTGGCCATCGACGGTCAGCACCGTCCAGTGGTCGGGGAGAGACGACAGAAATCCGGCGGCGACATCGATCGCGGCCACGTGTTTGTTGTCGAATCTTCGCAAGAGCGGGGCGGACTCGATCACTTGATCGAGAGTGATCGTTCTCCGACCCTCGAGGGCGACATCGAGCGGATGTCGACTCACGGACACTCACTCACGCCGACTCGGCGTGAAACACCACATCGAGCGTCATGGTGTCGCGCACCGTGTCGACCGTGCGCACCGACACCGATTTGACCGTTTTGGCGAAGGTTCCTTGCAGATGCTCGATCAGCGCGGACTCATCGTGAATGACGCGATCGAGTTCGATTTTGACCCGCGAATAGCGGTATCGCCGTCCGATCGATCCGAGATCGACGAGGAACATGGCGATCACCAGCAGGGCCGCGAACAACACCTTGATGCCGAATTCCATGCCCGGAAGACCGCTCATCAAACCGAGCACGAGGGCCACCATCGTGAAACCGATCTCGATCTGCCCGGATTCGTCCGAGCGGAGTCGGACGACACTCAGAACGGCGAAGAGACCGAATCCGACACCCACGTTGACGGGCCCCGACGACCCGAGTGCCGCCGACACGGTGAACAGGCTGATGTTGAAGGCCACGTAGCCAACGACCTGATCCCAACGGCGATGTCGTCGGAAATAGATGACGTGAACGAGCAGGAAAAGCGAGACGAGGTTGAGCGCGAGATCGCGGATCAACTCAGCCCAATCGAGATTCCCCATGTTCGTCCTCCGTTCACTCAGTGTATAGACGCAGGGGTCGGCACTTAGAGTGGACGCATGAGGCGGATGACGGCGACGCTGATCGCGTTCTCCTTCATCGCGGGTTGCTCGACGGGTGGAGAGTCGACGGTCTCGACTTCATCGTCTCCGGGCACGACTGCGGCACCGGCGGCCATCGACGTACGGATCTCCGAGGTCCACTATCACGCCCCCGCTGGCCGTGAGGACGAAGAATTCGTCGAGATCGTCAATCGAGGTAAAGGCGTCATCGAACTGCAGGGATGGTGCATCGACGGTGTCGATTTTTGTTTCCCGGTATCGACATTGCTCGATTCGGGCGAGTTTCTCGCGGTCGGCCCGGACCGCTTCGCTGGGTCGTTGTCGAACAAGGGCGAAGAACTGAGCGTCGTCGATCCGTTGGGTCAGGTCTTCGATGTCGTCGCCTACGCCGATCGCGAACCCTGGTCGGAGTTGGCCGACGGCGGGGGACACTCGCTGCAACGCGTCGAGTTCGCTCTCGAAGGCTCCGATCCGCTCGCCTGGAGTTCGGCGGAGCCGACGCCGGGCGGACCATTCGTGGCCGCGGAACGTGCGACTATCGGCGACGTCGTGATCACCGAAATCTCGTATCACCCCGAAGACGACGATCCGGCCAAGCGATTCATCGAACTGTTCAACACGACCAGCGCGACGATCGACCTCGCGAATTGGTGCATCGAAGGCGCGGAGTTCTGCTGGACAGAATCGACTCCGATCGATGCCAGCGGTGTGCTCGTTCTTCCCGCTCCGCCCCGGCTCTCGCGTTCGAGTGACCGCCTCCGGATCATCGATGAAGTTGGTGCGGTGCACGACGTGGTTCGTTTCGACGACACCGATCCGTGGCCCGCGTTGGCGGACGGACACGGACAGTCACTTCATCGACGCGACGTCGTGGCGTCGGGGCTCGAGGCGGGCAACTGGGAATCACGCGAACCGAGTCCCGGCGCGGCCGACCTACCGAGCGGTGGGGAATTGATTCCGATCGTCGAGGATGTCGCGTTTCCGCTCCTTCCAGCGGCGGGAAGTCCGCTCGACGTGTCGGCACGAGTGCGGGGCGATTTCACCGCGGCCAATCTCGTGTACCGCATCGGGTTCGACCCCGAGGTGACGATCCCCATGGCGGTCGACGGAGAGAACATCACGTCGTCGATTCCCGGACAGTTCCCCGGTTCGCTGATTCGGTTCCGCATCGACGTGATCGGACCGATCGCCGGCGCGTATCCGCGCGTGGGGGACGGAGCGAACTATGCCGGAACGGTCGTGGCGAGCGAGGCGAATCCACCGACACCCCTCACTCGGTTCCAGTGGTTCATCCCCGACGAGGTGTACGAGGAGGCCCGCATCGAGACCACCCTGCACGGCGACAATGGATTCCCCGCGGTTTTCGTCGTGAACGGAGAGGTCATGGACAACGTGATCATCCGGATCAAGGGAAACCAGGCGCGTTCGAACAAGAAGCGCAAGTGGAAGGTGATGCTTCCGGCCGGCCACGAGTGGGACATGGGCGGCATGCTCGACAATCCGGTCGACGAGTTCGATCTTCTGCCCGCCGCAACGGACAAATCCTTCTCGCGGGAGATACTGACCTCCGACATGCAGGCCGTGTCGGGTGGCGTGCGCCAGCAGGTGTTCCCGGTGCGCCTCGAAAAGAACGGTGAGTTCTTCGGTCTGTACATGTACGGCGAATCATCCGACGCCGATTGGCGCGACAAGATCGGACTGTCGGTCGACTCCTTGGTGTACAAGGCCGAACGTGTGGCGAAGCTCTCGGTCTCGTCGCTTGAGCTCGACGACGAAACCTTCGCCACCTACTACCAGCGGTATTCGCAGACGTATCTCGACGACGGAGACGTTCAACTGCGAGATCTGATCGACCAGTTGTCGCGCATGAACGACGAGGAACAGATCCGATTCGCTTATGAACATGTCGATGTGCCCCAAGTGATCGAAGCCATCGCCACCATGCGCGTGGTCCAGCATCCGGAATGGCAGCACAAGAACTACTTCGTGATCCTCGATCCCGTCGACGAGAGATGGCGGCTGCTTCCGATCGACTTCGATCTCAACTTCGGACGTCGATACGCGAGCCCGTGCAATGCTCGGTGCGACGAGGTCAAGGCGTTCCCGTGGATGGATTATCCGAACGGCAATCGCCTAGCGCGTATCTTCCTCGAGAACGATCACTTCCTCGAGATGGTCGATCGACGTACCCGAACCTTGGCCGATGCGTTTCTCGCCCCGGGCTATCTCGAGAACCGCATCGCCGAGTTGTTCGCATTGATGGAAGTCGACGCCGAACTCGACCGCAAGAAGTGGGGCCAGTACGGCGAATCACAGTCCCTGGCTCGCGCGCAGCAAATCCTTCTCGAGCAGTACGTCGTGCCCAAGCGCGCCATGTATCTCGAATCCGACAAGTACTTGCCGCCGTCACAGAGCGAGGACTTCGACCTTGCGATCGACATCGTCGAGGCCAACGAGAACGGCAAGGTGATTCGGGCCGCGATCACCAACCCGGGGATGGTGGCGGTCGACGTGTCGGGACGGGTGTTCGAGGAGATCGGTGCTCGACTACCGGCCGGAGTCGTGATCCGACCGGGCGCGACCATCGATGTGCTGTTCGATCGTGTTCCTGTCGACATCGACGCGAATGCGGACATCGCAACGCTGCGTTTGACTATCGTCGCCGAACGCTGGTCGGAAACGGATGGCACCTAGACGGACGGCTGAGTGCGAGAAGTACTCGTCGAGGAAAAGAGAACACCCCGCCTTTCGGCGGGGTGTTCTGCGTTCGTCAGCGCCTCGCGGCGGTGAGATCAGCGACGCTTCGCTGCCGCCTTCTTCTTGGCCGGAGCCTTCTTGGCGGCGGGCTTCTTCGCAGCTGCCTTCTTCTTGGCCGGAGCGGCCTTCTTGGCGGGAGCGGCCTTGG
>JBJTIO010000054.1:0-3941 GCA_046095045.1 Actinomycetota bacterium
CGGTCGAGGATGCGGCGGGTCTCGGCGGCATCGACCAAACCGAAGTCGAGGTCGCGAGGTTCGGCGAAAGCGTGATCGATCGCCGCCTTGGTGATCTCGTGGAACACCACGCGGTGCACGGACACGCCGGGCTTGATGGCTGATTTGAGGTTCTCGAGGAGATGCCAACTGATGGCCTCGCCTTCGCGGTCCTCGTCGGTCGCCAGATACACGGCGCTGGCCTGCTTCACGAGCTGGCGCAACTCCTTCACCACTTTGGCTCCGCGTTCGGTGAGTTCGTACGTGGGCTTGAAGTGATTGTCGACGTCGACAGCCAAACCTTTCGACGGCAGGTCGGCCACGTGACCGACCGATGCACGAACGTCGTAATCGGCGCCAAGGAAAGACGCGATGGTCTTGGCCTTGGCGGGTGATTCGACGATGACGAGGGGCTTGGGCATATTTACAGCGTTACGAGAGGAGGGACGGGTTTGTCAAGCCGTCTGTTTATCGCCGATGTGCGAATGCCCCTCCACATCGATCTTCGGAAGCACGCGATCGAGCCACTTCGGTATCCACCAGTTGCGCGCTCCGAGAAGTTCCATCGTCGCAGGTACGAGCACCATTCGCACCAGAGTGGCGTCGATCAGAACGGCCACGGCCAAACCCATGCCGAAAAGTTTCACGGTGCGGTCGTCGCCGGCCACAAAACTTCCGAAAACGGCGACCATGATCAGAGCGGCGGCGGTGATCACGCGCGCGGTCGCGGCCAATCCGTCGGCCACTGCGGTGGCGTTGTCACCTGTGCGATCGAACTCTTCTTTCATGCGCGACAGCAGGAAAACCTCGTAGTCCATCGACAGACCGAAGACGATCGCGAACAACATCATCGGGATGAACGGATCGATCGGTCCGGCGGCTCCGATGCCGAACAAATCCGCGGCCCAACCCCATTGGAAGATCGCCACGACAATTCCGTACGCGGCCCCGATCGACAGCAGGTTCATGATGACGGCCTTCAACGGCACGAGGAGGCTGCGGAACACCGCCATCAATAAGAGGAACGACAACAACAGCACGGCTCCGACGAATAGGAACACCCGCCGACCGAAGTAGTCGCTCAGGTCGACGCCGATCGCGGTGAAGCCTCCGACGTTCACGACCACACCCGAGTCGCCGATGGCGGGTGGCAACACCTCGTCGCGCAAACGATGCACGAGTTCGGCCGTTCCCTCGGCCTGAGGCGATTCGCGTTGCACGACCTTCCAGATCACGAGGTTGTTCGGCGCGGGCACGGCCGGCGACACGAACACGACGTCGGGATCGGCATCGACGGCGTCGGCGATACGCGCGAGTGTTTCGTCGCTCGTTCCCGCCGGAACCTCGGCGACGAGTTGCAGCGGTCCGTTGAATCCCGGACCGAAACCCTCGGCGAGAAGGTCGTACGCACGCCGTGCGGTCTGCCATTCGGCGCGATTGCCGTTGTCGCTGAGCGCGAGACGCATGTCGAACAACGGGACGGTGAGCACGAGAAGAACACCGAATCCGGCGAGGAACGACGTCCAAGGTCGGTTCTGCACGAAACGACTCCAGCGGAACCAGAACTGCTGCTCCTTGGGTTTGGGTGCGCGATGTTTGATCGGCACTCGCCACGACTTCACGACGAAACTGAGCGCGACGATCACCACGGCAACGAGCAGACCGATGATCAGCAGATTGATGGTTCCGAGGAAGATCACGCCGAAGAGCGACATCGATGCGAACACGATGAGCGACCACAAGGCCGCGCGCGTGGTGATGTCGATTCGATGACCGACGAGCGAAAGCAAGGCGGGCAACAACGTGAGGGCGGCGAGCACCATGATGCCGACCGTGACCGAACCACCGATTGCGAGTCCGTAGATGAACTTCATGCCCATCATGTACATGCCGAGGAGCGAGATCATCACGGTGATGCCGGCGAACAGAACGGCGCGACCGGCGGTGTCGATCGAGTCGACGGTCGACTCCTCGGGTGTGAGACCCGCATGCAGTCCCTCGCGGAATCGCGTGACGATGAACAACGCGTAGTCGATACCAACCCCGATACCGATCATCGCTCCAATTTGAACGACGAACTCGGGCATCTCCATCACGTGGCTGATCATCGCGATCACGGCGACACCCGTGCCGAGACCGATCAGCGCCGTGCCGATCGGAAGACCCATCGCCAACACCGAACCGAAGGCGAGCACCAGGATGATCACCGCTGCGAGCAGTCCGACGACCTCACTCTCGGGCAGCTCGAACGACACGAACGGATCACCGCCGTACTCGATCACGAGTCCGTCGGGAAGTTGACCCGATTCGATGATGGGATCACCGATGGCGCGGATGTCGCTACCCGCGCGTTCTTGGTCGCCTTGCGACTCACCTGATGGCAGCTGCAACACCGCGTAGGCGATCGTTCCGCTCTCACTCACCAACACCGGGTTGTCATACGGACTCTCGACACTTACGCCTTCGACTCCGTCGACGATCGCCGCCAGGAATCCCTCCACCGCATCGCGAACCTCGGCATCGGCGAAGCCCTGAGGCGACTGGAACACGATCTGGGCATCGGTGATGGTGTCGCTGTCGGGAAAGGCGTCGCGCAACAGATCGAGAGCGCGCAGACTTTGCGAGTCGGGGATCGAGAATCGGGTCTCGAACGCCCCTCCTCCGAGCGCACCGTTGGCGACGCCACCTCCACCGACGAGTGCGAGCAACCAGATGATGATGGTGATCCATCGGTGACGGAAGCACCACCGACCAAGACGAGCGAGCATGATTTCCTTGGGCGCCGTGGGGGAGTTCGGACGAAATGCGCCGTCAGCAGGCTACGGTCGGCGATGTGAACGTCCCCCGCACCGCGCTTGGTTGGAATGTCACATGGGACGCGGTCTGGGGCGAGGCGACGCGCAACGGTGCATCCGGTCGGCCCGGACGGGTGGCGCGCCTCGATCGGGGATGGAGCACCATCTGGTACGGCGCCCCCGACAGTGGGGAATCCCCGGTGCGCACCCGCAACATCGGCGCCGAGGTTGCCGTCGGCGACTGGGTGGTGGTGTCGGCCGATGGTGAGCGCGTCGAGTTCGTGCTTCCCCGTCGCAGTGCCTTCGTGCGCCGGGCCAGTTTCGAGGGTCAGCGCGCCGAAGCGCACACCATCGCGGCCAACATCGACGTCGTCTTCTTGCTGCACGCTCTCGTGTCACCTCCGAATCAACGTCGACTCGAGCGCGAATTGGTTCTCGCCTTCGACAGTGGTGCCCAACCGGTGCTGGTGTTGTCGAAACTCGACCTGATGGACGATGCCAACGAGACCAGTCAGCGAGTCGCGACCCTGCAGGCGGTGGCGCCCGACGTACCGGTGCACGTGGTGAGTGGCATTCGCGGTGACGGTCTCGACGAATTGCGGCATTACGCCGTCGACCATCGCACGGTCGCGTTGCTCGGGGCGAGTGGCGTCGGCAAGAGCACGATCGTGAACGCGCTCGTCGGCGGAGACGTGCAGAACACCGGTGAGGTGCGTGAAGGCGATCAGCGCGGGCGCCACACCACGACGGCCGTGCAATTGGTCGCGCTCCCGTCCGAACCGATCGGTGCCGCCGGTTGGTTGATCGACACGCCCGGTGTGCGTGCGGTCAGTCTGTGGTCGAGTGGCACGGGCATCGAGCGCGCCTTCGCCGACGTGTTCGCTCTTTCCGAAACGTGTCGGTTTCGCGACTGCAAACACGACGAAGAACCGGGTTGCTCGGTCACCGCCGCCGTCACATCCGGAGCGCTCGACCCCCGACGTCTCGACAGCATGAAGCGCCTGGTGGCCGAGGAAGCCGCCCTCGAGGAGGAACAACGCGCTCGCCTGCGCGTCGAGGATCGACGCGGCTTTCGCAAACGCAAGCCCTGAGGTTCAGAGTTCGCCGGCATCGAGCCGACGCAACACC
>JBJTIO010000055.1:0-3203 GCA_046095045.1 Actinomycetota bacterium
ACCGCCGCCCGTTGGGCGACGACCTCGGTCATCTCCTCGAGTCCTCCGCCGTGATACGCCATGAAACCGAGGCGCACTTCACGCGGTCGATCGTGTCCGCGCAATACGACCACTTCCTCGACGTCGGGATGGTCGAGCAACTCTCGGAACATCTCAGATGTCTTCCGTCGCGCGTCGCGACCGAGAGAAGACGATGGCAGTGATCACCACGGTGGTGAGCACGACCGCGAGCAGTGTGCGGTTGTCGTCGATGGTTCGCGCGATGCGTTCCTGCCAATCGAGAACGCTTCCGGTGATGTCATCGTCGTAGTTCTCGCGAATGTCGTTCAGCCAGTACCACGCGAGGTAGAGCCCACTGATCATCATCACCGCGGCCGAGGCTCGTTCGACATGGTGCAGTCCGTTGCGAAGAAAGCGCAGGAATCCGCTCCTCGATAGCGCGATGGTGACGGTCAAACCGATGACGAGCAACGACATCGCGATGCCGTAGAGAGCGATGGCAACAAGTCCGACGGCAAAGCCTTCGGTCGTGATCGTGCCCAGGACCGTCGCGGTGAAGGGTCCGAGCGTGCAGCCGATCGAGGCGATCGCGTACGCCACTCCGAATACGAACATGCTCGCCATGGTGCGATCACGTTGGCCGATGTCGAGCTTCGGTGTGGTGAAGGGAATTCGCCAACCGGCGAGCATGGCGACTCCGGCAGCGAACAGGGCCACTCCGATCAGAAGTGCGACGTACTTGGCGTTCTGGTTGATGTAGTCGGTGAAGAGTCGAGTGATGACGCCAACCACCAGGAACACGCTCATGAATCCGGCCGAGAGCGCGGCACCGACCCCCAGGGCGCGACGCATGCTCGCTCGTTGGGAATCGGTTGCTCCACCGATGCCGAGGAAGTACACGAGGTACGTGGGTAACAGGACGAATCCGCACGGGTTCACGGCGGCGAGTAGGCCACTGCCGAAACTCAACCAGAGACGATCATTCACGGTGCGACTCCGAGCAATCGCTGCAGTGCGCCGTCGAGGTCGTCGGCCGACATTTCTCCGGCCACTTGCTCGACGACGATGCCTTCGGCGGAAACGAACAAGGTCGTGGGAAACGTCGCGACACCGTTGGCGGTGACGAGTCGGGCGTCGGGGTCGCGCACGAGGTCGTATTCGACGCCGACATCGTCGGCGAACGAGCGGGTGATGTTCGCACTGTCCTGCGTGTTGACTCCGACGAATCGAACACGGTCACCCCAGCGCGCGAAAGCGGACTGCAACGCCGGCATCTCACGTTTGCACGGCTGGCAGTTCGAGAACCAGAAATTGACCAGCGTTGGTCGTCCGTCGAGCAGTGTCGTGACTTCGTTGCCATCGAGGTCGACGACGGTGGCCGAAGCGAAGCTTTCGCCGGTGATCGGAGCGTTGGTGCCGATACCGGGCTGTTGATACTCGCCGGGTTCGTCGAGAATCACGTCGCTCGTTGTCGAGTCGCCATTGCCGGCAATTGCGATCACCAGAACGACCGCGGCCAGACCGGCCAAGAGTCCGATGAGCAGAGGCCGCTTCGACACCTCACCGAGGCTAACTGTGCCCTCGAGAGTCGTACCTTTTCGTGGACCTGGGATGCCCGGCCGTAGTTGGGGGGAACTACGGCCGGGATCTCCCGGTGCAGTCGCGGGTTCGACTGAGCGTTGCCCGCAACCGAGATCATGACGGTGGTCACGCCACGCGAACGGCCACCTCGAAGGGTCTCTGTTCGGAAACGTCGGTGATGGTCCGAAGTGTGCGGTCCTCGTCGATCACGATGATCGGCTTGGGGAGGACCGACGGACGGCCTCGGGGGCGTCGGTCGACGACGATGCGACCACTCTCGATCAACTCGCCACCCCACACGCCCCAGGGCTCCTCGCGTTCGAGAGCGCCGGAGAGGCACGCATCGGCCAGCGAACATCGCCGGCAGATGGCCTTGGCGCGAGCGATGTCGACGTTCACGTCGCTGAAGAACAGCGGGGTGAGCGTGCCGTTGCCATCGGCGCAACGCGCCGTGGGGTTGGCGACCGGAGCGATCCGATCGTCGATGGTCAATGTGCTGGTCATGTTTTTCTCCTTGGTGTTTGGGTCGGAAAATCGAAAAGGCCGCTGGGTTGATCCCAGCGGCCTCGGTGAGGTTCTCGACGTTGGTGTGTGACCTACGTGAGAGGCTCCCCGAACCGCTGGGGCGAACGCTTGGTGTCCGCTGCAGCGACGGCCGGATTGGCCGTGTTCGGCTTGGCTGCGGACACCATGGGCCACGAATAGGTGGTGGTGTCGGCAGCCGAGGCGTGGAAGCCGTGCATGGGCGCGAACGAGCCACTCGACATCACGAAGATCGGAGCGGGGCTGAGTGTGCGCATCATGGTTGTGTGATCCGAAACGGTTTCGGACGGTGTGTAGGAAACCACCGTGGCGGGCAGATGTCAACCGAATTAGCACGACCCGTCGGGTGCGTGCGGGTCAGATCGGGGGTTGAGGGGTCCGTCGAGCCGCTCTGACGCCACACCCCATCAACGCCATTCCCCCTGCTAGGAGGCCTTTTCTGCGCATCTGTTGCGACTCAGACCCGCTCGAGACGCTCGGTGCCGCCGATGACCTTCCAGCCCTTCGCTTCGAATCGACGTCGGGTGCGGCTCTCGGCGAGCATCGCAGCCTCGCGCTCGAAGTAGATGGTTCGCGGTTCGAGGTCGGGTCGACGGCGCACGAAGTGATTGTGGGCCGAACGGCTGTAACGAACCCTGCCGTCGTTGCGGTACCCCGACCGATGTTGTTCGACGCGTTGCGACGGCTCGAGGTTCGTCTGCCCGACGTAGAGATAGCCACGGTGTCTCGGCGCCTTCGCGGGATCGAGTTCGATCACGTACACCCGAAATATCTCCAGGTCACCGTTGACGGTGAAACCGCGCGCCCTCAATCGATTGTTGATTCGAACCATTTCCTTCTTAGCGGAGGCGCGATCAGGGAAGGTCCGGCGTGGTGTGAGATCGCGTCGCTCGTTGGGTGCGATCTCTTTGATGGTCAGGTCGACGGTCAAACGCGGTCGGTCCGGATGGCGACGCGGTGACTGAACATCGGATTCGACGACGCGGACGCGGTAACGGGGCGGGGACTTCTTCGTGTGTGTACGCATGCGCACAGTTTCGCAGTGCTCCGTCGTTTCTATTCCTGGGACGAATCACAGG
>JBJTIO010000056.1:0-10136 GCA_046095045.1 Actinomycetota bacterium
GTTCGCCCATTAAAGCGGTACGTGAGCTGGGTTCAGAACGTCGTGAGACAGTTCGGTCCCTATCCTCCGCAGCCGAAGGAGTGTTGAGGAAGGCTGTCCCTAGTACGAGAGGACCGGGACGGACGTAGCTCTGGTGTGTCAGTTGTCCTGCCAAGGGCACCGCTGATTAGCCACCTACGGAAGGGATAACCGCTGAAAGCATCTAAGCGGGAAGCCCGTTCCAAGATGAGCACTCCCATGCGGTTAACGCAGTAAGGCCCGTGACGAGACCATCACGTTGATAGGCCGGAGGTGGAAGAGTGGTAACACTCGTAGCCGACCGGTACTAATCGGCCGAGGGCTTGGTTAAACAGCTCGTGCTTGCTCTGGAGTCCTTGGGGAAAGCCCCATCGACACAAGATTTCCGGTGGCCATAGCGGCGGAGACACACCCGTTCCCATTCCGAACACGGCAGTTAAGCCCGCCAGCGCCGATGGTACTTGGGGGTAGACCCCCTGGGAGAGTAGGTCGCTGCCGGAATTAGTCGACGAAAGACCCCTGACCGTTCGCGGTCGGGGGTCTTTTGCATTTCCGGGCCGGATTCAGCCGGTGTAACTGGCGACCACGTCGGGGTGTCGACACACGTCATCGGGTCGACCCTCGGCGATCTTGCGACCGAGGTTCATCGCGACCAGTCGGTCGCACACCTTGTTCAGTATCCCGAGGTCGTGTTCGATGATCACGATGCCGATGCCGGTGCGTTCGCGCCAGGCGAGAACGTTCTGCGCGAAGTCCTCGCGCTCGGCCGACGACAACCCGGCGGTCGGTTCGTCGAGAAGCACGAGACTCGGTCGTGCGGCGAAGGCGCAGGTCATCTCGAGAACGCGTCGCAGTCCGGTGGGCAAGTTGCCAACGACCACGTGTCGATGTTCGAGAATGCCGAACTCGTCGAGTAGTTCGCGAGCGCGTGCGGCATCGTGGCTCGCCCGACCGCGACCGAGAGCCATCATCACCGTTTCGAGCACGGTGAGACTCGGGAACAATTGCGCCGACTGGAACGTGCGCCCGAGACCTCGGCGAGCGCGTGTCGTCGGACCGAGTCGCGAAACATCGGATCCGAGGAACATCACACCGCCCGAGCTCGGTCGCGTGAAGCCCGAAATGATCTCGAACAGCGTCGTCTTGCCGGCGCCATTCGGACCGATCAATCCGACGATCTCGCCCGCGTCGACGTGCATCGACACGTCGCTGACGGCGACGACCGGACCGAACGAACGCGAGACTCCGTCGATCTGCAGGAGACGTCCGCTCGGGCGTTCGGTGGCGTTCGGTTCACGATCGATGTGGGCGTGATGTTCGGCGTCGTCGACCTGCTCGACGCGCCCCGCGAGGCGAGCGCGCACTTGGTCGGCGAGTCCGGCCACGCCACGCGGCTCCTTGGTGACGAGGATCAACCACAGACCGGCGATACCCGCGAGCGCCTCGGCCGGCGGCGTGAAGAAGAGCGGAAGACCGACGAGGTACAGCGCTCCGATCACGGGGCCGAGCAACGATCCGATGCCACCGATCACCGCCACGGTCACGGCGTCGATCGACAAAGAGATCGGGAAGTTCGCCGAGGACAGCGAAGTGTACGCGTGGGCGTAGATCGCTCCGCCCACGCCAGCCACCGCACCACCGACCATCGCGAGTTGCAACTTCACCCCGGTGGCCGACACCGCGAGGGCGCGTGCGGCATCCTCGTTGTCGCGCACCGCGACCACTTGGCGAGCGAACGCGGATTGACGAAGGAAGCGCACGGCGATCAAGACCAACGCCAAAGCGACGAGCGCGACCCAGTAGTAGCCGCGGCCGGAGGACAATTCGGTGTCGCCGATCGATCCGGCGGGCCGACTCGGTGTGCTGCGTCCTCCGAGCAACCAATCTTGATCGAGCAGATACGCCGAGGCGACCAAGGCGAACGACAAGGTGGCCACGGCCAGTTGCGGTCCTCGCACGCGCAGGGCCGGAAGTGCGATGAGTACCGACACCGCACCGGCGATGATCGCTCCGCAAACAATGGCCAGTCCGAAGGGGATGCCGTCGCCGGCCGCGCGCACCGACACCGCACCGGCGATACCTCCGAGTGCGAATTGCGCCAACGTGAGTTGACCGCCGAGGCCGGTGATGAGAGTGACCGACACGCCGACGATCGCGACCGAGATGACGATGGTTGCGTTCACCGCGTCCGAGGCCGAGGCGTACAAGGGAACCGTGGCGGCGGCCGCGAAAGCAATCACCGCGATGCCGATCGAAGTGGGGGTGAGTCGGCGACGCACGGGTGCGCCGATCTCGGTCCAGGCCTCGGGGGCCCGTCGTCCACGTTGGCGTTCGGCGGCGAGAGCGATCGCGACCGCGGCGAGGATGATGATCTCGATCCATCCTTTCGCCGCGGGGTTGGTGGCGAGTACCTGTTCGACCACTCCGATCGCGAGCGCAACCACGACGGCGACGCTGAAGCTCGCGAATCGTGCGATCGCCGCCGCCGCGAGACCGCGCAACAGAAGTTCCGGCCCGAGACTCGCCGGCGTGACGACGCCAGCGGTGGGAAGAATGAACATCGCCGCGACCGCCGACACGCCACCCGCGATGGTCCAGGACCACACCATCATCGATCGCGGTGACACGCCACTCATCGAGGCCGCATCTGCGTTGGCCGCCGCTCCACGGATGGCGAGTCCGGTGCGCGACAGCCATAAGAAGACGCCGAGTGCCAACAAGAGCAGCGGCGAGATGATTCCTTGTGCCGCATAGGGTTTCGTGATCAGGAGCGAACCGATCTCTCCGGTCGGCATCCCCGCCGGTTGAGGGAACGCTTCACCGCTCAGACCGTCGGGGTTGAGCGCGAGCGACAGGACGATGAAGAACGTCGAGAGTCCGAGCATGGCCACCATCGGAATGACCTTGGGCGAACGCGCCAGAGGTTTGACGACGACCACCTCGGTCGCTGCTCCGGCGCCGGCCGACACGAGAACTCCGAAGGCGAAGGCGACCCAGTAGGGGACGCCGTACTGTTGAATCGCGAGCGACATGAATGCCGCGCCGAGCAGACCGATCGAACTGTGCGCGAAGTTGATCACGCCCGACGAGCGGAACACCAACACGAGTCCGGCGGCGAGAAGCGCGTAGGTGCTTCCGGTGAAGACTCCGAGAGCGATGCCGCCCGTGGTGATGTCGAAGTCGCCGATGCTGGCTCCGAGAAGCGCGATCATGACGTGGCTCCGATCTCGACGACCGATTGGATTCCTTCGAGGTGGATCTGACGCATGAGGTCGGGTCGTTCGCGTAGCCGCTGAGCCGGAAAGTCGGCGGTGAGGGCACCGCGTTCGAGCACGAGTGCGCGCGAGGCGAGCGAAAGTGCGACGGCTGTCGAGTGCTCGACGATCATGAGCGCGGTGCCCTCGTCGTTGAGCTGCCGAATCGAAGGTCCGAGGTCGGCCACGGCTTGCGGCGAGAGACCGAGGGTCAACTCGTCGATCAAGAGCAACTCGGGTCGCAACATGAGGGCCCGAGAGAGCGCGAGCATCTGGCGTTCACCGCCCGAAAGGGTGGACGCGGTCTGGCGCAGTCGCTCGCGAAGGCGGGGGAAGGCGTCGTACACCCGCTGGCGAGCGGCGCGCGCGTCGCCGGGGGAGAGTATGTGCGAGAAGAGCCGCAGATTGTCGTCGACGGTGAGAGTTCGCGCGATCGCCGATTCTGGGGACACCAACATCAGTCCGGCTCCGACGCGTCCGGCCGCATCGAGACCGGCGAGGTCGACGCCACCGAACTGAACGCGACCGCCCCACGTGGGGTGGAGACCCGCGATCGTGCGCAACAAGGTGGTCTTGCCCGCACCGTTGGGTCCGAGGAGGGCGACCACCTCGCCGCGTTCGACGACCATGTCGACCGAGAAGAGAACGCGCAGATCGCCGTACCCCGAGTCGAGGCGATCGACGTCGAGAAGAGTGCGATCGTTGCGTCGAGCGCTGACCCGTCCACGAACGGCGGTCTGTTCGGCATCTTCCACGTCGTCGACCTTCATGCGACGCAGACGTCGCACGGATTGATGAGTGCACACCAGGGCGATCACGGTGATCCACCACGTGTGATGTTCGGGTTCGGCGATGGCGCTCAAGATCAGGCCGAAGGCCGATGCGATCGCGACCGTGCCCCAGCTGCGCCCGACGGCAACGGCGCGACCCAACGGATCGGGGTCACTCGCGACCGCCAGAGCGGCGTGCACCCAGCCGACGCACAGAGATCCGACGGCGATGCCCCACCCGACGACGGATCCGATGAGGGTGTGCGATGTCGTGGCCGCCAACGCCGCGACACCACCGAGAGCCGCCGCAACATGCACGACTTGCACTCGGCGACTCGTGCTGTCGACGCGACGTGAATCGAAAAGGTGGCCGAGGCCTCCGCCAATGATGGCGACGAGTGCGCCGAGTCCGATGGCCAACTGCGGGTATCGCACCGAGACGACACTGTCGGAGCGAATCTGCTCGGCCATCAACGGCCACATGCCGACGACGAGGACCGCGTGGAAGCGAAGCGGACGACGCACGATGTCGGCCACCGGCCGCCCGTCGATGTCGCGTCGTGCACGACGTTGATCGACCGCATCGTCGTTCGTGGTCGGAGATGGTTGAAGAACGGTGAACGCCCCGACGGCGAGACAGATCGCTCCCGAGACCGCAATCGAGTTGGCCCAGTCATTGACCGGCGACCATGTGGACACCGCGAGACCAACGATCGCTCCGACTCCACCCGCGGTCGCGATTCCGGCCGCGGCCGATCCTGCGTCACCGATGATTCGTTGCGCGCTCACCACGGTCGACAAAGCGACGGCCGTGCAACCGGCGACGCCGACCAACACCGCAGCGGTGACCCACGCCGGCTCACCGATGGCGGCGAGGCTCACGAGAAGAGCGCCGACGCCGACCGTCATGATCCAACGGGCGCGCGAGATGGCGACGGCATTACCGACCAGGATGCCGACCAGGATGGAGAGCGCGAGCCAAACGAGCAGCGTGCGAGGAGCTCGGTCGGAGTCGAAGGCGACGATGTCGAGTCGTGACAACACGAGTGCGAGCGGTCCGACCGCTCCGGCGAAGACGGCGAGATCGGGAAGCGCTTTTCTCACGACGGAAACTCCGATGTCTCATCGGTGAGGGTGAAGCACCCACACGCTTGGTCCCACAACGTCGCCCGGAAGCCGGTGACCCCATCGAAGGATCCCGGCAAGAATGCCGAGGCATAGTTCGATGCGCTCTGCCAATCGGTTCCGAGTGCGGTGATTGCAGAGGCCATCGCCTCGGCGGTGACGGCACGACCGACGAGGGCGGCGCCGGCCTGCTGCAAGAGACGAACCGCGTCGCAATAAACGAGCGCCTCGCGTGAGTTGGCGCGTTCGGCGAAAAGATGTCCGCCGGTGGCGAACGTGTCGATGCACCATTGCTCGGCGTCGTTGCCCGGTCGCGGATACTCGTTGTCGGCCACGTCGAAGGCGGGCTGGATGGAGATGCCGATCGATCCGTTCAACGACATCGGCATCTCCCGCTTCAAGAAGTCGGGGTTGTCGAAGGATGTGACCGCGTATCGGGGGAAGTATTCCTGAGGAATCGCCGTCGTGACGAGGAAGGCGAGCAGTCGAGATCCTCCGACAACGATGACCCGATCGACGCCGGCCGATTTCCATTCGAGGACGGCCTGATCCTGACCCGCTTGCAGGGTGGCGCTCGAGGTCGAATCGACCCATTGGACGTCGAAGACGTCGATGCCCAGGGATTCGAGTGTCGGTTGCAGATCGTCCTCGAACACGCGACGGTTCTCGGGTGAGTCGAGTCCGATGACGCCGAGTTTCGAGGATTCGTCGAAGAATTGGTTGTCACTCAACGCCTTGGCCAAACCGCGCAACAACTTGCCGTATTCGGGCATCAAAGGTTGCCAGAGGTACGGAGCGAAGTCGTCGAGAGTCACCTGGTCGACGGGGAAGAAGGTCTGGTCGATCATCATCGTTTTCCTCTCGGCGTAACACGGCCGCGCGTTCGACTGCACCTGTCCGTAGAGGACGACCGCGAACACCGGGTCGTCCTCGGTGAAGGTGCGGCACAACTTCTCCTCGTTGTCGGGACTGTCGGTGAGAGCGTCGTACACCACGATGACGGGCTTCACCTGACGACCGGCGATGCCACCCGCGGCGTTCACAACGGACACGAGCGTTTCGATCTCACCTTTGACGTCACCGACGTCGGGGGACTCGAACCGCAGGAGCGCCTTGAGGTTGGTCTGATCGACGATGATGAAACCGATCTTGATCTCGGTGTCGGTCACGCCGGGTCCGGAGGGCTCGCTCGGTGCGACCACGCTGATGGACGGCGAATCGTCGGAGGAAGCAACTTCGCTCAACTTCGGGCCGCAGGCCGACGCGAGCATCACCATGGATGCGATCAGAACCGAAGCGCGTCTCACGGGTGGGCCTCCCATCCGGCGATGCCCTGATGCGTCGCGAATCGATCGAGTTCGGACGTGTCGGTCGCATCTGCGAAGACCGCGCGCGCGAAGGCGATGAGGAGGCCCGACATCAGGCACCTCACCTCACCGTCGCGCCGCAACGATTCGGTGGTGGGTGCATCATCGAGAAAGCCACGCGCTGTGGTGCTGTCGTCGTTGTGGCACATCACCATGTGGGTGCCGCCGTCGATGACGACGAGTCGCGACATGCGGTGGGTGCACGATTCGCGGAACGTGCGACGCACGGGGTCGTGGTCGTCGGTCGGCTGATACCGATCGGCACTGCTACGAATGACTCCGTCGTCCGTGCCGGACATGACGAGAGCCGGAACATCATCGGGCAACGGAAGAACGGTGCCGTGCGGATGACCGAGCATCACCGCTGGCATGGTGTGAGCGCCGTACACGGCGACACCGCGCAATCCGGGAACCCACTCGCGTGACGCGTTCTCGAGAGCGACCGTTCCACCCGCGGAGTGTCCGATGAGCATCACTCGATTCGTGTCGATCATGCCGGCGAGCGGACCAGCACTGTTGGCCTCGCGCACCGCGGCGAGAAGGGGAGCCAGAGCGGTCGCACTCGGGCGACGTCCGTATTCGCCCGGCATCACGGCGGAGATGTCGAGTCCGGGAGAGAGGGCGACCGAACCGGGCATCACCTCGGCCACGAGGTCGTAGGTCAATGTGGCGATACCGGCCTGAGCGAGGCTGATCGCGATCCATCGATAACCGTCGGAGCCGACGTTGATACCCGGAAGCATGATGGCCAACGGCCATGGGGCCAGTTCCGTGTCGGCGGGCAACACGCCCGTCAGGCGTTCGGTGTCGGATCCGGTCCAGAGCGCGGGATAGTTGATCCGAAAGTGCGCCGTATCGTAGGGCGCCGACGCCGCACCGATGATGGTGGCGCCGTGCAACGCGCGCACGATCTTCGTCATGCCGACACCCGTGCGCGAATGGCTTCGATACGTCGGCGACGGTTGCGTTCGCGACGCCACAGCATCCAGATGATGAGAACGGCGACCGCGATGACGATGGTCGAGATGACGGGAGTGGAACGATCGCGCAACCATGTGCTCACCGGATCGATCACCTCGTCGGACATGAGTCCGGTCACGTACAGGAGAAAGCCGATGAACGGCATGACCCACAGATATCGCATGCGTCCACTCGTGCTCATGGGCCCCCTTCCCGTCGTCGTGCGTCAGCTGTTCGTCACTGGTAGCCGGGATCCTTCATCGGTCCGACCGAACGTGAGCGCACCGGCTGGGGGAGTGCCGGTGCCATGGTGTGCGAGAGATCCGGACCCCAGTTGACCGGGTTGCCGTGCATCTCGAGCGAGGCTTCGGTGGTGTACCAGTCGACGAGATCGCCGTCGCATCGCAACAGCCACGTGCAACCGGTTTCCTCGGCGGCGGTGAAATCACCGTGGCGAATCAGAGCGGGGCGGAAGAAGTACGTGCCCGGCCACATGCCGCCGAAGTTGTAGTCGAATCCGCCTTCGAGGCAATACGCCTCCTCGTACACCGGATGGTGAGCAAGAGGATGTTCGCGCCATCCGGCTTTGGCCTTGATGAGCCTGGTGTAAAAGCCGGTGAGGGCGTCGCGATGGAGCATCTTGATGAAGAGCCCCGGCACCGGAGTGCCACCGAGATCGAAGCGCATCGGGCTGCCGATCTCGACCGGGATCCATTCCTCTTGGGCACTGTGGCGCACCACCAGCACTTGATCGGGTCGCACCGTGTCACGGTCGCTCGAGGCGATGTCGAAACCCCAGTCGCCGTACTCGCGAAAGAACAGAATCTCGGTGCCGGGCTTCACGGAGATCTCCGGTGTCAGCACGCCGGTCGGTGCCATCCAGTAACCGCCGGGTCCGAGGGTCTCGGTTCCGATACGCACTTCGCCTTCGAGCACGAACCATTCGGTCTCGGCGTGGTGGACGCCGGCCGGGCGATGCCACGCGGTGTCGAAGTGGACCTTGGCCGAGAGCGAACCGTCTTCCTCGTCGTACGCCAGATTGCGTTGACGCGCGGAACCTTCGGCATGGAGGAACTCACCCATGTGCCAGATGTAGTCGCGTTCATCGATGATTTCGACGTGCGGTCGCATGGGTCCCCTCCCTCTCCTTCGAACGGAACGCTGTTCCGCTCAGGCGCTATTCGGACTATAACCGAGCCGCGCCGACAGGGCCGAGGTTGCGTCGAGCAACCGGCGCGCGAAGTCGTTCGTGTGAGGCGCGAATCGTTCGAGCGGACCACAGATTGAGATCACTCCCACCGGTCCGATCCCGACACCGGTGTCGGCCATCACGGGTGCGGCGACCGACGCCGCGCCGCTCTGCCTTTCGCCGAACGACGCCGCGTAGCCGACCCGACGAATCGACTCGAGCTCGTCGCGCAGCGCCGTTTCATCAGTGACGGTTCGAGCGGTGAGAGATTCGAGTGCTCGCCCGGCGAAGTACTCGTCGATGTCGCTCTCGGGAAGGAACGCCAAGAAGGCTTTCGACGAGGCGCCGGCATGCAACGGGAACATCCGTCCGAGCGACACGGTCATGGCCACCTCGCGATCCGGGGTGACCTGGTCGACGTACGTGCGCAGCCAGCCATGGCGCAACGAGAGGGTGGCCGTTTCATCCGTGCCCCGCGACAACTGTTCGAGGGTGCCGTGGGCCAACGTGCGCAGATCGAGTCGGCTGCGGTAGGCGGCCGCGAGTTGCAGAACGCCGGGTCCGAGCGAATAACGGCGCGTTTCGGGGTCGGCGATCACGACGTCGCGGTCGTAGAGCGAGGTCAAGATGCGGTGAACGACCGCCTTGGAAATACCGAGTTGGGTGGCGATCTCGGTGATGCCGAGGGTCGCGCCACTGCTGGTGGTGAAGAGCATCAGAACATCGATGGCCCGCTCGACGCTGGTGGTGCTGCCGCGCGACCGCGCGGTCGACCGTGCGGTGGTTTCTGGACGTTTGGAACCCGTCTGCTTCTTGTCCAAAGCGCCCCCCTTTCTGATAGAACGACCTTATCGGAATCCTGTTCCCCTCAGCGGAACGGACCAGACGGGGGCGACGCCGTCCGGTTTGGGCTCGCGCGGGGATGATCCGCGGGCGAGAGGGGGCGACATGAGCGACACGAATGCGGGCTCGGGACCCCTCGTTGGCTGTCGGGTGATCGACGCCAGCACCGTTCTCGCCGGACCACTCGCCGCCCAGATCATGGGCGATTACGGCGCCGACGTCATCAAGATCGAGCATCCCCGTTCGGGCGACTCGTTTCGGCATCATGGTGCGACGGTCGACGGGCGGGGACTGTGGTGGAAGATCGTGTCGCGCAACAAACGTTGCATTGCCGTCGACCTCGGACGACCCGATGGCGCCGATCTCCTCAAACGACTCGTCGAGACCACTGATGTGCTCATCGAGAACTTTCGTCCCGGAACGCTCGAGCGATGGGGGATCGGGCCCGACGTTCTCTGGGAGATCAACCCGCGGCTCGTGATCGTGCGCGTCACCGGATTCGGTCAGTCGGGTCCGTACGCGCGGCGGCCGGGATTCGGCACCCTCGCCGAGGCGATGTCGGGGTTTGCCGCGGTCACCGGCCAGCCGGACGGCCCGCCCACGCTTCCCC
>JBJTIO010000057.1:0-5562 GCA_046095045.1 Actinomycetota bacterium
TCGTGGTGCTGGCGGCGTTGTCGGTGGTCGGTGGCGCCATGCAGCTGCCCTTCACCAAAAACCTCCACTTCCTCGAGAAGTGGCTCGAACCCGTCATTGAGTTCGGCGAGGCCGACATCCACCACTCGTGGGCCTACGAGAACAAGTACATCCTTCTCGGAATCGCTGTCATCGTCGCGTTGACGGGTATCGCGCTGTCGATTGCGGTGTACTCGAAGAAGAAAGTCGCGGCCATCGAGCCCCAACTTCTCGCCGACGGTTGGAAGTACGACAAGTCGATCACGGCCTTCATGGGCGGTCCGGGGCGCCGCGCGTTCGACGGATTTGCGTGGGTCGATCTCACTATCGTCGACGGTGCCGTGAACGGTGTTGGTCGACTCGTGCAGGGAGCCGGTGGCTTCCTGCGCAAGGCGCAGACCGGTGCGGTGCGTAACTACGCCGCCGGCGTCGGACTCGGAGTCGTCGCGCTTCTGGTGTGGTTCTTCCTGCGAGGGGTGGTGCTCTGATGCTCGCGGAATCGACGCACTCGTTGCCGTATCCGGTGCTCACCTTGCTGGTGTTGGTGCCCCTCGTCGGCTCGATCATCACTCTTTTGTCCTCGCAACGGCGTCCGGAGTACACGAAGTTGGTCGCTCTCGTCACGTCGGTGTTCACCGGAGCGATCGGTCTCTGGGTGCTCGCCTCGTTCGAGACCGGCGAAGAGGGCTTCCAGTTCGTGTCGAAACATCAATGGATCTCGTCCTGGGGGATCGGCTGGCATCTCGGCGTCGACGGCATTTCGCTTTTCCTCGTCGTGCTCACGGGCATCTTGTTCCCACTCGTGATCGTCGGTTGCGATCCGCATCACGACGAGAAGCGCTATCTCGCATGGCTGCTGTTGCTCGAGGCCGGTGTCATGGGTTCGTTCCTGAGCCTCGATCTCTTCCTCTTCTTCCTCTTCTTCGAGATCGTTCTCGTCCCGATGTACTTCCTCATCGGCGGCTGGGGCTACGACCAACGCATCTACGCCGCGACGAAGTTCTTCCTCTACACCATGGTCGGTTCGGCCTTCATGCTGGTGGGCATCGTCACGACGGCTCTGCTGGCTCGATCCGATCTCGGTCACATGTCGTTCGACCTGATCGAGATCGCCGAGGGCGCCAACTTCGCGGCCAGCACTGGGCGTTGGCTGTTCTTCGCGTTCGCCATCGCCTTCGCGGTGAAGGTCCCGTTGTTCCCGTTGCACACGTGGTTGCCCGACGCCCACACCCAGGCTCCGACGGGTGGCTCGGTGATCCTCGCCGGAGTTCTGTTGAAGCTCGGTACCTATGGCTTGTTGCGTTTCGGTGTGTATCTCTTCCCCGAAGCCGCATTGTGGAGCCGAGAGATCTTCCTCACGCTCGCCGTCATCGGCATCATCTGGGGTGCGATCGCGGCCACGATGCAGTCCGATCTGAAGCGTCTCGTTGCTTACTCATCGGTCGCTCACCTCGGGTTCATCGTTCTCGGCACGTTCGCATTCACGTCCGAGGCGATCAGCGGTGGCGTGATGCAGATGATCAACCACGGAGTCTCGACCGGTGCGCTCTTCCTTCTGGTCGGAATGATCTACGAGCGACGTCACACTCGTCAGATCGCCGAACTGAAGGGATTGCAGAAGGTCGCTCCGATCTTCGCCGCAGCATTCACGGTCGTGATGCTCTCGAGCATCGGAGTACCCGGTCTCAACGGTTTCGTTGGTGAATTCCTGGTGTTGATCGGCGGATTCGCCACCGCTCGTTGGTGGGTCGTCGTTGGTGCCACCGGAGTGATCCTCGCCGCGCTGTACTTGCTCTGGGCCTACCAGCGCGTCTTCCACGGCGAACCCGACGAGGCCAATTCGTCGTTCCGCGAGCTTCGTCTGCGCGAGGGATTGGTGTTGCTGCCGTTCATCGGACTGATCGTGTTCTGCGGCGTGTACCCCAAGCCGATGCTCGATCGCATCGAACCCAGCGTGCATGCCCTGCTCGAACGCGTCGAGCAAACGACCGGTTACGTTGCACCCGCCGTCGTCGAGCACGAGACCGAGACCGAAACCGAGGGTGAAGGCTGATGTTGGCTGCCGTTCAATATCCGTCGATCGACTGGTTGGCGATCACGCCCCTCATCATTCTCCTCGGGGGCATGATGATCACGCTCGTGGTTGCCTCGCTCACC
This sequence comes from Actinomycetota bacterium, assembly GCA_046095045.1. Taxonomy (GTDB): domain Bacteria; phylum Actinomycetota; class Acidimicrobiia; order Acidimicrobiales; family Ilumatobacteraceae; genus Casp-actino8. The sequence continues at coordinate 2,176 of JBJTIO010000057.1, forward strand.
AAGACGTGGCCCCGTGCGTGGTACGCCATCGGCACCTTGAAGTTGTCCATTGCCGCGGTCGTGGTCGAGATGTTCCTGTGGCACGACGTCGGCCGGGATGGTGCACGTTCGATCATCAATGACGCTTTATCGATCGATCACTTCACGGTCTTGTGCTGGATCGCCATCACCGGTGCTCTCGGCCTCGTCTCGCTCGCCACCGCCGATTACCTGCGACGCGAACAACTCGAGGGACCCGAGGTGTACGCGTTGTACGTCTGCGCCGCACTCGGTGCGATGGTGATGACGGCCGCCAATGATTTGATCGTTCTTTTCCTCGGACTAGAGACCCTCTCCATCGCCCTCTACGTCCTCGCCGCGAGTCATCGCCGTCGGGTCGAGAGTCAAGAGAGCGGACTCAAGTACTTCATTCTCGGTGGCTTCGCGTCGGCCTTCTTGTTGTACGGCATCGCCCTCGTGTATGGCACCACGGGAACCACCAACATCGCCGGATCCGGACGCATGTTGACCGAGGTCGTTCTTCTCGAAGGCGACGACGCATTGCTGCTGGCCGGTGTCGCGTTGTTGATCGTCGGCTTGGCGTTCAAGGTCGCGGCGGTCCCCTTCCACTTCTGGACCCCCGACGTCTATCAAGGCGCGCCGACTCCGGTGACGTCGTTCATGGCTTCGGTGGGCAAACTCGCGGCTTTTGCCGCGATGGCACGCATTCTCTTGGTGGCTCTACCGACCCGTATCGAGGACTGGCGTCCGGTGGTGTGGGTGCTCGCGGTGGCGTCGATCGTCGTCGGATCGACTCTCGCCGTGGTGCAATCCGACGTGAAGCGCATGCTCGCGTATTCGTCGATCAGTCACGCCGGATTCATTCTGATCGGCATCGAGGCGGCCGGACATTCGGGCGACACCGATGGCGTTCCTTCCGTGCTGTTGTACGCCGTGATCTATTCGGTTCTCGTGATCGGCACCTTCGCGGTGGTCTCGCTCGTCACTCGCACCGGCGACGCCGGATCCGACATTGGTTCATTCCGTGGTCTTGGTCGGCAACGACCGGCGTTGGCTCTGGCCATGACGGTCTTCTTGTTGGCGCAGGCTGGCATGCCGACGACCTCGGGATTCATCGCCAAGTTCGGAGTCATCTCCGCAGCTGCCGCGAACGAGAGTTACGCGATCGCGATCATCGCGATGGTCGCCTCGGTCATTGCCGCGGTGTTGTATCTGCGCATCATGATCTCGATGTGGTTGAGCGACGCCGAATCCGGCGACGACAGCCGTGAGGCCGTCGGCGTGCCCGCGACCGCGAATGTCGTCATCTCGCTGGCCGCGCTGTTCACCCTTTTGGTCGGCGTCTTCCCGGGTTGGCTGATCGACGCCGCTCGCACCGCATCTGAATTCGTGCGCTGATCTCGTTTCGGTGTGAACCGATCCCCGTCGTGACGGACGCGCGCTGACAGACTGACGTCATGTTCGAGCCGCCGGCGTACCTGTCTCCCTCGTCGATCGGAACCTTTCGCGATTGTCCGATGAAGTTCAAATTCTCGAGGATCGATCGAATTTCCGAGCCTCCCACGTGGTCAATACACATCGGAACCTTCGTGCACGAGGTGCTCGAGCACTTCTACCAACTCGACGCGAGCGAACGCACCCCGGCTCGAGCGAAGGAGATGGCCACCGAGCGTTGGAAGGAGAGCGACTGGGAATCACAGGTTCTCGCGCTCACCAAGCCCGAGGGTGGAATCATCGATTTCAAACGCCAAGCAATCGAGTGCATCAACAACTTGTGGAAGGTCGAGGACCCGACCATCACCGAACTGGTTGGCATGGAGCACGAAGTCGACGCTATGATCGACGGAGTCCGCATGAAGGGATACATCGATCGGTTCACCTTCGACGACGAGGGCTCGGTCATCATCAGCGATTACAAGACTGGCAAGGTTCCGAACCCGAAGTTCAAGAGCGAAGACGACAAGTTCTTCCAGTTGATCACCTACGCACTCATGCTGCAGGAGGCCGATCAAGAGGTCACGTCGAAGGTCCAGTTGCTCTATCTGAAGTTCGGCCAGACCCACGAAGTGACGGTCACGCCGGTAAAGCTCAACATCGCGCGCGGCGTGATCGTGGAGACGAAGGAACTCATCGACGAGGCGTGTGCTTCGGGTGACTTCGCTTGCAAGGTGTCGAAACTCTGCGACTGGTGCTTCTTCAAGCCCCAGTGCCCGGCCCACGCCTGACGCACTCGCGCACGAACCGATCGAAGAGCGCCTGTTGCTCGGGGTCGTCCGCGGCGGTGTCCTCCGGGTGCCATTGCACCCCAACGACCCATCGCCGATCGACGACTTCGATCGCCTCGATGATTCCGTCATCAGAATGACCGGTGATCACCAGTCCATCACCGAGTCGGTCGACGACTTGATGATGAAAGGAATGGCAGCGACCGGCGCGGTGAGAGCCGAGAGCCTCGGCCAACCGTGATCCATCGCTCACCTCGACCTCGTGGACGACGTCGCGGTGGGCGTCGCCCTCGAGGTGTTGGATCAACGAACCGCCGCGTTCGACGTTCAGCACCTGAAACCCGCGACAGATGGCCAACGTGGGGAGGTCGCGTTCGATCGCTCTCGTGAGCACCGCGAATTCGACGTCGTCGAGTTCGTCGCTGACCCCGTAGACGTTGGGGTCGATCGTCGTCGCTACGTAGCGACGAGGGTTGATATCGACTCCACCGTGCAACACCAGACCATCGACCCGATCGAGCACATCATCGATCCGATCGATGAGTTCGTTCGATGGAGGCAACACCACGGGGATGGCACCGGCGCGCGCCACTGCGTCGCAGTAGAAGCGGCCACTTCCGTACCCCGGTGTTCGCAGACCCTTGCCGGCCTCGGTGCGACGACCGACGATCAACACGAGAGGAGCGACCACCCGATCATTCTGCCAGCAGCACTAGCGTCGTCGGCATGTCCTCGACTCTCGAGTTGCGCAATCCCGCCGACGACACCGTCACCCGCGATGTCCTCCTTTGTGACGTTGTCGACGTCGACCGAATGGTCGAGCAGGCTCAACGGTCGTTCGCGACATGGAAAGTCATGGCACCGAACGATCGTGTCCGAATTCTGCGAGGCTTCGCCCAAGCGATCGCGGACGATGCCGAGAACCACGCGCGACTCGACACGCGGGCCATGGGCATGCCGATTGCTTCGAGCCGTTGGTGCGCCAACACCGCCGCCGAAGTGATCCATTACTACGCGGGTGCGGTCGACAAGCACCTCGGTCACACCTATCCCGTCGCCGACGGTGTTTCGATGACATTTCACGAACCGCTCGGTGTCGTGGGTGTCATCATCCCGTGGAACTTTCCCGTTCTGATCGCCGCGTGGAAGATCGGACCAGCAT
>JBJTIO010000058.1:0-12590 GCA_046095045.1 Actinomycetota bacterium
CCCCCCGGAGACCATTGCGGCATACGACCCGAGGGACGTTCCCCCGATTCGGGGCGACCAGCGGGGCGACGCCCGCGGCGATTCGTGTCGGGGCTCGGCGGAGGCGGCGGGGGCGGGGGAGTCGACTCGCTCATGACGTCATGTTACGACCAGGCGTGCTCGTCGGTACTGGCGAGGTCCACACCGAAGATGTGGCATCGGTTGCCCCCTGAGCAGGTTCTGGTTTGGGGGGTGTCGTCGGTCGCCCATCCACCTCGGGCACCCCGCCATCTCGTACCTTCAGTGACATGCGTTCGTGCACCAGAAACGGTTGTCGGGAAGTTGCTCACGTGATGGTGGTTTTCCACTATCCCTCGTCGACGATTTGGATCGATCATCTCGAGGACCAACGCGAGCCGAATGTGTACGAGTTCTGCTCGACCCACTGGAGCCGGTTCCAGCCTCCGAGCGGTTGGTCGATGGACGATCGGCGTCGCGCCGAGGTCCTGCCCTTCGTCCATCGTCTCGCCGGCTGAACCGTGTCGCGTCCGCGACCGACCACCAACAGCACCCGTTTCACGCTAGGAGTGGTCGCACTTACCTGGGCGATCGCTTACTCGGTGGCTCTCGTTGCTCAAAGCGTCGCCATCTCGCTGGCCGGGTGGGCTGGAGAACCGTCGAGCACTTGGCCGACGAGCGTCACCGCATTGTCGGCCCTACTCCTCTGGATCGCCTTCTTAGTCGCCATGGCCGTCGTGTCGCGTCGATTCGGCTCGGGTCGATTCGCCGAGGATTTCCGACTGTCGTTTCGACTCTCTGATCTGGTGGGAATTCCGATCGGAGTAGTTGCGCAACTGGCGCTGGTCCCCGCTCTTTATTGGCCCTTGCGACACATCTGGCCCGACACCTTCGATTCCAAAGCTCTCTCGCATCGCGCTCAGGAGTTGTGGGATCGAGCCGATGGCGTGTGGGTTGTCGTTCTGGTGGCAGTCGTCGTGATCGGCGCCCCATTCGTGGAGGAAACCGTCTATCGCGGATACGTCCAGCAAGCGTTGCACGGGCGACTCGACGATCTCTTCGCCGTCGTTCTCTCAGCGGCGTTCTTCGCGGCCATTCACCTTCGCCCGGTCGAATTTCCGGGGCTATTCCTTTTCGGATTGATTGTGGGCGTCTGCTACCTGCGAACCGGTCGCCTCGGATTAGGGATCGCGGTGCACCTCGCCTTCAATGCGGTCGGATTACTACTCGTGGCCTGACGACGCTCGGTTTCGTGACCGTGAGCGTGGCAGAATCGACGGTCATGACGATGTCCGATGCGCCGAGCGAAATCGTCGATGACGTCGTGGACGAATCAGGGTCGGAGAAGTCGTCTCGATGGTCGTTCGAACCGTGGTGGCGTCCCTTTCACGGTTGGGAACGCAACAGGATCATCGTGTTCTTGGTCCGCGTCGTTCTTGTGGGGATCAGCACGATCGTCGCCATCAAGGTCATTCAGCCGTCGCTCGTGTTGAAGGACACCACCCCGACCGGCGGCGATATGGGAGCCCATGTCTGGGGACCGGCTTATCTGCGCGATCATTTGCTTCCTTGGCGTTTGAACGGTTGGTCGATGGATTGGTACTCGGGCTTCCCGATCTATCGCTTCTACATGGTCGTTCCCGCGTTGTTCATCGTTGGTCTCGACGTGTTGTTGCCCTACGGAGTGGCGTTCAAGATCGTCGCGGTCGCCGGCATCGTCACTCTTCCCGTCTGTTGCTGGGTCTTCGGTCGTCTCGCCCGATTCGCGTACCCGATTCCCGAGGTGTTCGCAGTCATCGGCCTCGTCTATCTGCTCGACGAGAGTTACACGATCTACGGTGGAAACGTCGCATCGACGATGGCCGGCGAGTTCTCGTTCTCGATCGCGCTTTCCTTCGCGATGTTGGCATTCGGTTTCTTCGCCCGCGGATTGCAGACGGGTCGGCATCGTGTGAGCGCGGCGGTGTTCATGGCGCTCGCCGTGTTGTCGCACGGAATCGTCGCGATCTACGTCGTTGTCGGGTTGTTGCTGATGGCCTTGTTGTGGATCGATCGAACCAAATGGAAATGGTTCGTCTCGACGGCGGGTATCGGTTCGCTTCTTTCCGCTTTCTGGGTCCTTCCTTTTCTCCTCAACCACGCCTTCATGACCGACATGAAATACAAGGGCGAACCTGGAAATGGGTCGTTCACCTCGTATTGGGGCATGTTCTTCGCGTTGCCGCCGTTCTGGAACTTCCTGATTTTCGTCCTCGCCGTTGTCGGATTCGCTGCCATGATCGCCAAGCGCAACATCGCCGGTGTGTGGCTCGGAGTCACTGGGCTTGTTTTCGCTGCCTTCGTGTATCTCTTCAACGACAGTTTGCCGATCATCGGTCTGCTCTGGAATCCGCGCCTGCTGCCGATGCTCAACATGTGTCGCTACTTGTTGGCGGGTATCGGCGCGATCGAGTTGGCGTCGATGGTTCTGCGTCTCGTCGATCTCGAGAAGCTCTCGGTCCGACTTGGTCGCGACACCGATACGGAAGCGGCGACCAAGTGGGAGTCACGTCACGAGTCGCGCATGTTCAATACGCGCTCCGTCACCGCGTTGGTCGGGGCGTTGCTCGTGTTCATCACGCTCGGGTGGCGTTTCCAGGTTCTGCCATTCGGCTCGGTGTCCGACGAGGGTCAAGGAGCCGAGTACAACTGGGGTCCGTTCGAGGGTGACGCGAATTCGAAGGGTTTCGTCGACGGCTGGGCCAAATGGAACTTCACCGGATACGAGGGGCGATCGGCGTACGGTGAGTACTACGCCCTCGTGCAAACGATGAAGGCGATCGGCGAGGAGCAAGGTTGTGGTCGGGCCCTCTGGGAAAACCACGGCGGCAACGACAAGTACGGCACGACGATGGCGCTCATGTTGCTGCCGTTCTGGACCGATGGGTGCATCGGGTCGAGCGAAGGCCTTTTCTTCGAGGCCGCGGGCACGACCCCGTATCACTTCCTCGCGGCCGGAGCCATGTCGAAACAGTCGTCGAATCCCGTCCGCGAATTGCGATACGTCAACAACGACGCGTCGGTCGGGGTGTCCTACATGCAGGAATTGGGGATCCGTTATTACCTAGCCGTCACTCCCGAAGCCATTGCCAAGGCCGATGAGGTGGTGGCTGACGGCGGACCGCTCACCAAGATCGGTGCGTCGGGCCCGTGGCAGATCTACGAGGTGTCGGGCTCCGACATTGTGACACCCCTCGATCGGCAGCCGGTGGTCGTGCGCTCGCGCTCGGGCGATCAGCGCGAGCGTTGGCTCGAACTCGGAACGAGTTGGTTGCAGAATCGTTCGGAGTGGGCCGCGTTGCCCGCCGCCGACGGTCCGGATGAATGGCAACGGGTGTCGGTCGAGATCGACATGTCGAGGCGCGAGGGAGAGCCCGGATCGGATTCGCGCAAGGTCGACGTCGTGGTGCCCACCGATTCGATCGATCCCGTCGAACTCGACCCCGTCGTGGTGTCGAACGTGTCGATCGAGGAGCAGTCGCTGTCGTTCGATGTCGACAAGGTCGGCGTGCCGGTGTTGGTGCGCGTCAGTTATTTCCCGAACTGGACCGTGTCGGGCGCCGAGGGTCCCTATCGGGTGGCTCCGAACATGATGGTTGTTGTTCCCACCGACACCACGGTGAAGATGTCGTTCGAACCGAGTCTCATCGACCGATTCGCCTACGTGCTGACGCTCGTGGGCATCGTTCTTGCCGGGTTGGTGTTCCGTCGTGACCGTCGGGCGAACCTGCAGGTCACACCCGTCGTCGCGGAAACCTGACGGGCTCGCATCGCCCCTCGCCGATAGGGTGATCGTTCGTCATGGGCTCACGCGCGCAACTCGATCAGATCGTGAAGGCCTACGACATCCGTGGCACGGTCCCCGATCAATTCGATGCCGAAATCGCCTACGCCCTCGGCATTGGATTCGCCCGATTCACTTCGGCGTCGGTCGCGATCGTAGGCCGCGACATGCGCCCTTCGGGACAGGATTTAGCTGACGAATTCGCTCGGGGACTGATGGAGAACGGCATCGACGTGATCGACATCGGTCTGGCCTCGACCGACATGCTGTATTTCGCCGCCGGTCGCCTCGACGCTCCGGGTGCGATCTTCACCGCGTCTCACAATCCGGCGCAATACAACGGTGCCAAATTGTGCCTTGCAGGAGCGCGACCGATTGGTGCCGACACCGGCTTGAACGACATCAAGGAGATCGCCGGTCGGGTGCTCGACGGTGAGAAGGTTTTCCCGGTTGCGCGTGTGGGGCGCACAACCGAGCGCGATCTTTTGTCCGCGTTCGCCGATCACGTGGTGTCGTTCGTCGATCCGGCAGCTTTGCGGCCGATGCGAGTCGTCGCCGACACCGCCAATGGCATGGGTGGGCTCGTCGTGCCGGCGGTGTTCGAGCGTCTCCCGCGACTCGAACTCGAGGTGATGTACGGCGAACTCGATGGCACCTTTCCCAACCACCCGGCCGATCCATTGCAGAGCGTGAACCAGCGCGACCTACAGGCGCGTGTGACGGCGGGTGGATTCGACGTGGGGCTGGCGTTCGACGGTGATGCCGATCGAGTGTTCGTCGTCGATGAGTTGGGGCGCGGACTGTCGGGTTCGACCACCACGGCGATTCTGGCGTCGGCGATACTGCGCAAGAACCCCGGTGCCACGATCCTGCACAACCTCATCTGTAGCCGCGCCGTGCCCGACGTGGTGCGCGAGTGCGGTGGTGTGCCGGTGCGCACGAAGGTGGGGCATTCGTTCATCAAACAGGTCATGGCCGAGACGGGGGCAGTGTTTGGAGGCGAACATTCAGCCCACTACTACTTCCGCGACAATTACCGAGCCGACAGCGGTTTGATCGCCACAATGTTGATGCTCGAGGAGATGAGTCGAGTGGGCGAGCCCTTGTCGGAAATGCGCAAGCCATTCGAGCGCTACTCGTCGAGTGGGGAGATCAACACCCAGGTCGACGATCCTCGTTCGGTGATCGACGCGGTGTCACGCGCGTACGCGTCGCATCCCCAGGATCGGCTCGACGGTCTCACTGTCGATTGTGGAGATTGGTGGTTCAACCTCCGCCCGTCGAACACCGAACCCCTGCTCCGCCTTAACCTCGAGGCCCCCGATCGTGACGCTTGCGACGAACGTGTCGCCGAGTTGCTGGCCGCGATCACCTCGGTCTGAGTCGAATGTGGCGCGCGTTCGCTACCATCTCACTTATGACTCTTGATCGCGAACTTCTCACGGTGCTGGCGTGTCCCGTCGACAAGGGCATCCTGTACGTATTCGACGACGAGAACTCGTTGTACAACCCGCGTCTGAAGCGGCGTTATCGGGTGCGCGAGGGTATCGCGGTCATGCTCGTCGACGAGTCCGAAGTGGTCGATGAGGCCGAGCACCAGCGTCTCATGGCCCGTGTCGCGACCGGCAACGTGCCGTCGACCGGTCGACCCTGAACGATCGCTCGGCTGAAGCACCGCACGCCCTACAATGAGAGCAACGGGCTGACAGATCGGTGCCAGCAGGCCCCGGCCCGGGAACGAGATCGTCTTTCCCGTTCCCTCATGTCCCCGTCACCCCTCAAGGAGTCAACATGTCCGCGTCGTCCATGGCCGCTCGCAAGGATTTTCGAGTCGCCGATCTCTCTCTCGCCCCGTTCGGTCGCAAGGAAATTCACTTGGCCGAGCACGAGATGCCCGGGTTGCGCGCTTTGCGCAAGGAGTACGGAGCGTCGAAGCCGCTGAAGGGCGCCCGAATCTCGGGTTCACTGCACATGACCATTCAGACCGCCGTCCTGATCGAGACCTTGGTCGAGTTGGGTGCCGAAGTGCGGTGGGCATCGTGCAACATCTTCTCCACTCAAGATCACGCGGCGGCGGCCGTCGCCGTGGGTCCCGAGGGCACCCTCGAGAATCCGGCCGGAGTGCCGGTGTTCGCGTGGAAGGGCGAGACCCTCGAGGAGTACTGGTGGTGCACCGAACAGATGATGACGTGGCCCGACGGTGACGGACCGAACATGATCCTCGACGACGGCGGGGACGCGACACTGTTGTTACACAAGGGTGTCGAGTACGAGAAGTCGGGTGAGGTTCCCGATCCGACGACCGCCTCGAACGCCGAACTGGCCATCGTGCTCGGTCTCTTGCAGCGCGGACTCAGGCAGGATCCCACCAAGTGGACGCGCATGGCCGCAGGCATCAAGGGCGTCACCGAGGAGACAACCACCGGAGTCATGCGTCTCTACAAGATGCATGAGAAGGGTGAGCTGCTCTTCCCGGCCATCAACGTCAACGACTCGGTCACCAAGTCGAAGTTCGACAACCTCTACGGATGTCGTCACTCTCTCGTCGACGCCATCTGTCGCGCGACCGACATCCTGATCGCCGGCAAGGTCGCGATGGTTTGCGGCTACGGCGACGTGGGTAAGGGATGCGCGCAGTCGTTGCGCGGACAGGGCGCCCGAGTGATCGTGTCCGAGGTCGACCCCATCAACGCTCTTCAGGCGGCGATGGAAGGCTACGAGGTCACCACGATCGAGGATGTCGTTGGTGACGTCGACATCTTCGTGTCGGCCACGGGCAACGACCACATCATCACCGTCGACCACATGGCGCTCATGAAGCACAACGCCATCGTCTGCAACATCGGGCACTTCGACTCCGAGATCGACATGGCTGGTTTGGCACGAAGTGGTGCCACCCGCGACGAATTGAAGCCGGGCACCGATCTCTGGTCCTTCCCCGACGGGCATTCGATCATCGTGTTGGCCGAGGGTCGTCTCGTGAACCTCGGCTGCGCCACCGGTCACCCGAGTTTCGTGATGAGTTGTTCGTTCTCGAACCAGGTGATCGCCCAGATCGAGTTGTTCAACAACCTCGCGAACTATCCGCTCGGCGTGTACGTGCTTCCCAAGCACCTCGACGAGAAGGTCGCGTCGCTTCACCTCGGGGCCCTCGGCGTGAAACTCACCAAGCTCACCGACGAGCAGGCCGAATATCTGGGTGTGGACCCTTCGGGTCCTTTCAAGCCCGAGCGCTACCGATACTGATGCCCGATCGGTTTATCGAGCGCCTCGCTCGGTGTCTCGTGGGATTGGCGTTCTTCGGATTAGGTATCGCGCTGTTCCTCGAGTCGCACCTGGGCGCTCCGCCCTGGGACGTGTTCCACAAGGGTCTGGCCGACAAACTCGACGTGTCGATCGGAAACGTGATCATCGGCGTGGGAATGTTGCTGTTGCTGCTCTGGATTCCGCTACGTCAAAAGCCCGGGCTAGGCACCATTCTGAACGCGATCGAGATTGGTCTCGTCGTGAACTTCGCCAAGGATCTCCTCGGCGAACCGGATGAATTGTGGATTCGAGGGTTGATGTTGGTCGGGGGATTGCTCGTGATCAGTTTCGGGTCAGCGTTGTACATCGGTGCGGGTCTCGGACCCGGACCACGCGACGGGTTGATGATGGGTCTGTCCGAGCGCGGTGTGAGCGTGCGCCTCGCTCGCACCGTTATCGAGATCATGGTGGTGATTGCGGGCATCGCACTTGGTGGAGCGATCGGGATCGGAACTGCATTGTTCGCCGTCGGCATCGGCCCGCTGGTCCAGTTGCTGTTGCCGCGGTTTGACAAGCGACCGATCACAGACCGCTGATGACCTTGGCCGCATGGGCCACCGCCTCGCCGAAGGTTTGGGCCATGACTTCGTCGATGCGGGTTTTCGGACCGATGACCGCGATCGTGCCGATCGCCGCGCCCGGTCCGTCGTAGATCACGCTGCCAATGCTCGTCGCGCTCGGATACGAGCGATCGTGGACCCAATAGCGGATGCTGTGGTCGATGCGCGGCTCGCCCCATGCGGTTCTTCCATCCGGAAAACGTCTCAGATAGGGCTGAACATCGAAGCGCGAACCTTCGGGAACCCGCAGGTCGAAAGTTGTTCCGAGCGGCACGCTGATGCGCAACGCCTGGGGCGTCTCGACGAGATCGATGAGGGTGGCGAGTCGGGTGTCGCCCTCACCTTCCAACTTCCAGAGCGTCACCGTTTCATTGGTGGTGGCCATCAGAGAACTCAAGAGTGGTCGAGCTCGGGTGACCAACGGAGCGCTCACGCGCGATGACACCCTGAGCACCTTGGTCGACAGCGACCACGATCCTTTCGGGCCGTTCTGACTGATCCAGCCTTGGCGGCCGAGGGTGACGAGCAATCGCTGAGCTGTGTTCTTGTCCATGTCGAGCAATCGAGACACGGCCGACACACCGATGGGCTGATGTTCAGCGACGGTCTCGAGGACCGTCATGGCGTTCTCGACGGTTTGCAGCGACTGGACGGCCATGGGGACATTGTGTCACACATCAAGACGATGTATCGCAATAAAAGACATTCTGTACTGTTAGTCCAAGGTCGCTCCGACGGGCGCCCAACGACAAGAATGAGTCGAGGGCTCGGGGGAGTCCGCGGAGTGGGGGCGATGACATGGCTGACGAGCGGTACACGGTGATCTCGGCGGATTGCCACGCCGGAGCGAACCTGCTCGATTACCGACCCTTCCTCGACGAGCGATACCGCTCGGAGTTCGACGGATGGGCGGCAACCTACGAGATCCCCTACGAGGACCTCAAGGGGCCCGACGGTGGTCGCAACTGGGATTCCGATCGTCGCTTGGCCGACATGGAAGCCGACGGCATCGTCGCCGAAGTGATCTACCCCAACACGGTGCCGCCGTTCTATCCGAAGAGTTCGCTCACGTATCAGCCGCCCGCGGCCAACGTCGGTGACGCCGAGCGTCGTTGGGCCGGACTGCAGGCGCACAATCGTTGGTTGGCCGACTTTTGTGGTCGCACGCCCGGTCGTCGCGCGGGCATCGCGCAGATCAACTTGTACGACATCGACGCGTCGGTGCGCGAGATCGAATGGGCGAAGAACAACGGGCTCACTGGCGGCATCTTGTTGCCCGGTGTTCCGCCCGGCGTCGGTCTTCCCGAGTTGTACGAGATCGATTACTACGGACCGATCTGGGAAGCGTGCGAGAAACATGGCATGCCCGTGAATCATCACGGTGGTAGCGCGAGTCCGGCGATGACCGACGCCGTGGAGTCACCGGTGATCTTTCTGCTCGAGATCACGTGGTGGTCGCATCGAGCGTTGACGCATCTCATCGTGTCCGGCGCGCTCGAACGCCACCCCGAGATGAAGTGCGTCTTCACAGAGCAAGGCACCGAATGGGTGCCGGGTGAATTGATGCGACTCGATTATTTCTTCGATCGCATGCGCCACGCGGTGGGTTCGCAAGAACACATCTGGGGTCAGCCGGTGATGTCGAAGTTGCCCTTGCAGCCCAGCGAATACTGGGCGCGTCAGTGCTACACCGGCTCGAGCTTCATGCGCGCCCACGAAGTGCCATCACGTCACAAGGTCGGCGTCGACAGCATCATGTGGGGCAGCGATTACCCGCACAAGGAGGCCAGTTTCCCGTACAGCACCGAGGCATTGCGAGCGGCGTTCTCAGGATGCGAACGAAGTGAGATCGAACAGATGCTCGGAACGACGGCGGCCGAGGTGTACGGGTTCGATCTGAAAAAACTGAATCCCATCGCGGCCAAGATCGGACCGAAGGTCAGTTCGGTCGCCACGCCATTGGCCAAGGGCGACGTGCCCAAGGACGCCGAGCGTTGCCCGGCCTTCGTCGGATTCACCGCGGACGCGTGATCGCATGAAATCTCTGAACGGGAAAGTCGCGGTCGTCACCGGTGGTGGTGGAGGTTTGGGTCGCGCGATGGGTGAGCGCTTCGCCGCTGAGGGAATGAAGGTCGTTCTCGCCGACGTGCAGGCCGAGTTGCTCGACGCGACGGTGTCGGAGTGTCGCGCGCGTGGACTCGAGGTGAGTGGTTGCGTGACCGACGTGACCAAGCAAGAGTCGGTCGACGCGCTGCGCGACTTCACCTTGTCGACCTACGGCTCGGTGAACGTGGTGTGCAACAACGCCGGAATTGGCGCCGGCGCCGAGGGTCGGATGTGGGAACACGAACTGAACGACTGGAAGTGGGCGATCGCCGTCAACATGATGGGCGTCATCCATGGCATCAACAGCTTCGTCCCGGTGATGCTCGAACACGGCGAGGAGTCGCACGTCGTCAACACCTCGTCGGGCAACGGCGGCGTGTCACCGCTCTCGGGCACACCGCAGTACGCGGCCACTAAGGCCGCAGTTGTCACCGTGTCGGAGTGTCTCTACGCGCAACTGCAGGAGGTCGGCGCCCGTGTCGGGGTGTCGGTGCTGTTCCCCGGACCGAACATCCTGCGCACCGGTCTGTTCGAGTCGTGGCGTTCGCGCACCGCCGAATTCGCCAAGGAACGACCGCGCAAGACCCCGTACACGACGGTCGAGCAATTGGAGGCCCAGATGAAAGCGGCCGGTCGTGAGATCGCCTACACACCCGTCGAGGAAGTGGCCGGCGTGGTGGTCGACGGCATCCTCGCCGACACGTTCTGGATGATGCCGGCGAGCGAACGCGGCGACGAGACGATGCGCCTGCGTTACGAATCGATGCGCTCGCGCTCCAACCCTTCGTACCTACGACAAGTTCCGGGCTGAGCCAACGACCGAACAAGGAGACCCACATGACGACCTTCGACACATCGATCACGCGCGAGACCAACTCGTCGTCGGTCGATCACGGAAGCGTGAACGATCCGTACATGATCGTGGCGGCCGACAGTCACGCCGGCTTGCCGACGGCGCAATACCGCACGTACCTCGAAAAGAAGTACTGGCCGCAACTCGACGACTTCCTCGCCGAGCAAGCCGCACTCATCGAAGCGTCCACCAAGTTGGGTGTGCGCGACTCGAAGTTCGCCCAGAAGTGGTTCGAGGAACACGACGAGGAACTCGCCGGAGGTTGGGACGCCGATCGTCGCGACAAGACCCTCGACGCCGACGGTGTGGCGGCCGAAGTCGTGTATCCCGACGCGGACGCGGTCGAGAGTCGCACCGCGGTTCCTTTCGGCGCCGGACTCGGTTTGTCCGGCGACCTCGATCCCGAACTTGGTCTCGCCGGTTCGAAGGCGCACAACCGTTGGCTGAGCGAACTCGTCGCGACCAGCCCGCATCGCCGTTGTGGTGTGGCACTGGTGCCCATCACTGGCGACCTCGACGACGTGTTGGCCGAGATCGACTGGGCCAAGGAGAACGGTCTCGGTGCCGTGATGATTCCGGCGCGTTGGTGCAATCAGACCCCGTATCACGACCGTCGTTACGACCCGGTGTGGGCGCGTTGCGAGGAATATCAGATGCCGATCGTGACGCATTCGGGATCCGCCGAACGCGAACAGTACGGAGACAATCTCGGCATCTATGTCACCGAAGTGACGTGGTTCCCCGCACGACCGATGTGGTTCATGTTGTGGTCGGGAGTCTTCACGCGTTTCCCCGGATTGAAGTTCTGCGCGACCGAGGGTGGATGTTGGTGGTTGCCGCAGTTGCTGTGGTCGTGGGATCGCTTGTACATGGGACAAAAGGGCGCTGAGAAACTCGGCAAGGGTGCCTTCGCCGGCAAGGTCGAGATGCTTCCGAGCGAGATCGTCGATCGCAACTGTTTCACCGGTCTCGCCAACGTGAAGCGACGCGAGTTGGGCATGCGATACGAGATCGGCATCGACAACATGTTGTGGGGCACCGACTTTCCGCATCCCGAGGGCACGTGGCCCGCCACGTTCCAAGCGCTGAAGTCGACATTCCACGACATTCCGGTGCACGAGACGCGTCGGATGTTGGGTGAGTCGGCGGCACAGGTGTTCTCGTTCGACACCGATGCCCTCGCACCGATCGCCGAACGCATCGGACCACGACCCACCGACCTCGGTCAGCTCACCGATGATCGCACCGAGGCCGACCTCGTGGCGCGTTGGGCCCAGGCCAAAGAGGTTGGTCGCCATTGGCTGACCGGACACGACTTCCCGCTGTATCCATTCTGAAAAATCGACAAAGGAGATCAACATGCCGACCACCGTCGGGCAGTACTGCATCTACGTCAACGACATCGCGCTCTCGGAACGCTTCTACACCGACGCCGTCGGTTTGAAGGTGCAGAGTCGCACTGAGATCCCCGAGGTGCATGAGATCGTGCTGGCCGCCGACAAGGGCGGTGGTCGACTGCAGTTGGCCGAGCGTTACGAGCAGCGCCAAGCGATCGATCACGGCTTCGCGCTCTGGAAGATCTACTTCAACGTCGACAACTGCCAGGAGATCTACGACCGATGCATCGCCGCGGGTGCCGTGTCGCAGATGGTGCCGACGAAACTCGATCGCTGGCCGGTGACCGTGGCGTTCGTGATCGACCCCGACGGCTACGTGGTCGAGCTGGTCGAAACCCACGTCGACAACCGCACCGGCGCAGTCTGACCGCTCCGGGGACGGGCCCGGGTCGTGCCACACCCCTGTGGTCCGATGCGCTCATGCTCGTCGCCGTTCGATGTCATGGGTGTTCGCGAATCTTCCGTTACCAAGGGTCGCGTCGGTGTCCCGAATGCACCGCGCTCGACCGCGCGCCCGACACCGTCATGCCGTCGGCGGCCGTCGACTA
>JBJTIO010000059.1:0-23532 GCA_046095045.1 Actinomycetota bacterium
CTCGACGATTATCAGAGTTGGCAAATCCAATTCGCCGGAAGTTCGCTCCTTGTCGATCCGTGGCTCGACGATCAGCCGATCTCTGGTTCGTTCGATCGGCGGCACCGTGCCGGATTCACAACGCTCGCCGACCTCGTGCGCGAGAACTCGACGATCGCCGGAGTGCTTTTGTGCACGTCGGTGAACGATCACCTGCGAATCGACACCTTGCGGGCGCTCGGCGATGTTCCCGTGCACGGGAACGTGAAGGCGGCCAAAGCCGCGCGGGCCGGAGGTTCCCCGAACACCCATGTTCATCGGACCGGAGAATCGTTCGACGTCGAATGCCGTGAGGGCGGAACGTTGCGTGTGACCTCGACCAAGTGCGGTCTTCCTCTCGGTGCCATCGCCACCGGTTGGCTGATCGAAGCCATCGACGATGAGGGCAACGATCGCGGAAGGTTGTGGATCGAGCCACATCAGCCAATCGTCGACACGGCTAGGTGGGTCGCCGCGCGCGGACCGGTCGATGTGGCCGTGCTCCCGACGCAGTCGGTCGTGGCGCTCGTGCTACCGGTGACCGCCGGTCCCAAACGCAGCGCCGCGGCCGCATTGGCGTGCGGTGCGCGTGCGCTCGTGCCGACGGCAACCGATCCGCGGCGAGACATGACGTGGTGGCAGAAGAGCATCTACTTCGTGAACGGTGGCGACCAATCCACCGCGCGTCTCGTTCAAGGTCGGGCCGAATTCGTGCACTTGCGCACCGGTGATTGGCTCGACGTGCGCTCGGGTCGCTGACGATCAGCCCACGCGCAAGGTGAACGCCGGAACATCGTCCGGTCTGGTGGGCAACACCACCGTGTCGCCGTCGCGACGCAAACGACCCCGATGCCCCAACATCGACACCTCACCGCTCGGTAGTCCGTCGATGCGAATGGTCGCCGAAGACGGACGCCCGCAGACGATGGCATACACCGCGCCGTCGGCGCCGCGAGTGAGGCGCACCTTCTCGCCTTCATCGGTTGCGAGACGCGACTGCTCGAAGGGACGACTGCCGTAGATCGCCGCACCATTCGCCGACAACCACTGTCCCATCGCGAGCAATCGCAACTGCTGGGCCCACGGAATCTCGCCACCAGGCTTGGCCCCGTAGTTGAGCAGCAGGTTGCCACCATCGGCGACGATGTCGACGAACATCCGAATGAGATCGGGAATCGGCATGTAGGTGTGTTCGCCCTCATTCTCTAGATACCCGAAGCTCGTGCCGATGCCGCGGGTGACCTCGAAGGGTCGGTTGCGATCGACGGGCTCGGTCGAATACTCCGGCGTCGTGAAATCGGCATGCGACCGTCCGGCCATCACTCCGAGAAAATCGAAGCGATCGTTCACCACACCGTCCGGGTTCTCGTTGTAGAAATCGGCCATCAATTGCGCGCAACCCTCGCCGAATCCGGGGTAACCGATGTCATTCCACAGCACGTCCGGTTTGTACTTGCGCATCAATTCGCGCCAATGCGCATCGACGTATTCGTGGTACATGCGGTCCTGGGGAATCGCCGCGTACAACTTGCCCCAACCGTCGATGCCCAAGCCTTGGAACGTCCAGTCGATGCCACCCGAGTAGTACACACCGAATCGCAGGCCGGCCGCGCGAGCGGCGTCGGCGCACTCTTGAACGAGATCCCGCTTCGACTGCCATTGCTCACCTCGATGCGGATTCGGAACATCGGACGGCCACAGCAACACCCCGTCGTGATGCTTGGTCACCATCACGCAGTACTTCGCCCCCGACGCCGCGAGCACCTGTTGCCAATGGGCAGGATCCCAGTTCTGCGCCGCATCGAGGAAGCGCTCGACGAACACGTCGTACTCGCAGTTGCCCCACACCTTGGCGTGGTGCTCCGCGGCGGGCGATCCTGGAATGCTGATCGAGTTCCAATACCACTCGGCGTAGGGGGTGTGACTGAACGCCTTGGCCTCACCCTCCTCGCGCGCCAACGTGAACGGATCCTTGCCGGTGGGTGCGAACGAGGGAACCGACCCGACCGTCCAGTGCGAGAAGACGCCGAACTTGGCGTCGAGGAACCACTTCGGGATCGGGTGGGTCGAGAGCGATTCGAATGTGGGCTCGTACATGCGCCCACACTAGGCGCGGTGGTCGACCCGATGGGTCAGGAGTCCTGAGCCGAGAGACGTTCCTCGGTGCGACGCACCAAGGTCTCGCGCTCCTCGGGCGTGAGCGCCCGCGTGGTGCGCACCTTCAGCTCGACTTGATCGTTGCCAGCGATCGGGGTGGTCATCAGCACGTCGTCGACGATCACCACTTCGGTGAGATTCGGAGAACCCGCGAGCTCACGAATGGTTTCGGCGGCACGAGTTGCGGCATCGGGG
Organism: Actinomycetota bacterium; assembly: GCA_046095045.1. Taxonomy (GTDB): domain Bacteria; phylum Actinomycetota; class Acidimicrobiia; order Acidimicrobiales; family Ilumatobacteraceae; genus Casp-actino8. The sequence continues at coordinate 2,371 of JBJTIO010000059.1, forward strand.
GGTAAGTCGTCGACTGGCACCTGAATGGACAGACGGGTTTCGACCGGTTCCTGACTGAGATTCCGCACCGACAGCAGGGCCGTGTGCGGAAGATGGATGGTGCTGTAACCGTCGCGCAGACGAGTCGACACCAACCCAATGTGCTCGATGATCCCACGCACCCCGTTGCCGAGCGCTCCACTCACTTCCACTTCGTCACCTACTCCGTAACGGTCCTCGAGAAGGACGGACAGACCGGTGAGGTAGTCGTTGACCTTGTGTTGACCGCCGATGGCGACGCCGGCGCCGATGAAGCCGGCGCTCGACAAGAAGAATGCGGCATCGAGTTCGAGTATGTGGAACACGGCGATCACCACGCCGATCCAGAGCACCACGGCGAAGAGGTGGTGCAACATGCGCGCCGCCGCATCGACGCGCTGACGACGACGATTCTCCCCGACCTCACCGTGCTCGAGTTCGCTGTATCTCGCGGGAGTCTTCCACCACCTGGTCGGATGGGCGAGACTGCGGCGCGAAACGAATCGGACGATGCGTCGGAACACCACGTAGGACAGGCGTGTCACGATGAACGCACCGACGACGACCAGCACCACGAGGAGAGGCCGCGACATGGCTTCCTGAGCCGAGATTGGTTGCTCGGGAGTGGGATTCAGAGTCGACAGGAGTGAAAGCAGGTCGTTCATGTCGTCACCATTGTGCCGTGGAAACGGGTGGATTGGCGATTATTGCACCGGTTCACGCACCGCCACAGGCACTTCGGAGATGTCGGACACCTCGGTGAAGCCCTCGTGATCAGTGGGGTGGGGAGCCTTTTCCAGTTCCCACAACACGTGATACGGCACATGAATCGCATGACCGCCGAGTTCGAGCACCGGCAGGATGTCGCTCTTCACCGAATTGCCCACCATGCAGAAACGGTGTGGCTCGACGTCGAGCTCACGAAGCACGCGTCGGTACGTCTCGACATCTTTCTCCAGGACGATCTCGACGTGATCGAAGAGATGCTCGAGCCCACTCGTTGCAACTTTTCGGGTCTGATGAACGAGATCACCCTTGGTGATGATCGCCACCCGATGGTCGCGTGCCACATCGACGATCACCTCGGCGACGCCGGGCAAGAGACGCACAGGCGCCAACAGAAGATCACGGATCGTCACGATCAACTTCTCGAGAACGTCGGTACTGACCGCACCACCCGTCACCGAGATCGCCGCTTCGAGCATCGACAATCCAAAGGCCTTGACGCCGTATCCATACGTTGGGAGATTGGCGCGTTCGGTCGCCGTGAGAGTCGCCATCGGATCGATCCCCTCACTCACGAAGGGTCGGACGAGATCGACGAATGATTGCTCCGCCGCGTTGAAACCGTCCTCCGAGTGCCAGAGCGTGTCATCGGCGTCGAAGGCGATCACATCGAACCGACCAGCACCTAGAGTTGAAACCGCCATGATCACCGTTCTACCTCGTCGCGTGGTCATCGCGAGTCTCGCCGCCTCGCTCACCATTGCGGCATGTTCGGCCGACGAATCCTCGACCACGCCGGTGTCCTCCACAACCGTGGCGACCACCACCACGACGACTTCGTCGACGACAACCACAACCTCGACCACCACGACAACGACCACCACCACGACACTTCCACCCTTCCCCAGCTATTCGGTGCCACCGATACCCATCGACAACGGAACGGCGATCAAGATCAACCATGTCGCGACGACCGACAAGGTGGTGTTCCTCACGATCGACGACGGTCAGGTGAAGGATCAGCGCGTGATGGATTTTCTCATCGAACACAAATGGCCGGCGACGCTCTTTCTGGTCTCCGGCGAGTTCAATGAGAACCCCCTGTATTTCGCCCAGATTTTCGCAGCCGGTGGCAACATCAGTTCTCACACGTTGCGCCATCCGGATTTGAAGGGGCGCGACTACGACGAACAACGTCACCAGATCTGTGGCATGAAAGGTCTGATCGAAAAGACGTTCGGCTCGGCGGGGCATCTGTTCCGTCCGCCATACGGATCGTGGGACGACACCACCTTGAGCGCCGCGGGCAGCTGTGGAATCAACGTGGTGCTTACATGGAACTCTGAGCTGTGGGAGGGCAACGTCGACCTCGCGCACCGGCCGGCGTTGCAACCCGGAGACGTGTTCCTGACGCACTTCCGCAACGATCTCTACGACAACTTGCTCGCCTTCGAGGCCCGCTTGACTGCCGAGGGTTACACCGTCGGCAATCTCGAGGACTACCTGCCGTTCCCCTGATCAGCGGTGGATCGCGTTGAGATAGTTGTACACGGTGATCCGTGACACTCCCATCGCATCGGCGACATCCTCGACCGCGCGCCGCAACATGAAGGCACCACGCTCATCGAGCAAGCGAATCGCCAACTGCTTCTGTTCACGATTCATCTCCGGCAAACGAGCACCCATTTCGCGTTCGACCCCGTCAATGAGACGATCGAGTGCACCGTGCAGAGCCGGAAGACGCACGATCGCCACCACTTCTCCGTCGACGATGATCGGGACGTCGGCCGCCTCACGCTCGGTCGTGGGAACGATCGTGCACCCCATGGCGTCGATCAGCGGCTGAATCGCCGACAGCAATGGATGCGAGGTGTGCGACGGAGTCGGACTCACGACCCGACCTTCTCAAGGTGGATGTTCACATGGGTCGCCCCGTTGGCGTAGGCCGAGGACGTGAGGGAGTTCACGGCGGCAAGGGCTGTGGTGTCGTCGGCCACGAACTCGGTGGCAAAGGGACCGAATTCGACGGAGATGCCGTGTGATTCGACGGCAGCGACTGCGGCCAACACGTGCGGGCCGGGCTGCCCCTCGACGAAGGGCTCGACGGTGAATTCGACGCGGATCACGCCGTCAGCGTAGAGGGTCAGCCCACGCCCATCACACGCCGGAGCTCGTCGGCCCGTGCCTGGCATTCGCGACCGGAGGTGGAGAACGCCGTCGCCAGCCGTTGCAGGGCCACGCGAAAGCCTCCCTGCCATTCGGATTCGAACGCCACACGCGCCGGACCCGTCCAGGTGGTGCCATCGAGAGTCGCGTGCACCGTGGCCATCATGGCCTCGACGATGTCGCGCTGTTGCAACAAGGTGCTGCCGAGGGCGGTGAGTTGATCCGGATCGGCGCCGATGATGCCGATGCCTCCGTTGATTCGATTGGTCATGCGACGGGGTGGGAATCACTCGACCCGTCGAGGTCGAGCAATGGCCACAACAACGCGAGACTGTCGGGAAGAAAATCCGAGTCTCCACGCATCGCACGCAATTCCGCGCCCGTCGACCACCATGCCTCGCTCACCTCGCCGTCGGCGAAGCGGAATGGCCCCTCATGAACGACGGTGTAGCAACGCCCGAACAAACTCACCGAATCGTCGTCGTAGGCCCGAGCGATCCCACCATCGATGGCTATCGGAATGACATCGATGCCGATCTCCTCGGCGAGTTCGCGACGAGCCGCCTGGTCGTAACTCTCACCACTGCTCACCACACCCCCGACGGCGATGTCGCACCAACCCGGCCAGATGTCCTTCTCCATCGATCGACGATGCACCAGAAGTCGCCCATCGGTGTGTCGGATCGCGATGAAGACCGCCCGATGGCGGAGGCGGTCGGCGCGCATTCGTCGACGTGTCACAACCTCGATGACCTCGTCTCGGGAGTCGATGTGATCGACGAGTTCGTCGGACGGGTCGTGCACTTCCATCGGTCTTTACCTACCACGAGAGGGTCTACGATTCGTCCATGCCCGATCCCAACGACATCTCCACGTTGACCCTCGAGAGTCGCGACCTGCTCGACGATGCCATCACGTTGCGTCGTTCGTTGCACGAGTGGCCCGAATTGGGGAACCATCTTCCGCGCACGCGCGACGAGGTGCTCGCCGCACTCGAGGGACTTCCCCTCGGAATCACCCTTCACCAGACGACGTCCGGTATCGTCGCGTCCCTCGAAGGTGACCATCCGGGACCAACGATGTTGCTGCGCGGCGACATGGACGCATTGCCCATGCCCGAAGACACCGGGGTCGATTTCTCGTCGCGCGTCGAGAACGCCATGCACGCCTGCGGTCATGACACGCACACTGCGATGCTCGCCGGTGCCGCCCGTCTTCTCACCGCGCACAAGAGCAAGCTGCACGGTCGGGTCGTTTTCATGTTCCAACCCGGCGAGGAAGGACACAACGGAGCGGGTCACATGCTCGACGAGGGTCTGCTCGACGTCGGTCCGCTGTCGGACGGTTCGGCTTCCGACGTCACCGGAGCATTCGCCATTCACACCACATCGGCGCTTCCGACCGGTTTCATCAGCACCCGGCCCGGCCCGCTGATGGCGTCGAGCGATGTCATCTCGATCGTGCTCACCGGCAAGGGTGGTCATGCGAGCGAGCCGTACCGAACGCTCGATCCGGTGCCGGCAGCCTGCGAAATCGTTCAGGCCCTGCAGTCGATGATCACCCGTCGCATCAACACCTTCAACCCGGGAGTGCTCACCATCACCCAGATCAACGCCGGCACGACCACCAACGTGATTCCCGAGTCGGCGTCGATTCGCGGCACCATTCGCGCGATCAGCGAAACGACCCGGCGAATGATCCACGACGGTGTGCGTCGAGTCGCCGAAGGGATCGCGAGCGCACACGGACTCGAGGTCGACGTCGAATTGCGCGACGGCTACGACGTCACGGTGAACGATCTCGACTACGCACAACGTGCGGCCTCGATCACCAAGGAACTCATTGGTGCCGACCGCTTCATCGAACTACCCACACCCGTGATGGGCGCCGAGGACTTCGGCTACGTGCTCAATCGGGTGCCGGGTGCGATGGTCTTCCTCGGCGCGACTCCCCTCGATCGCAATCCGGCACAAGCCGCTCCGAATCACTCGAACCGCGTGTTCTACGACGAAGAGTGCATGACGACCGGAATCGCGCTGTACAGCGCCGTCGCGCTACGGCATTTGTCGCCTATCTGAGTCAGCCGTTCGCCGGACCAGCCGGGTAGCGCGCGTCACCGAGAGCCATCTCCATGAAGGGCTCGATATTCGGACCCCGTCGCAAGTGGTGTCCACCGTCGACGCTGATGCACGTTCCCGTGATCCACGAACTCTCGTCTCCCAACAAGAATCGAACGAGACGACCGACGTCCTCAGTGGTGCCCACTCGGCCGAGCGGCATCTGCGCCAGATAGTCGTCGACGACCGGCGGATAGTTCACCATTGCCTCGGTCGCATCGGTGGGCACCAGTCCCGGCCGCACCGAGTTGGCGCGAATGTTGCGGCAACCCAACTCGTCGGCGGTCTGTCGGACGAGCATGTCGAGACCGGCCTTGCTCACGTCGTACGGCGTCATGAAGCGATGGGTTACCGGGCCGGCGATCGACGACACGGCAACGATCGAACCGCCACCGTTGGCCGCCAAGTGTCCGACCGAGTGTTTGATGGTGAGAAAAGCACCGGTGAGGTTCGTGCCGAGCACACCGTTCCAGTCATCGAGCGATGTCAGATGGATCGGACCACCCGTACCGTAGCCCGCGTTGGCGACCACCATCGTGAATCGACCCGCCGCGTTCGCGACGTCGCACGCGGCCCGCACGCTGTCCTCGTTGGTGACATCACAAGCGACGGTCGTCACCGAAGCGCCACCCGTGGCGAGCGAACGCAGTTCGGCGGCCGCCGCATCGAGACGCGACACGTTACGAGCGGCCAAAACGACATGGGCGCCGTCGCGCACCAACTCGCGGGCACAACCGAGTCCGATGCCCGAGCCTCCGCCCGTGATCAGGGCCACGCGGCCGACGAGTGCAGGAGTCGTGGATGTTGTGGTCATGACCCGATCATGTCACGCACGCTTCGAGCGAGCATCATAGGAACATGACCATTCGACGCGCGCCACTCGATGGAGTTCGTGTGCTCGATCTCACTCGGGTTCTCGCTGGGCCGCACTGCGGACGAATGCTTCACGATCTCGGCGCCGAGGTGATCAAGATCGAGCCTCCCGATGGTGATCTCACGCGATTCTCGAGTCCGAAAGTCGGCTCGATGGCGACGTACTTCATGCAGCAGAACGCCGGTAAGAAATGTCTGAGCATCGATCTCTCGCATCCCGACGGAGCCGAGATCTTCCGCCGATTGGTCGCGACGAGCGATGTCGTGATCGAGAATTATCGAGCTGGAGTCATGGACCGACTCGGTCTCGGATGGTCGTCACTGAGCGCCATCAATCCCAAGCTCGTCTACGCGTCGATCAGCGGCTACGGAGCGGACGGTCCATGGACCGATCGACGCGCCTACGCCAGTGTCATCGGGGCCGAGAGCGGTATGACGCGCATGCAAGGCGATTCGCGTGGTGGCGATTACGCGAACGACCCATGGTCGCACGCCGACGTGTACACCGCGCTCGAAACGTCGTCGGCGGTGCTGGCCGCACTCTTCCAACGCGAGCGCACGGGAATCGGCGAGCGCATCGACGTGTCGATGGCCGAGACCATGCTCTATGTGAACGAGCACGTGCACGACCAGTTGTTCGACGGGCCGATCGATCCGCAATGGGTCCGCTCCTTCCGACCGGGTGACTATCCGGTGATGACCGTCGCCGACGGAAGCACCGTGGTGATGAGTGCCCACCCGGCGGAAAAGGGGACATTCGAGTTGTTGGTCGCGCTCATGGAGAGACCGCACCTGCTCGACGATGCGCGCTTTGTCGATCCCCGTGAGCGTCTCGCCCATCTCGGTGCGCTTCAGGACGAAATGCGCGACTGGGCGGCGACGGTTCCCGACGCTCACGAGTTCGAGCGACGTTGCGCCGCGCACGGATTCGCGATGGGCGTGATGCGCTCGGTGCGCGAGATCGCCGACAGCGACTGGGCCGACGCGCGCGGCGCTATCGCGCACATCGACGACCGCAGTGGCGGAACCATTCGTGTTCCCAACGCTCCGTGGCATTTCGAGAATGGTGCGGTCGGCACGTCGGGTCAGCCCCGATTCCGTGGCGAGGACAACCGTGCGGTTCTCACAGCTCTACTCGGACTCGATGACGACTCCCTCGACGATCTCGAGCGGCGAGGCGTGATCAGCAGTCGTCTTCCCCGCCACTGATCGAACGTCGACTCATCACTAGCTTCACGCGTCGAGAGCCGCCGCCGGTCGATCGATACGAGTGCCCATGAAGCGAACGACGGGCGGAAGGGTGCGGGCCAGAACCGGTCCGGTGGACACCACGAAGATCACGGTGCCGACCCCGATCTGACCGCCGAGCAGAAAGCCGATCGTCACCGTGGTCGCCTCGATGCCCCACCGCGCCACCTGAACGCTGACCCCCTTGTCGACGAGGCCCAACATCAGCAACTCCATCGGCCCGGTTCCGAGTGTGGTGGCGACTCCGATCGAGATCGATCCATACAAAAGCGCGAGACCGAGAAACATCATCACGACACGCCACACCATCGGATCCGGTTCGGGCACACGGTCGATCACGAGGTTGACGACCTGGCCGACCAACACGCCCCCGATGATGGTTCCCCACGACGGTGGACGACGCACGATGGTGGCCAACAACATGAAGATGCCACCACTGATCCAGCCCATTGTTCCGACGCCGATGCCGAACTGATCAGCGCCACCCGTGGCGAGCACGTCGGCCGGAGCGACACCGAGATGCGCCGAGACCATCACGGAGATGCCGACACCGACGCCGACGATGCCCAACAAGAGAGCAACTGCACGGAACGCGAACGAACGTGGTTCGGTTCGTTCCGTCGCACGCACGAATTCACACTAGATGGCGATTACCCCGCACCAAGGAATGATCACGCCTTCTTCGGAGGACGCGGGATGAACGGGCTCGTTCGAGCGATGTAATCGTCGTACCCTTCGCGACGCTTCTTCAACGAACGCTCGAGCATCGTGACACCACTGACGCGACGAAGGAAGAACGACATCACGGCGGCTCCGATGAGACCCCAGGCACCCGACCCGGTCTCGGCGGCAACGATGGCGATACCCCACCACACGCACGCGTCACCGAAGTAATTGGGGTGGCGCGTGTACTTCCACAAACCCCGATCCATCACCTTGCCCGCGTTCGCAGTATCGGCCTTGAAACGCGTCAATTGGGCGTCACCGACGGCCTCGAAGAACAACCCGATGGCGTACACGGCCACACCGATCCACGCCACCACTCCGATCGACGGTGTCACATCGGCCTGACCGAGTTGTACGGGGAGCGAAACGATCCACATCAGCGTGCCCTGCAAACCGAACACGGTCACGAGACTGATGATCGGGAATCGCGCGCCCCACCTCTTGCGCATGCTCTTGTACCGGAAGTCTTCCCCGTGTCCGATGTTGCGCCACGCGAGATATCCCCCGAGTCGCAGTCCCCACACCGACACCAGAATCGTCAACAACCATTGACGAGCATCGTTCCCATCCGCAATCGCACGTGACACCCAGCCCACCACCACGAAACCGAGCCCCCACACGATGTCGACGATCGACGCGTTCTTGATGATCACACTCAGCAACCACGTTGCGACCATGAGAATCACGATGGCCAAAGCCGACCACAACATCACTTCACCCATCTCGACTCCTCGTTTCGTTTCATCACATTCGTTCGGACAGTGCCGCGTCGACTTCGCGGTCCATTCTCGACCACTGCTCGTCGAGCCACGACACGAACGTCGCACTCGCCGAAGCGTTCATCATCTCCGATGACACCGCGGGGATGTCGGATCGGGACACACGACGCATCACGAAGCGCACCGGCGGAACCGGCTTCGACAATGCCCTCAGAATGCCTGAGAAGGAGTCGAGGCCCTCGAACCCGACGTGCCACGCGAACACCACGTCGCAAGTGGGATGTCCACGCAACATGGCCTCGGCACCAGCGGGACGAGGAGGCAACAGATGCCGCATTCCCGCGAGGCGATCGCGTCGTGCGGCGTCGCTATTGCCGATGCGTTCGAGGGCCGAGGCCCGCTTGACCGGATTCGCCCGAGTTCCTTCCGGGAAGATGACGCCGACGTTCGACTCGTCCATTGCGGCGGTCAAAGCCGACAGGGCCGCCAGTTCGGGAGTCGAATCGGCTGCCCCCCGATCGAGGAAATGATTGGGGAGTCGACGACCGACGATGTCGAGACATGGGTCGGCGAGCAGTTCCTTTTTCAACACGTATCGCGGGTTCAGGCCGGCGACGGTCGTCGTGACGTAGGCCGACACCAACGAATCGGCGAGGCTCGCGTGGCGTGCGAACAACAAAACCGGACCCGGTCGCAGTGCCTCGGCATTCTCGACCGACACGTGCACCCCGCACGTGAATCCGAGTGCTCGCAACAGATTGCGCGCCCACCACCGTTGCAACGCGTAATGCCGGCGATGATCACCCGACTTTCCGATCATCCACCACGCGAACGATGTCAACACCCCACATGTCTCGAGCCACGCCCACGCCAATGCGAAAGCGAGAAGACGCGTTGTCGGCAATCGGAACTTGCCCCGAACGAGATCGATGACGGCCGACACGACCACCCAGAGCGGCAGGGTGGCGAGAAGCAACAACGCGGCCAGCAACAGAGCCGGAACCGACACCAATCGGCGCTTCATGATCCGAGACTAGATCGGCGCGGAGTCAGGGTTGTCCATGTCCGCACCCCGGTCGTGAGTGCGACAAGATGAGGTCATGAATGATTCCACCTCGTGGACCCGTGGTCGGTCCTTCGGCCTGATCATCTTCCTGTACGTGATCGCGACGACCATTGCACTCGTGCTCGCCGACGGATCGATCGACGATCCGTACGTTTCGCTGATCACCGGATACGCCGCCTCGGTCGCGTTCTTGTACGTCGCGAGTCAGATCGTGCAGAACGGCTCGACCTTCGACGCGTGGTGGAGCGTGATGCCGCCGGCGTTCGCCATCTGGTTCGCCGTCGTCATCGAGGGGTCAGGGGCCCGCGCGTGGGCGATGGCCGCCTGCGCACTGCTGTGGGGTCTGCGGCTCACCGCCAACTGGGCGATCGGTTGGACCGGACTCGGACACGAGGATTGGCGCTATCGCATGCTCTACGAGACCGTGCCGATACCCCGCTGGGCTGTGTCGTTCACGTCGGTGCATCTGTTCCCGTTGATCGTCGTCACCCTCGGGTCGCTCCCCCTCGCCACCGCGGCTTCGCACCCGAACGCCCGCGATTTCGGCTGGCTGGATCTCGTCGCGATCGTCGTGGCGGTCATCGGCGTGGCCCTCGAACATTTCGCCGACGTCGACCTGCGACGTTTCAACAGCACCAAACAACCAGGGGATGTCCTTGCTACCGGACTCTGGAGTCGCTCACGACATCCGAACTACCTCGGCGAGATGTTCTGGTGGTGGTCGCTCTTCTTGTTCGCCGTGGCCGCCGATCCCGGATCGTGGTGGACGGGAATCGGAGCATTGGCGATGACGATCATGTTCCTCGCCGCGTCCATCCCGATCGCCGAGAAGCGCAGCGCCGAACGCCGCCCGGGCTGGGATGCCTACAAGGCGTCGACGCCCATGCTGATCCCCCGCCTGCGCAAGTAAGCGCGTCCGCGCGAGTGAACAGGGGCTGACCGCGGGTGACAGAATGACCCCATGAGTTCGCACGATCTGGTCATCCGCAACGCCAACGTCGTCGACGGCACCGGAGCCGCGTCGCGGGTGGCCGACGTCGCCGTGTCCGACGGTGTGATCACCCACGTCGAGCCGCGGGTGTCGGGTCGGGGTCGTCGCGAGATCGAGGCCGACGATCTGGTGGTCACGCCGGGATTCGTCGACATCCACACTCACTTCGACGGGCAAGCCACGTGGGATCCGATTCTCGCTCCGAGCAGCATCCACGGCGTCACGTCGATCGTGATGGGCAACTGCGGAGTCGGCTTCGCACCCGCGCGACCCACCCCCGAACAGCACGATTGGTTGATCGGCATGCTCGAAGGCGTCGAGGACATTCCGGGCACCGCTCTCGCCGAGGGACTCACCTGGGATTGGGAAACGTTTCCCGACTACATGGACGCCCTCGCCCGTCGGCGATACGCCATCGACGTCGCCACGCAAGTTGCGCATGCTCCTCTGCGGGCCTACGTGATGGGCGAGCGCGGGGCCGATCCGAACGAAGCACCGTCCGCCGACGAACTGACGACGATGGCCCGCATGGTGCAAGAGGGCATGCGAGCCGGGGCACTCGGTTTCACCACGAGTCGTACCTACATCCATCGCACCCGCGACGGAGCTCCACTCGGAACGCGCTTCAGCACCGCCGACGAATTGCTGGCTCTCGTCGACGCCATGGCCGCCACCGGTTCGGGTGTGGTGCAACTCATCAGCGACGCCTACCAATCTCCGGATGCCGACTTCGCTCGCGACGAGATGAATCTGATGGAACTCGTGGCGCGATCATCGGGTCGTCCGTTGAGCATGACCGTCCAGCAACCCGCGCCTCTGCCCGATCGTTGGCGGGAGATGGGCGCATGGGTCGACGAAGGCGTGGCCAAGGGTCTGTCACTGGCGACGCAAGTTGCCGTGCGTCCGATCGGAATTCTCGAGGGTCTCACGGCGACCGTGAATCCACTGGCCATTTGCCCCTCGTATCAAGAGATCGCCGGTCGACCACTGCCCGCGATCGTCGCCGCACTTCGCGATGGCGAGCGACGTCGACGTCTCGTCGAGGAACACGCGCGCGCGGTCACCCAACTCTCGGGCCTCCCCGCCGAGATGTTCGGGGATTTCACCAAGCTCTATCCGATGGAGAATCCGGTGAACTACGAACCGTCCGAGCGTGATTCGGTCGCGGCCCGTGCGGCCGCGGCCGGTCGTCCCGTGATCGACTTCGTCATCGACCTGTTGTGCGAGGACGACGGCAACCGACTGCTTTACATGCCGTTGTTCAATTTCGCCCGCGGAAACCTCGACGACGTGCGCGAAATGCTCCTGCGCGACAACGCCGTGATCGGACTGAGCGATGCCGGCGCTCACTGTGGTGCGATCTCCGACGGCAGCGCCACCACGACCGCTCTCGCGCTGTGGTGCAAGGATCGTCGTCGCGGGGAGAAACTTCCGCTCGAATTCATGGTTCACCACATCACCCAGCGCACCGCTCACCACGTCGGTCTGCTCGACCGCGGAGTGATCGCACCCGGCTACCGCGCCGACATCAATGTGATCGATCTCGAGTCACTCGGCACTTCGCCACCACGCATCGTGCACGACCTTCCCGCGAATGGTCGGCGTCTCATGCAAACCGCGACGGGCTACCACTACACCATCAAGAACGGCTGGGTGTCGTTCGAACACGGTGAACACACCGGCGAACTGCGTGGTGGTCTCGTTCGCGGTGCCCAAGCGGCCCCACTCTGACCTCTACGCCGTCGACTCGCTCTCACCCACGCGCACTTGGCGTGCATATAAACCGTCTCGCAACATGAGTTCGTCGTGGGTGCCCTCCTCGACGACTCGACCCTCGTCGATCACCACGATTCGATCGGCGTCGCGGATGGTCGACAGACGATGCGCGATCACGAGTGCGGTGCGGTCACGCAATGCTTCGTCGAGTGCTGCCTGCACGAGCGCCTCATTCTCGTTGTCGAGATGGCTGGTCGCTTCATCGAGGATCATCACCGCCGGGTTCTTGAGCAACAGACGCGCGATGGCGAGACGCTGCTTCTCTCCACCCGACAGTCGATAACCGCGTTCGCCGACCACCGTCGCGTATCCATCGGGCAACGCGGCGATGGTGTCGTGGATGCGCGCGGCTCGACAAGCCTCGACGAGCTCATCGGTCGTCGCATCGGGGCGTGCGTAGCGCAAATTCGATTCGATGCTCTCGTGGAAGAGATGCGGATCCTGCGACACCACACCGATGGCCGCACGCAACGAAATGCCCGTGAGATCTCGAACATCCTTACCGTCGATCCGAACCGCGCCCCCGGTGACATCGTGCAATCGCGGAACGAGACCGACGAGGGTGCTCTTTCCCGAGCCCGACGGGCCGACGATGGCCACCGTCTCGCCGGGTCGAACCGACAACGACACATTTCGGAGCACGTCGACATCCGGGTCGCCTGCCGGAGTACCCGGTGCTTCGAGCGACGGCACACTCACGGCCGATGCGGGCGGATAGCGGAAGGTGACGTGATCGAACTCGACCGCACCGACCGGATCGATCAGGTCGACGGCACCGGGCTTGTCGACGATCGACACCGGCGCGTCGAGCACCTCGAACACCCGATCGAAACTGACGAACGACGTCAACAAGTCGACGCGCGCATTCGTGAGACCGGTAAGGGGTTGATACACACGCGCCACCAAGGTCGCCATGGCGACGAGGGTTCCCGCCGTGATGTTGCCCGACACCACCAATTGCGCTCCGATGCCGTACACCGCCACGGCACCGAGAGCACCGACGAGTCCGAGCGCGACGAAGAAGACCCGACCATAGAGAGCAGACACGACACCGATGTCGCGCACTCGACCCGCGCGCGACGAAAAGGCGCCAACCTCGCGCTCGTGTCGACCGAACAATTTCACGAGCAAGGCACCGGACACATTGAAGCGCTCGTTCATTTGGGTGTTCATCTGAGCGTTCAGATCCATCTGTTCGCGAGCGATGTCCTGAAGTCGTTGGCCCACTCGACGCGCGGGCACGATGAATATCGGTAGAACAACGAGCGCGAGCAATGTGAGTCGCCACTCGAGCGTGAGCATGGCGGCGAGGGTCATCACCAACACGACGACGTTGCTCACCACACTTCCCAGAGTCGAGGTGACCGCCGATTGGGCTCCCACCACGTCGTTGTTGAGTCGGCTGATCAACGATCCGGTCTGGGTGCGCGTGAAGAACGCGACGGGCATCCGTTGCACTTTGTCGAACAAGGCGACGCGAAGGTCGTAGATCAGTCCCTCACCGACGCGAGCCGAGAACCAGCGTTGGGTGATCGCCATCGCGGCATCGATCACCGCGGCACCGACGGCGAACGAGGCGAGGGTCCAGATCCGTCCCCGGTCGCCGGCGGGAATCGCATCGTCGATGATGGCGCGGAACGCGAACGGAGCCACGAGAGCCACCGCGGCCGCGACGAGGATCGACAACAGGAACCCGGCGATGCTCGCTTTGTACGGACGAGCGAAGTCCCAGACCCGCCGGATGGTCGAGCGATCGAGTTTGCGCCCCTTCACCGCACTGGCGTCCCCCGGCATCATCATGTGGGGGCCCATGCGCATGAGCGCAGGCTACCGACCCCATTCCGACCGTCCTAGAGTCGCATGGCGTGTCCCATTCTTTCCGAACACTCATTTCCGCGATCGTCGTGACGTCGCTCGTGGTGGCATGTGGCGGCGACAGCGGAAGTAGTTCCAACACATTCTCTCCCGATACGACCACGGCCGCCGGCGACAATCGGATCGACAATGTGCGCGCGTGGACGTCGGACATCGCCTGGACGGAGTGCGGAGTCGGGTTCGAATGCGGAACTTTCGAGGTTCCTTACGACTACTCCGATCCTGACATCGGAACGTTCGTGCTACCTATCCAGCGTCGCTTGGCCGATGACCCAGAACACCGCATCGGATCGCTGCTGATCAACCCCGGTGGACCCGGTGGCTCGGCTCTCGAATGGGCCGAATACGCCGACTCCGTCTTCAGTGGCTCGCTCCTCGCGGTGTTCGACATCGTGGCTTGGGATCCACGCGGAGTCGGTGAGTCACAACCTGCAGTCGACTGTGTCGACACCTTCGACGGCTATTTCGCGCTCGATCCGTCACCTGACGATCCCGCCGAGACTCAAGCGCTGATCGACGGAGCACGGGAGTTCGCCCAAGGATGTGAACAACGCAGCGGCGACATCCTCGATCACGTCGCGACCGTCGATGCAGCGAGCGACATGGATGTGTTGCGTCGCGCACTCGGTGAGGACACGATCAGTTATCTGGGCTTCTCCTACGGGACGCAGCTTGGTGCGACGTGGGCGACGCTCTTTCCCGAAACGGTGCGCGCCGCCGTCCTCGACGCCGCTGTCGACCCGACGCTCGGATACGTGAACGGCTTGGTGCTACAGGCAACCGGATTCGAGGACTCGCTCAACGCATTCTTCGACTGGTGCGATGTCTCGTGCACCTGGCTTCCGGACGGATCCGATTCCCGATCGATGTTCGCCGAGTTGTCGGCGAACTTGGATGCCAATCCCCTCGACAATCCCGGACGCCCTCCCACCAATCAAGGAGTATTGGGAGTCGGAGTTAGTGACGCCTTATACGCCGATTACTTGTGGCCAGACTTGAGCGACGCACTCGAAGCTGCGGTCGGTGGTGACGGCGGCGGACTACTCAACCTCTTCGACGATTACTTCGGTGGCTGGTCGAACGGGCACAACGACGACCTCATTGACACCTATTTCGCCGTGACCTGTGCCGATCGCGACGAAGCCGTCACGACCGATCGCATTCTCGGGCTGAAGTCGCGCCTCGACGACGTCGCCCCCACACTCGGGGCCGGATGGATCCAGGAAATGATGGTGTGTGCCAGTTGGGATCGCGAACCCATCGGCTCGATCAAAATCGGCGCCGACACCGACCGCATCGTGGTGGTCGGCAGCACGGGTGACGCCGCGACTCCACTATCGGGGACGTTGAACATGGTGAAGCAATTGGGCAAGGCACGTCTGATCGTGTCGCCCCTCGAGCAGCACACGAGTTACGGATCCGACGCATGCGCCACCCAAGCGATCGATGAGTTCCTCATCGATCTCGTCGACGGACCCGATCGACTCGACTGCTGACATCCGACGATTCGGGGACTCACCTACGATGTGTCGATGCGTCGCATCATCGCCAGTCTCGTCCTCGCAACGATCGTCGTCTCCTGCGGAGGTGACGACTCGGTCACTCGCGAGACGACCGACACCATCGCGCCGACCACGACCAACGGGTCCACCGATGAGTCGACCTCGGTGCCCGACCAACCGAATGCCTACTCGACCGACGCCTTCGACGTGTCCGAACCCGACTGGACCTCGTGCAGTGACGGACTCGAATGCGCGTACGTCGACGTTCCCCTCGACTATTCGAATCCCGACTCCGAACGTATTTCGATCTTCGTGGCCAAGCGACCGGCCAACGATCCCGACAAGCGTATCGGTTCGTTGTTGGTGAATCCCGGTGGTCCGGGATTCGGCGGCGCCGTGCTCGCACTCAACGCCGACGCCATCTACGGCTCGGATCTTCTCGATTCTTTCGACATCATCGGTTTCGACCCACGCGGGACGGGTGAGTCGATTCCGGCCATCGACTGCATCGACGATTACGACGCCCTCTTCGGTCGTGGCGATATCACCCCAGACAACCAAGCCGAACGACAGGTCGAGGTGGAAGCGGCCAAGGACTTCACCGACACCTGCTTCGAAAAGAACGGTGATCTTCTTCCTTATGTCGGCACCAACAACGTGGCCCGAGACATCGACATGATCCGTCGGTCCCTCGGCGAGGAGAAGATCAGCTACTTCGGATTCTCGTACGGAAGCGAACTCGGCGCGGTGTGGGCCACCATGTTCCCCGCGACCGTCCGAGCCGCCGTACTCGACGGTGCCGCCGATCCGTACGCCGATGGTGTCGAGGGCTCGCTCTTGCAGAACATCGGATTCGAAACGTCGATCAACACCTTCCTCGCCGATTGTTCCGACGATCGCTCGTGCGCATTCCACAACGACGGCGATGCCGAGAGCGCATTCGATCGGTTGATGCAGGATCTCGACGAGAATCCGTTGCCGACGACGAGTGATCGTCCCGACCTGACCCGTGGAATGGCCCTCACGGCCGTGGCGCAAGCGATGTATTCCTCGTCGTATTGGGACACACTCGCCAACGCACTCAGTGCCGCGCAAGGTGGCGATGGTGCTCCGTTGCTCGAACTTTTCGATGCGTATTTCCGACGTCGACCCGACGGCACCTACGGCAACGAGCTCGAGGCATTCGTCAACATCCTGTGCGCCGATGATCCGGAGCGACTCACCATCGAGCAAGCCGATGCCAACACCAAACGCTTCAACGAGGCTGCCCCACGATTCAGCCCCGGAACCGTCGGCGATTACACCTGTGTGTTCTGGCCCGAGGCGCTCGACCCGCGCGTCGACATCACCGGTATCGGTGCCGGACCGATCGTCGTGATCGGCACCACCGGCGACGCCGCGACTCCCCTCGACGGAACGCGCAACATGGCCAAGGCACTCGAGGATGGACGTCTCGTGGTGGTGACCGCCGAGGAACACACCGGCTACACCTCGGACGCGTGTGCTCAGGGAATCGTCGACAAGTATTTGGTCGACCTGGTGGTTCCGGACAACGAAACCAACTGCTGAATCAGGCGTTGAGCTTCTCGAGCACCTTGGCGACCGACGGGTTCGTCATCGCGGTGCCATCGGAAAACAGCAACGTAGGCACCGTGTGGTTGCCCCCGTTCACCTGCGCAACCTTCTCGGCGGCATCCGCCACGACCTCGATGTCGACCTCCTCGAAGTGAACACCGGCGTCGTTCAGATCGCGCTTCAGGCGTTTGCAGTAGCCGCACCATTGAGTGGTGTACATGATGAAGGTCATGTCGCGAATCTATCCGAGAACCGCGGTGCATCCGAATGCCCAGATGTCCAGCGCTCATCGCCGACCTCGCTAGATTTTTGCGATGACAAAGAACACCCTCGAGTTGCGTCTGCGCCTGATCGCTTTATGTTTCCTGATGCTTTTCGTGGAGTTGGCGCTCATTCGCTGGCTCGGGGGAAACATTCTCTACCTTTCGTATTTCTCGAACATCATCCTCCTTGGAAGCTTCCTCGGAATCGGGTTGGGATTCCTGTGGTCTCATAGAAGCGAGCACTCACTGCTTCGCTACACACCGATCGTGTTCGGCGGACTTGTCCTGCTCGTCCACAACGTTCCGGTGAACGTGGTCGCGACCGGAGGGGATCTGATCTTCTTCGGTAGCGAATTGAAGGCCGATGGTCCACCCCGCGAGATCGCGCTGCCGGTCATCTTCCTCGCCGTGGCGATGCTGTTGGCGTGCATCGGTAATGGTGTCGCCGAGACCTTCAAGAAGATGAAGAATCTCGACGCCTACCAATTCGATCTCGTGGGAAGCATCCTCGGGATCGCGGTCTTCACCACACTGTCTTTCCTCGGTGCGACACCCATCGTCTGGGGCTCGATCGCCGCGGTCATTCTGGTGTGGACCATCAAACCCCGAGCCCCGAAGGAATTGGTAGTCACCCTGATTCCGCTCCTCGTCCTGGTCGTCACCCTCGGCATCGAATCTCGACAGGAGGGCATCATCTGGACTCCCTACTACAAAGCGCAGAGCATCGACGTCGCCGCCCTCGGAGCGGACGACGAGGGCGTCGGCGCACTGGTGAACGGTATTCCGCACTGGTTCCAAACCGCCAGATACGACCTCCCCATTTACCAGACCGTCTATCAACGTCGTACCGACAAGTCGCCGGTGGACAACTTGCTGGTGATCGGCGCGGGGAGTGGCAATGATGTCTCCGTTGGTCTGCATGAGGGTGCGAAACACGTGGACGCGGTCGAAATCGATCGACGTCTCTACGAGATTGCGCGCGACGGTCATCCGAACAAGCCATACGACGATCCTCGTGTCGATGTGCACATCAACGACGGTCGTGCCTATCTCGAACGCTCGTCGAACAATTGGGATTTGATCGTTTTGGCTCTCCCCGACTCACTGACACTCGTGCAAGGTGCGTCCTCGATTCGCCTCGAGAGTTATTTGTTCACTCTCGAAGCGGCGAAGAGCTACAAGGATCACCTCACCGACAACGGTGTCTTCACCATGTACAACCTCTACCGAGAGTCATGGTTGGTCGATCGTTACGCCGCCACATTGGAAGAAGCATTCGGGCATGCTCCGTGCGTCACCATGCTCGACGACAGTGCGTTCGCTGTTCTCACCATCGGGCGCCAGTCCGGCAACGTGACATGCCCCGAATCCGACGCATGGAGTCGCACCGCGGACACCCCCTCACCAGTGCGGGACAATCGACCGTTCCCGTATCTGCGCGAGGCCTCGATTCCCAATTTTTACTTGGTTGCCCTGGGGCTCATTTTGTTGGTCTCACTTCTGCTCGTGCGTCTCGTCGGCGGGCCTCTGGGGGGAATGCGCGGCCATTTGGATCTGTTCTTCATGGGAGTCGCATTCCTGCTCCTCGAGACCAAAAATGTCGTTCAATTCGCCTTGTTGTTCGGCACAACGTGGTTGGTGAACTCACTCGTCTTCGGAGGAGTCATGCTCTCGGTGTTGCTCGCCGTGATCATGTCGAAGCGAGTTGTCGTGAGACGTCTCGGCATCCCCTATGCACTTCTCGGAGTCTCCATCATCGTCGGATGGCTCGTCCCGCAGAGTGCGCTTCTGCCACTCTCCACACCGATTCGACTCGTTCTCGCCTGCACGTTGGCATTCGCCCCGATTTTTCTCGCGAACATCATCTTCGCGCAGAGATTCCGAGAGACCTCGGACTCGACCAATGCCTTCGCGGCGAACTTGATCGGCGCCATGGTCGGAGGAGTTCTCGAGTATTCCTCGTTGTTGATCGGGTACCGCAATCTGTTGATCGTCGCGTTCCTGCTCTACACAGCCGCCGTCGTCGCCGGTCGGAAACATCTCCGTCCCGTGACACTCACGCCAACTTCATGAACATCTTCTCGACGACATCGATCGGATAGCCCTCCGCGGCGGCCTTCTCGGGGTCGGCCAGACACGACGTGAGTCCGGCGGCGAGCATGCGAAATCCGACTTGTTCGAGGGCCTTGGTTGCCGCAGCGATCTGAGTCACGATGTCGCGACATTCACGATCCTCGACGATCATGTTCTGAATGCCACGGACCTGCCCTTCGATCCGCTTGAGTCGACGCGCCAGATCGTCCTTGACGTCCTCAGTGATCTCCATCGTCCGACCTTTCGTGCGAGTTTTGTATACCCCATAGGGTATCATGGGATCAACGGGAAAGGAAGCCGAATGTTCTTCAAGCAGTACTACCTCGGATGCCTCTCGCACGCGAGTTACCTCATCGGAGACACCGGGACCGGGCAGGCCGTCGTCGTCGATCCACAACGTGACATCGCCGAATATCTCGCTGACGCGACCGCCAATGGTTTGACCATCACCAAGGTGATCGAGACGCACTTCCACGCCGACTTCTTGTCGGGTCATCTCGAACTGGCTGATCACACAGGTGCGACCATCGTGTACGGGTCGGCCGCCGCCGGACGTGTGGGGTTCCCCATCGAAGCTCTCGGACACGGAGAGCACATCAGCCTCGGATCCGTCGACCTCGAGATACTCGAGACTCCCGGTCACACACCCGAATCGATCTGCATCGTCGTTCGCGCCAACGGACCGGCCGACACCCCGTACGGAGTGCTCACGGGTGACACTCTCTTCATCGGTGATGTCGGTCGACCCGACCTACTCGCCGCGGTCGGTCACAACGCCGCCGATCTCGGACGCGACCTCTATGCATCACTGCACGGCAAGCTCATGACGCTTCCCGACGAGACCAAGGTCTTCCCCGCACACGGAGCCGGCTCCGCCTGCGGAAAGAATCTTTCGACCGAAACTGTTTCGACCATCGGCGAGCAACGACGCACGAACTATGCGTTGGCCCCGATGGTGGTCGAGGACTTCGTCGACGTTGTGACTCACGGACAAACTCCGGCTCCGCTGTATTTCTTGTACGCCGCCACCCGTAATCGTGAGGCCCACGCGCTCTTGCCCGACGATGTGAGGGTCAATCTGTTGACCATCGACCAAGTCTTGAAGCACCAAAGAGGTGGGGCGGTGGTGATCGACTCGCGCGATGACACGATGTTCGCCGGCGGTCACCTGCGGGGCTCGGTCAATGTCGGACTTTCCGGGCGATTCGCCGAATACGTCGGAGAAGTGATGGAGCCCGGTACGCCGATCATCCTCGTCGCCGAACCGGGTTCGGAAAGAGAAGCCCGCACGCGACTCGCCCGCATCGGCTTCGACAACGTCGTCGGAGCACTCGACCACCATCGGGGCCAACGCATAGTTCGTGCGTCGTTGCTCGCCGATGGTCGAAACAGTTTCGGTCGAAAGATTCTTTCCGCAGGCGGAGCCG
>JBJTIO010000060.1:0-21350 GCA_046095045.1 Actinomycetota bacterium
CGAGCACGAATTGCCGATGGTGCGCGATGTAGCGCTCGGCGCACTGTCGCGCATGGACAAACTCGAGATCGAAATCCTGCGTCGATTCCGCACCGACCCCGACGCACGCGTGCGCAAACGAGTTGCCGAACTTGCGGCAACGTTTCCGGACTTCGACTTGTTACCGCTTTTGAACGACGACGACCCGATGGTCGCCGAGATGGCCGCGTGGTCGTGCGGCGAACACGAACTCAATTCCGATGACGTGATCGACAGGCTCATCACGATGGCGACGACGCATGGCGAACCACTTGTTCGCGAAGCAGCTGTTGCTGCACTCGGTGCGATCGGTGACGAGCGAGGACTGACGGCGATCCTGTCGGCATGCGACGACAAGCCAGCCATTCGTCGGCGTGCGATGTTGGCACTCGCACCCTTCGACGGACCTGAAGTCGATGCCGCTCTGAAGAAGGGTCTCGACGATCGTGATTGGCAAGTGCGTCAGGCCGCCGAAGATCTGCTCGGCTGACGACTCACATGCCCTCCAGAATCAACACCACGCCGAACACCACGAACAGCACGGAAGCGCCGATGCGAATCGTTCGTTCCGGAAGTCGTGCACCCAACTGCTGACCGACGATGATGGCCAGTGCGTCGGCGGCCACCATGCCGAGCGTCGAACCGAGCCACGTGCCGACGACACCTTCCTTGGTCGCGAGAGTGATCGTTGCGAGCATCGTCTTGTCACCCAACTCAGCGAGAAAGAACGCCACGCTCGCTGCCACGATTGCGTTGCGGTTCTTTCGATCTGCGGCATCCACCTCATCGTCGTCGAGCCGATCGCCGCGCAACGTCCAGGCCGCGAACACGAGGAACGCAATTCCCGCGATGATCGCGATGGTGTCGGTGGGCAACTGAGCGCCAACCACCGCACCAATGCCGACACTGATCGCGTGCGTGAACGCCGTCGCGATGCTGATGCCGATGAGAACCGGCCACGCTTTGTAGCGGGCCGCGAACGCCATCGCCATGAGTTGACTCTTGTCGCCGAGTTCGGCGACGAAGATGACACCGAAACTGAGCAGGAACGCCGACAGCACGAAGTATCAGGACGGGCAACAACTGCCGCCACCCGCCGGCTTGGCGCCGAGCGAGACGTTCACGAATTGTTCGACATCCGCGTGCTTCACGTAGAACTCCCACTTGTGACCGTCGACTCCGTCGACCCAGGTCTCGGTCTTCTCCGCGAAACAACACTGTGTCTCGTCGATGCCGGTCGTATCGAGGCCGGCTTCACGCAACCGGCGATCGGCGGCCACCACTTCGTCGGCCGAATCGGTTTCTACGCCGAGATGGTTGATCGTTCCATGTGCACCGGCACCCTCGAAGATGACGAGCTTGAGCGGCGGGTCGTAGATCGCCCAATTCGCGTAACCCGGCTTCACCTTGGTCGGAGCCGAACCGAACAGCTTGCTGTAGAAGTCGATGGCTTTCTGCAGGTCGTCGACGTTGAGTGCCAGTTGCAAACGCATACCCTCTTCCTATCACCATCATCCCCGTGGCAAGGTGGGGCATGACTCGATTACTTCCCGATGATCAGGTCGTGACGGCCTATCGCGATTTGCGCGAGCGGATGTACGCGCTTTGGACGACGCTGTCCGACATCGACGCCATGACCCGCGTTCCCTTTTGTCCTGCGTGGACAGTGGCCGAACTGGCCTCCCACATGGTCGGGGTCAACGAGGACATCCTCTCCGGATCGATGGAGGGTGTCACGACCGATGCGTGGACCCAGAAGCAGGTCGATCGTCATCGGGGGCAAACGATGTCAGACCTGGCCGAAAGTTGGATCAGCATGGCGCCCACCTTCGACGGGGTGTTGCCGATGATCCCGTCACCGGTGAATTCGCAACTAGTGATGGACGCCGTGACCCACGAGCACGACCTTCGGCACGCTCTCGGACGTACCGAGGCGCGCGATTCGCTCGCGGTGCGCGTGGCCGTCGGGTGGCTGCTCGACATGATGCACGAACGGGGGCCAACCCTCGTGTCAGCGTTCGACGGGGTGGATGACTTCACGACGATGCGCGTGCTCACTGGTCGTCGGTCGGTCGCTCAAATGAACCTTGCCGGACTCGACGGCTCCGCCATCGCGAAGGCATTGGATGGTTCTCCTTTGAAGCCTCCGACGAATGACATCGTCGAATAGTCGTGATAAGAACGACGTCACGAAGGGAGATCCAATGACCATCGACGCGAACAACTCGACCAAGGCAACGTTCACGCGCTTCGAGGACTCGACGCGCGAGGAATGGGCCACCATCATGGAATGTCTCAAGGTGACCCAATCGTTGGTGCCCGATCGCATCCTCGAACAATTGCGGCACCTCTCGTCGGACGACGGTGGTTTTCCGATCTCCCGCCTGGAGCACTGTCTGCAGACGGCGACTCGGGCCATGCGGGGCGGAGAAAGCGACGAGTACGTCGCCTGCGCGTTGATCCACGACATCGGAGACACGCTGTCCCCGTACAACCATCCGGCCATCGCGGCCGCGATCGTGAAGCCGTTCGTCAGCGAGGCCAATCATTGGATGGTCGAGCACCACGGAATTTTCCAGGGCTATTACTTCTGGCATCACATCGGTCTCGACCAGAACGCGCGCGAGGCGTACCGCGGCAATCCGCATTGGGAATACACCGAGGCGTTCTGCGCCAAGTACGACCAAGTCGCCTTCGACCCCGACTACAAGAGCGAATCACTCGAATTCTTCGAACCGCTCATCCGCGCCACCTTCGGGGGCTGAGAAACCCTCGAGATTCCCAATAGTCAACGGTTGACTATTGGGGTTTTCGACCGTAGTTTGCCCTGATGGGCACCCGCCGGCTGTTCGGAGTCTTGGTCGCATGCCTTGCCGTATCGACTTCGGCGTGCGGCGGGGACGACACCGACACTCTCACCGTGATGGTGGCGTCATCGATGTCGGGGGTTTTCGCCGACCTCGAGTCGGCCTTCGAAGCGACGCACCCCAACGTCGACGTGGTTGTCGTGACCGGCTCGTCGGCGTCACTGGCCAGTCAGATCGTCGAGGGAGCCGATGTCGACGTGTTCGCGTCGGCCGACGTCACACAGTTCGAACGCGCCGCCTCTGCCGTGCTGTTCGACGCTCCCGTGATCGTGGCCACCAACACGCTCGTGATCATCGTTCCGTCGGGAAATCCGCGCGATGTTCGATCGTTGAGTGACTTGGCTCGCGACGACGTTCTTGTGGCGACGGCCGATGAGTCCGTTCCCATTCGCGGCTACAGCGATCAGGTTCTCGAAAGAGCGGGAGTCGTGGCGAACTTCGTGTCTTTCGAAGCGAACGTGTCGGGGATCGTCACCAAGGTGGCCAATGGCGAAGCCGATGCCGGAATCGTTTACGCGACTGATCCGATCGGAGTCAACGTGGAGACCATCGATATTCCGACCGACATCAACGTCGTCACCACATCTCCGATGGCTGCCCGGGTCGAATCCGAAAGTGCGTCGCTGGCCCGGGAGTTCGTCGCCTTTGCCGACTCACGCGACGACCTCTTTCTCGCCCGAGGATTCGGAGCAACGTGACATCACCCGGAGCGCGTCCTCCGCGATTCATTCGCATGATCGCCGTCGTGGCGATCGTGTTCTTCTGCCTGCCCTTCGTCGGACTGCTCTGGCGCACACCGTGGTCACGGGTGTTCGATGTTCTCGGAGATGGAACGAGTCGGGAAGCGTTGTGGCTGTCGTTGCGCACGTCGATCGCGGCCGCTCTCGTGTCGGTCGTCTTCGGTGTGCCGCTGGCATGGGTGCTCGCAACGGTCGACTTCCGTGGTCGCAACATCGTTCGCGCGTTGTGCCTGATCTCGATGGTGCTTCCTCCGGTGGTGGGTGGCATCTCCCTGATCTTCTCGATGGGCCGAACCGGACTGTTCGGTCGGTGGCTGGATGAATGGTTCGGCTTTCGGTTCACGTTCAGCACATGGGGTGTGATCATCGCCCAGGTGTTCGTTGCAATGCCGTTCCTCGTGTTGTCGGTCGAAGGTGCCCTGCGCCAAGTCGATCCCCGACCCACGGATGCCGCGCGAACTCTCGGTGCCTCGTCGTGGTACGCGTTTCGTCGCGTCACGATTCCGTCGATCAGTAGAGCGTTGATCGCTGGAACAGTTCTGGCATGGGCGCGTGCCTTCGGTGAATTCGGTGCGACGATCACCTTCGCGGGCAACTATCCCGGCACCACGCGAACCCTGTCGATCGCCACGTACTCCGCCCTCGAGAACGATCAGGGTCGAGCCATGGTTCTCAGCCTCATGATGATCCTCGTGTCGTTCGTGGTGCTGATCGCGTTGCGTGATCGCTGGCTCGGCTCGGAGGCATCCCGATGAGCCTCAACCTTGCGATCGACGTACGTCTCGACTCCTTCACGTTGCGCGTCGACATCGAAGTTCCCACCGGAGAAACTCTCGCCGTCGTCGGACCCAACGGGGCCGGCAAGTCGACTCTGCTCGCGTGCATCGCCGGTCTGGTGGCGATCGACTTCGGGAAGATCGTTCTCGACAACAAGGTGCTCGATGACGACGACGCTCGCCTTGCGCCGGAGGACCGGGACATCGGTGTCGTCTTCCAGGACCACCGACTCTTCGAACACATGTCGGTGATCGAGAACGTGGAATTCGGCCTGCGCGCGCGGGGCGTGCGGCGCAAGGATGCTCGGGCCCGTAGTGCGGCCCTGCTCGACGAGATGGGTCTGTCGAACCTCGCCGAACGACGCGCCAGCGATTTGAGTGGTGGCCAGCGTCAACGAGTCGCAATGTTGCGCGCACTCGCCGTTCGGCCACGATTGCTCTTGCTCGACGAACCGTTATCGGCAATCGACTTTGACTCTCGCGAGGAATGGCGCCAATCCCTTGCTCATCACATCGAATCATTCTCCGGCACCACGCTGATCGTCTCACACGACCCGATCGATGTCGAGCGTCTAGCCGATCGAGTGGTGACTCTCGACAATGGTCGCATCATCGACGACCAACGAACCGCGAACGGTCGGTCGTGAGTCGCAACGAGGACCGTCTTCTGCTCGGTGAATGGGCGTGCCTCGGCGCGTTGCACGTCGGACCGAGTCACGGCTTCGCCCTTGCCGAACAACTCAGACCCTCCGGACCCATTGGTCGCGTGTGGTCTCTCTCGCGACCGTTGACCTATCGCGCGATCGACCGTCTCGTCGCCGAGGGCTTGGCCGAAGTCGTCGGGGAGGAACCGGGGCGAGCCGGTGGGAACCGCACCATGATCGCCATCACCCGCGCGGGTCGACTAGCCCTGCGCACATGGCTCGTCACGCCGGTCGTTCACTTGCGCGACTTGCGCAGCGAACTGCTCCTGAAGCTGGTTCTCTGCGATCGATGTGGGATCGACGATGCGCCGTTGATCGCGGCTCAACGAGTGATCGTCGACGAACACGTACGGTCGAACGAGAAGTCCGACGACGTCGTCGATGCGTGGCGTCGCAACATGGCCGCCGCCGCGGCGACATTTCTCGACGAGGTCGGCTCGCGCCGAACCACCTGACTCGTCAGTTCGACGTCACCTCGAGGCCGGCCAGTTCGCCGGTCGCCCGCCAAGCCCGCACGTGGTCGACGAATCCGAGCACGCTGGTCATCCACGCCATGCTCCGGGCCGTCGACATGTCGCCGGCTTCACCCTCGCGGTTGAGATAGCCGGGTGTGCACACCGCGTTGTAACGAGCGATTCCCCAGACCTGGGTGAGGAGCAACTGGAACCACTCCTCCTGAGCCGCCTCCTGTGGCTCCATGGTGACGATGCCACGCTCGTTGGCCACCCCGACCAGCCACGCCACGTGCTCGGCGACCGTGCTGATCGAATGCAGGAAGTTCGTGGCCTGCGCTCCCTGAATCGTGCTGATCATCAGCATGTTGGGGAAGCCTCGCGTGAGGACACCCTGCAAGGTCGAGGGGCCTTCGCCCCACGCCACCGACAACGCGACGCCATCACGGCCCTTGGGATCGAAGCCCAATCGATGGTGATAATCGTGCGTCACCTCGTAACCGGACGCGTAGATCAACAGATCGACCGGGTACTCGACACCGTCGAAAATCGGTCCGTTCTCGCCGATCTCGTTGATGCCACGACCGTCGGTGTCGACTAGGTGAACGTTAGGTCGATTGAACGCCGGCAGATACTCGTCGTGGAAACACGGGCGCTTGCACGCCTGGCTGTACCACGGCATCAACTTAGCGGCGACCTCGGGGTCGGTGACGATGTTCGAGATGTGATCACGGATCTTCTGCACGTTGTCGAAGTCGAGTTGTTCGAGAGCGGCCGCTTCTTCCTCGTTCTCCGGGAACTTGCGCGTGTCGACCCAGAAGAGCTTCGTCCATTCGTCGTTCACCATGTCGACCTCGGGTTGCGATCCCGTGATGGCCATGGTGAAGTTCTCGATGCGCTCGGCCTGCCAACCGGGCTTCAATCCGGCGAACCATTCGACATCGGTCGGATGATTGTTGCGCTTGCCCACGAGTGCGGGCGTGCGTTGGAAGACGTACAACTCCTTGCACGCTTCGGCGAGTTTGGGAACGGCTTGCACCGCCGTCGCGCCAGTGCCGATGATGCCCACGCGCTTGTCGGCGAGTTTCTCCATCTTCGTGGTGGGACTTCCACCGGTGTATTCGTAGTCCCAGCGGCTGGTGTGGAAGGCGTGTCCCTTGTAACGGTGGATGCCATCGACCGCCGGCAACTTGGGTCGGTGCAACACGCCACCAGCGATGATCACGAACTTCGACGACAGATCGTCACCGCGATTAGTGACGGTGTGCCAACGTTGCGCCGTGTCGTCCCAACGCATGTCGACCACCTCGGTCTGGAACAACGCGTTCTTGTAGATGTCGAGCGTGCGTCCAAGCAACTGGCAGTACGCGAAGATCTCGTAGGCCTTGGCGTACTTCTCGGTGGGCATGTAGCCCGTGACCTCGAGCAGGGGCAGGTACACGTACGACTCCACGTCGCACGCACAGTTCGGATACCGATTCCAGTACCAGGTGCCACCGAAGTCACCGGCCAGATCAATGATGCGGAAGTTGTGGATGCCCGCCTGCTTCAAGTGATACGCCGCCAACATGCCACCGAAGCCCGCTCCGACGATCACCACTTCGGTGTCTTCGGACACTGCCGCCCGCGTGAAGTCGGGATCGGAGAACGGGTCGCGATCGAAGTCGCTGAACTCACCGGCGATCGCCTTGTATTGGCCGACACCATCGCCACGAAGACGCTTCTCGCGTTCGATGCGGTACTTCTCGCGCAATTCCTCGGGCGACGGATGACCCGATACGGATGTGTTCGTCATGCTGCTCTCGCTCCCGGGTTCTCGGCTCTCCATCCTCGCAAGGACTTGACACTTTCGCCAACTCCGCTGATCCGGGCGGTGCGGATCAGTAGGGATCGACGGCCGGGGTCTCCTCGGTACCGGTCATCCGACCACGCGGGCAAATGCTTTCGGGGTCTACCCACCAAACCGAGTTTGTTCAGTCGCGTGCCGATGAGAAACAGCACCTTGCCATCCTCGAGAGACTTGTTGCGGAGGTAGCGGGGTCAGTACAGATCGAATCGGTAAAGATTCGACTCGCGCAACACGAACCCGAGGCGCTGATACAACCGGTTGGCCGCTTCGCGCGACGGGCGCGACGTGAGATCGACCGTGATCGCTCCGTTCACCCGAGCATGATCGAGAGCGGCGAGATTGAGCGCCTCTCCGACACCGTGTCCGCGAGCCTCTCCGTCGACGACCACATCCTCGATCCACGCCCGAACGCCCGTCGGAATACGGAACATCGCGAGGGTCAACGATCCGACGATGCGACCGTCGAGTCGTGCGAGGAACAACGTCGACGCCTCGGATCGCACGATGGCCTCGAGAGCGGCCCGATCGGGCGGCGGGTTCGACTTCGACAATTGAGGGATGAGACCGGCGAAAGCTGCGACCACGGCGTCGTCGACCTCGGTGCAGATCTCGATCGTCACGGTCACGGTCGCAAGTCTACGGCGCGCACCTTCTACGGTTGCCCGCATGGATCCGCTCATCATCTCCGAAAAATCCCGCGCCCTCGGAGCGGCACTCGAACCGTTCATTGGTCAGGTGTACTTCTCGCCCGAATGTCACGCGAACTACGTCGCACTCGGCTTCGCACCGAGTCCCGGCGACATGAACGGTGTGGCCCTTCCGGAAGGCATCGCGTACTTCACGAGTCGCGGTTCGCTACTCGGTCAGGTGCCGGGTCACGTCGTTGCCGCGGCGTTCGCGGTGTTCAACCCCGTCGCGGTGATACCGGCCGTCGAGGCGGGCTGGAAGATCACCGATGCCGCGACGATTCGCGAGGCACGACGCAACGGAGCCGTTGCTCAACTGGCGCGCATTCTCGGAGCCAAGCCGGGTGGAGTCACACGGGCCCGTGATCTGCTCGCTCGTGCCGCCTCGATGTTGCGGCCCGAAGGGCGAGCGTTGTTCGCTGGGTGCGCCAGCCAGTCGGTTCCCGACGACGACCTCGCCGCGTGTTGGCACTACGGCGACATGTTGCGCGAGTACCGCGGCGACGCGCACACCGCCGCTTGGATCGCCGCCGGACTCGACGCGACCGAGATCGGATTGTTGACCGAGTTGTTCTGGGGACTTCCTCTCAAGTCGTACAGCCGGACGCGCGCGTGGTCGGAGGACGACTTCTCGGCCGCCATCGAACGTCTCGAATCACGCGGCCTGATCGCCGACGGAGCGTTCACCACGGCCGGACGCGATCTGCGCGAGAAAGTCGAGATCGACACCGATCGGCAGATGGAGAGCTGTCTGCGGGCACTCGGCGACGACATCTAACCACTTCTCTCGATGCTCAGTCCGTGGTCGGAGACGGTGCGCACCTTCAAGGGATACCCAGCCGCCGGACCCCACGATCTGGCCGAGACCCAACGCCGCCGCCCTTCGTGACGACGACCTCGCGCGGGCGTGGCAGACTGACGTCGTGATCGTCTCCGAACTGCGCGTACCCACATCCGACTTCCACGCCGGCACCGGGTGGGAACCCAAGCCCGAGGGTTTGTGCCGTGGCGAGGTGTGCGTGCCCGCACCCGGCGCCGTGGCCGACGGCCTGATCGACGTCGAAGCCGCCGCAAGCCGTCTCGGCATGCCCGTCGTGCACGACTCCGAGCACGGTGTCTGGGCTCTCGGCACCGCGACACTCTCTGGTCGCGCATTGGCCACCGCCGTCGCGGCCGACCCCGAGTTGATGACATTCGACAAGAAGCCGTTCCGTCTCTCGTCGTTACGCGGCAAGAAGGTGATCCTGCTCGCGTGGTCGAGTTATTGAGGCTGTCGCTCCAGCCTGTCCGGGTGGCAGGCGCTTCACCAGGAAATCGAAGCCCTCGGTGCGACCGTCGTGACCGTCGCTCTCGACATCGATATCGATCGAGCCAAGCCGTGGAATGACGCGGTCGCTCCGACACATCCGAGTCTCATCGACACCACGCACGCCACCAACGCACACTTCGGATTCACCAACATTCCGATGGCGGTCTGGATCGACGAGAACGGCGTGCTCGTTCGTCCCGCCGAGGCCGCGTCGATCGAGCGCAGTCCGTTGCGCGACATGGAGATTCCCGACAACCTTCCCGAGCAAATCGGCAAGGTGATGCGCGCGGTGAAGGCCATCCCCGATGACGCCGAGGCCTATCGGGCCGCCATTCTCGACTGGGTACGCAACGGTGCCGATTCGCCGTACGCAATGACGCCCGACGAGGTAATCGAACGTAGTCGTCCGCACTCCGATCACGAGGCTCGGGCCGCGGCCTGCTTCGCGCTCGGCGAATATCTGCATCGCGCCGGTCACGGCGATGCCGCAGTGCGCTGGTGGAAGGAAGCCCATCGCTTGCATCCCCAGAATCTCTCCTACAAACGACAGGCGTGGACATTGGTGACGACGCCCGCCGACGCCACCGAGTACGACCTCATGCAAGGACCGAACGACGTGTACGACAGCAACCTCGTCGACGAGGTGTCCGGCGACGGCGGATTCGTGCAATTCATCGTGCGTCCAACTCTGTGAACGCATCGAATCGGTGTGAGCCGAATACCCATTTCGGGACCCCGAAACGGCGATAGCGTGAAGGGCGATGGCTGATCTCGAACACGTTCGCTGGATTCGACGGCCGGAACTTCGCCGACCGCACGTGATCGCCGCATTCACCGGATGGAACGACGCGGCCGATGCCGCGAGCATGGCGCTCAAGACGATGATCGAACAGATGGGCGCCGCACCACTCGCCGAGATCGAACCCGAGGAGTTCACCGACTTCGCCACCATTCGTCCTCATGTGCGACTTTCCGATGGCATGAACCGCAGCATCGTGTGGCCGACGGTCAGCTTGTGGTCGGTCACTTCCGACGATCAGGACCTCATCCTCGTTCTCGGTCCCGAGCCCGCACTGCGTTGGAAGTTGTTCTGCAAGCAGATCGTCGACGTCGCTCGCACCTACAAGGCCAGCAGCGTCATCTCGCTCGGCGCTTTGCTCGCCGACGTTCCACACCGACACGCCACTCAGGTGATCGGCACAGCGGTCGACCAAGAGATGCTCGATGCTCATGACTTGCAGCGCAGTCGTTACGAGGGCCCCACCGGAATCGTCGGAGTCTTGAACGACTTCGCGCATCGCGCCGGGATTTCCACCGCCTCCCTGTGGGCCGCCGTCCCCGCTTACGCCGCTCAGCTTCCTTCTCCGAAGGCCGCCGCCGCACTGATCGACCGTCTCTCCGAGATCGTGGGGTGCGATGCTCCAACCAGCACCCTCGAAGCGCAACTCGAAAGCTACGAGGAGTCGATCGACCAGATCATCGAGAACGACCCGTCGCTGTCGTCGTATCTCGAACGACTCGAGAACATGGACGACGAGGACGAGGAATACTCCTACGACGACAGCGACGACGAGCAATACGCGTACGACGAGAGCGACGACGACTCGGCACCAAGTGCTCCCATCACCGAGGAGTCACTCGACAGCGAGGCCTTCCTCGAAGAAGTCGAACAGTTCTTGCGCAGTCAGCGCGACGACTGATCAGTCCGCGCGTCGCCACACCGGATCGCGCGGTGCGTCGAATGTTGGAGTGATGTCGAGTCCTTCGATCGCGGCGAATGCGGTCGGACCCCACCACTGCGCACCCGCCGTCGGCTCGGGAAGCGATTCGCGTGCGAACCAGCCGATGTCGGCGGTCTCGAGCGGGTGTCCCTGAAGAGTTCCACCCGTCGCACGACAGTGGAACAACAACATGTACATACCGAAGCGACTGAATCCCATGCGTTGACCATCGACCACACCGAGCAACTGCACGGGTTCGCATTCGATGCCGGTTTCCTCGTGCACTTCTTTCACCGCCACTTCGCTCGGCGAGTAGCCCACGTCGGCCCAGCCCGTCGGATACAGCCACACGCCACTGTCGGGTCGCTTCACCAACAGGATGCGCCCGGAGTCATCGCCGACGATGGCGCCGACGGCGACTTTGGGTGTCACATATCCGGGCACGCCCTCGCCAACCGACTCCATCCATTCCTGAACAAAATGGTCCTGCTCGCGATGCACTTCGAGGGCCTCGTCAGCCGCCGCCTTGATGTCGGCGGCCACGTGCAAGATCTCCTCGTACCGTTCGCGTTCGTACAGGCTCTCGGTGAAGCCCATTCCCGTGCGCGCGATGCCCGCCAAAGTCTCGCTCCAACGCACGAGATCGCGGGTGAAGTCGGCCGGTGTCGCATCGGACATGCGAGAAACCTAGTTGCTCATTCGGCGAGCGAGAACAAGATCGCTCGTTCCACTTCCTTACGGTGGAATGAGTCGATCAGTTTCTCACCATCCGAGGTGCGCACGTAAAACGCATCGACTACCTCGTCACCGATCGTTTGGACGGTGGCGTGACGAATGTCGAGTCCGACCTCGGCCATGGCCTTGGTGACCCGGTGAAGAATGCCGTGCTGGTCGGGAGCCCGCACCTCGATGACGGTCGCGTTCGACGACGCTTCGTCGAGGAAAGTGACCTTCGGCGGCGCCAACTCCCCCGCTGAACGTCGCTTGCGGCGATAGGTCTTGGCCCGTTCGGCGAGCCGCGACTCGATCGCGAGTTGTCCACGCAGAGCGCGTTCGAGGTTCGTCACGATCGGTCCCCACTCGATCGGACCATGACTCGGAATCATCACGCGGAATTGCGATGCCGCCATGCCTTGCTCGTCAGAGTGTGCTTGTGCGCCGAGCACTCCGAGACCGTGCAACGCCAACACTCCCGCGACACGACTGAACGTTCCGGGTCGGTCGGGGCTCACGACGGTCACCGTGTCGTCGTCGAATCCGATCGTGATGACACCACCTGCCATCATCTCGAGCACCTCGGCGTCGGGGAACAATCGCCACTGCGCCTCTTCGACGTCGGCGCCTCCGAGTACCAAGTGCACGCGCCGCACGAGATCGTTCACCAACTCGGCTTTCCACGAACCCCACGCCGCGGTACCGGTGGCGAGGCTGTCGGCCTCGGTGAGTCCGTGCAATAGATCGAGCACCAATGGCGAGCCCACTTCATCGGCAACGTGCATGATCGTCGCGCTATCGGCGAGATCGCGACGCGTCGCCACGTCGGGCAACAACAAATGGTGCTTCACCATCGTGCAAAGAACCGCGGTGTCCTCGGCGCTCAGTCCGAGGCGAGGGCCTATGCGTTGCACGAGAGTCACACCCACGTCGGTGTGATCGCCCGGATAACCCTTGCCGATGTCGTGGAACAACGCGCCGAGAACCAACAGGTCGGGGCGCGCCACGCGGTCGGCCCACGACGCGGCGTTCGCCGTCGCCTCCCACAGATGTCGATCGACGGTGAATCGGTGATACGCGTTGCGCTGCGGCTTGCTGCGATTCGGCGCCCACTCAGGCAGGACCTTCACCCACAAGCCTCGTTGATCGAGCGCCTCGAGAACGGCGATCGCATCGTGACCGGTGAGCAACAGACCAACCAGGTCGTCGATGGCACCGACCGGCCACGGTGACGGCAATGGCGGACACGATGTGGCGAGACGATCGAGAGTGGGGCGATCGATGCGCGTCTTGTGGCGAGCGGCCGCGGCGGCCACGCGCAGCAGAAGTGTCGGATCCGTCGCCGGATCGATCGTGTCGTCGAGGTGGATTTCTCCCCCGCGCAGAACCACGCCGGGCGCCAAGGCCTGATCGGGTGCCGGCTTCGCCTTGGCCGCCGCCACGCGCGCCCACACCTCGTCACCGACCCATGCCACCGATCGACCAGCGTTCGACAGTGCCGCAACGAGCGCATCGGCATTCGGGAAACCACACGATGCAGCAACGGTGTCCTGATCCTCGAGATGCATCACCTCGACTGCACGGCCCTGATGACGATGCAACGCGACGCGCAATGCCATCAACACGTCGCGTCCGGCATCGAGTGCGGCGCGATCGGAACGCGAGATCTCGACGCCCGCCGCCTCGGCCCACAGCAACGCGTGGATGTCACGCAGACCGCCGTATCCCTCTTTCAGATTCGGCTCGAGGAGGAACGCGACCTCGCCGTGTTCCGCTTGACGAGCGCGCACTCGTCGCATGAGTTCGGGCAAACGTTGGTCGGCGGCGTTCCGCCACACTTTCAAGCCCTCGCGCGCGAGTTCCTGAGCGAGATCGGCATCGCCGGCGATCAGACGCACGCTCAACAGTGCGGTTGCCGAGTCGAGTTCGGAGCGGGCGAGTTCGATCGCTTGCTTCACGGTGCTCACGGAGTGACCGAGCTTCACACCAGAATCCCAGATCGGATACCAGATCTTCGACGCCAGATCGTCGATGTTCTTCGCGCCATCGTGGATCAACATCACGTCGAGGTCGCTGAAGGGCGCCAGCTCGCCGCGACCGTACCCGCCCACGGCCACCAGAGCGCAGCGTTTGTTCGGTGTCACCTGCTCGACTGCCGAGCGCCAGAGTTCGGCGATCCATTCGTCGGTCGCCGCGCACAACTCACGGGTGAGACGAACCCCGCGCAGGTTCGGATCTCCCAACACTTGGAGGCGACGTTCCATAGGGTCAGTCTGTCGCAGATTCGGGTACTCCGCCCGACCGAGTGTGAACGGCGTGGGTCAGGATCGTTCGTCGCGACGACGGGAGATGATCGTGGCCGCTTTCCAGGCTCCCCATTCGAGCCCGGGTTCGACCAGAGACGGATCGACGTCGGCCCATGTGGCGGGCGACAGCCCGTGCACATCGTCGGGGAACGAGCGCTGGTTGAACTCGTCCCGCTCGATCGGGCCAACCCCACACGACGTGAGAAACACTCCGAGCGGAACGGTTGCGTCGCGCAAAATGGCCAACGGGTTGCTGCGCTGCTGTTCGGGATCGAGCGCCAACAACTCGCTCATCGCGCTGATCGCGAATGAGCATGCCGCGTCGATGGCACCGCGACGTGCTTCCGCTGTCGCCGCGATGCCACTTGCTGTCAAGCGGTCGTCGACCAGACGACTCGCCCAACGATCGACGACGCGCGTGACACCTTCGAGCAGACGGGCGGAGTAATCATCCACCCGCCCATGAAATCAGATCACCGTCGTCGAGGCATCGACCTCAAATGGGGCAGATTGGTCCGACCGTGGCACCTCATGAAATCCAACGCGGCGAAGTTTCGAAGTCCTGATCATCTTCGGCTAGACCTCCTGCATGGGTCTGACGCTCGTTCTGGCCGGTGGAGGGGTCACCGGAATCGCCTGGGAAACCGGCGTCTTGCTGGGACTACGAGACGCCGGGGTCGATCTCGTGCCCCGCGTCGACAAGGTGGTGGGGACGTCGGCCGGGTCCGCGGTCGGCGCCCAGATCCTGGGCGGACCCGACCTCGCGGAACTCTTCGATCGCCAATGCGACGAGAACCACCACGAGATCGACCCTGTGCTTGATCTCGACCTGCTGGCCCGCGTGTTCGGCTACATGACCGATGGCGGAACCCACGACGACGGACAACGGCGACGCATCGGCGAACTCGCTCTCTCAGCCCGCACGATCGACGAAGTCACGCGGCGACGCGTGATCGAACACCGACTCGCGAACATCGACTGGCCGGAGACCGATCTGCTGATCACGGCGATCGACGCGACCTCGGGAGCTTTCGTGACCTGGACCAAACACGACGGCATTTCTCTCGTCGACGCCGTCGCATCGAGTTGCGCCGTGCCCGGGGTGTGGCCCTGCGTCACGGTCGGCGACCGTCGTTACTACGACGGTGGTCTGCGCAACGGTGCCAACGCGTTCCTCGCGTCGGGCTCGAGCGAGGTGGTGGTCATCACACCGCGCGTCGCGGGACCATCTCCGGCCGCCGACGCCGAGATCGCCCGTTTGCGCGCCGAGGGCTCAGTGGTGCACGTGATCGATACCGACCACGCCGCGAACGAAGCGATCGGACTCAACTCGCTCGACCCCTCCAAGCGACCGGCCGCCGCCGAGCAGGGGCGGCGCCAGGGTCGTGCCGCCGCGACGACGATCGAACTCCACTGATAAGACCGGACGCTGGGACCTGCCACAGCCCGGTCGTAGGGTGAAGACATGGGATTCTTCGAGAACCGTCGACGCAAAGCGGCCGAACGCGAACGTGCGCGCGCCGAAGCCGCTCACGCGGCCGCCGTCACGAACTGGGAGACCGAACGCACTGCGATCGAACGCATGCTCGAGATCGTGCGCGACTGCCGCAACGGTCGCACTCACGAGCAATTCGAGGATCCGTCCGACTATGGATTCATGCTGAAAGACGGCGAGTTCGCGATCGCTCATCTCGCCGACGCCGGGTTCATCGAAACGGTGCGTGCTCCAACCAGTTACAGCGGTGGGTACGGCGGTGTGTCGTTTCCCATCTTCGGTCGCGTGCGGCTCAACACCGGTCGCATGCGGGGCACGGCCACGCGCGGCGAGGAATCGATCTCCATGACCGATCGCGGCAAGACTCTCATCACCAATCGACGCATCATGTTCGCCGGCGCCAAGCGCTCGCGCGAATGGCGTTTCGACAAGATGATCAGCACCTCGCACCTCCCTGGTGGCATCACCATCTTCGCCATGAACACCGGCGAGCCGAGCGGCATTGGTTACGGCGAGGGTCCGGCACCCGAAGTGCAGTTCCGTATCGAATTGGCTGCCGCCATGGCCCTCGGCGCGCTCGAGCGCTACGAGAACGAATTGGTCGCCGAACAGAAGCACCACGAAACGGAGCGTCCGGCGACGACAACCTCGTAGAGTTGCATCAATGGTGCTACGTCGCGCGCTTCTGCTCGCTGGACTCACCATCGTCGGCGCTTGCTCGAGCAACGGCAACAGTGCGCCACCCAACACCGCGAGCCAGTTCTCGACCACGGTGCCGTCACCCACGTCGGATGGCGTTCTTCGACTCGGTGTAATGGTCCCCCAGTCCGGTGACGGATCGACTCTCGGTCAACCACTCGTCGCCGTCGCCGAGGCCGCGATGCGCGCGATCAACGACGCAGGGGGTGTGCTCGGACATCCGGTCGAGTTGGTCATCGCCGACGAAGGACCCGACTTGGCCGCCGCACTGTCGTCGGTCGACAACCTGATCAACGACGAGGGCATCGACGCATTGATTGGACCCCTGTCGTCGAAGGTGGCTCTCGAGATTGTCCCCAAATTGGTCGACGCTGGCATCGGCGTCTGCTCGCCCGCCGCGACCGCGGTGTCACTCGCCGATCTACCCGATGACGAATTGTTCGTCCGTACATCGGCATCGGATGAATTGGCGGGTCAGGCCCTCGCCCAGATCGTGGCCCAGACCGGCGTGAGCGCAACCATCCTGGCGTACCCCGACGATCCCTTCGGTCGCGATCTGTCGGGGGCAATTAGTCGAGCACTCGCTCTACAAGGGATCAGCGTCGATGTTTCGGTGCCATTCGATCCGGCCGGCTCCGACTATGCAACGGCGGTCGGTTCACTTCCGTCCGATCGCGTGATGACCATCGTCGGTGACAGCGAGAGTGGCGGTCGCTTCCTGCGTACTGTTCTCGCCACCGATTCGGAATCCACCATCATCGTGAACGACGCGCTCGCGGCCGTCGACCTCGCCGATGCACCCGAACTCAGGAATGCCGCAACAAAAGTGATCGGCGTGGCGGTCGACGCACGAGCCGGAACCGACGGCGTCGCCGAATACTTGGGCACCGAGGCTCCCGCGCTCGGAGCGCCGATGGTCGACTGCGTCAATTTGCTCGCCCTCGCCAGTGCGTTCAGTGGTTCCGACATCGCCGCCGAGTTCATGCCGCAGGTGATCGCCGCGAGTCGTGGAGGGTCGGCCTGCGTCACATTCGCGACATGTCTCGAGATCATCGAGGCCGGACTCAACATCGACTACAACGGACCAACCGGTGTTCTGTCTCTCGACGCCAACGGAGATCCGTCGGTCGCGACCTTCGTGACTTTCGGATTCGATGACGACGGTCACACGTCGTACCGCGGCGACCTCGGCGTGTTCAGCGCGCCCTGAGTGCTCAGAGCAGCGCGACCAGATCATCGACCGCCGTGACGGTGCCGACGTAGAACGAGCCGAATTCGGCGTACACCGACGAGGCCTCGTCGAAACGCATTGTGTACACGACATCCTTCAGATCGTCGGGGCGATTGGCGAACAACGTGACGCCCCATTCGAAGTCGTCGATGCCGGTCGACCCAGTGACCACCTGCACGACACGCCCGGCAAACTTGCGCCCGCTGGTGCCGTGCTCGTGCATCAGTTCCTTGCGCCGGTCGAACGGTAACGTGAACCAGTTGGCTTCCATCGCCCGCTTTTTGCTCATCGGGTAGAAGCACCACGCGTTCTTACCCTCGGGCGGGAGCTGCGGGTACAGGCGAGGCTGCAACATCGCCTCGGGCATGCCTTGGGCGTACTCGCTCACTTCGGTCAACGACACGTAACTGTCGACCACGTCGAGACCGGCACGGCCGAGAGCTGACTGCAGAGTGCGCAAGTGGCGCCAATCCTTCGACAGAGCCATGAACGCCGCGTCGGCTTTGTGGCCGAGCATCGCAACGCACACCACTTGAGTACCCTCAGCCCGAGCCCGTTCGACCGCGGCCTTCACGGCATCGGCGTCGTACAGGGGGGTTGGCTTCACGAAAAGATGAACGACGGCTAGTCCGACGCTGGGGGTCATCGCGCCGTCGGCGGCGGGGGCGACTTCGCTCATGAGAAAACCCTATCTGGGTGCGATACTGAGAGCCTTGTCCACGACCGTCGTCTCCCGTGTCCGACGCCACCCGATCGCACTCCTGATCGCGTGCCTCGTGACGCTCCTCGCCGCGTGCGGACCGTCGTCGCATCGCTACATCGCGAACAAGGACGAGAAGGTGTACGCCAAGGTCCCGAATGATTGGGACGACTACGCGTTCGACGAATCCGACCCCGATCGCCTCGAACAGATCACCAGCCAGGCCACGGTCGTCTGGCGCACCGCGGCGGCACCCGGGGGCGGCACCGCGGGTGTCGAGACACCACTCGTGTTCATCGCGGTCTACGAACTGTCGGGTGAACTCAACCAACAGATGTCCGCCTCACTCGCGCGCGTGGCCGGCTCGCCGGTCGGTTTCGATCCCGTTCTCCCCCAGGACGACACACAACGCGAACGGACTGAGGTGCTGTCGTATGCGCCCCTCGACTTCGCTGATATGAATGGCACGCGTGCGGTCTTCCGCACGCGCGATGACGCACAATCGGAGTGGAGCAACGTCTACGACATCAGCACGGCGTATGACTCGAGCGCCTTCCGTCTGTACGTGCTGCAGGTCGGATGCAACGCCGCTTGCTACGAATCGAATCAGGCGGCCATCGACAAGGTGGCCTCGTCTTGGCTGGTGAAACCGTGACCGACATCATCCCTCCTCCGCCCACGTTGCGACCCGCAGTGGTCGACGACCGCGAACCTCGCACGCGCCGCAAGGGGTTCTTCTTCGATCGCATCAAGGTCTTGTTGCTGATCGCCGTGTTCTTCCTGATCACCGTCAGTTACGAACAGAGTCAGATCCCGCTCATGAGTTGGAGCGACGCCTTCCGCGATCAGGCTGGCGCCAAGTGGTGGCTCTGGATCGTTGCGGGCGTCGAGGTTCTCCGCCAGATTCATTACTTCATCTGCGAGCACGCTGGTGGTTACAACACTTTCTGGCGCACGCGCATCTGGGACGGATGGGATCGTCTGATGTCGCGCATGAAGCCGTACACCCGCTTCCGTTTGTCGCGACTGGTGAAGCGAATCATCGTCATCGCGTTGCTCGGGCTGGTGCTGTCGTGGAAGTGGGGTCTGCCCTTCTTCCAGGCGCTCGCCGAGGCGCCCAGCCGTTGGTTCACCATCCTCTTCGTCGAACGTCAGGTGGGCACACCGTTGGCGATCAGCATTCTCCTGTCGGTCACCTTCAGCGCTTTCTATCTCATCTTCTTCTACGGCATCTTCTTCCTCGGCGGAGTCGAGACATTCAAACCCGGTGAGATCAAGACACGATTCGACGACATCTGGGGTCAGGACCACGTCGTGAATCGCGTGCAGGAGAACCTCGACTTCCTCGAGAAGCCGCACGAGATCGAGTCGAAGGGCGGATACGTACCGAGCGGCATTCTGCTGTGGGGTCCGCCCGGCACCGGCAAGACTCTGATGGCCGAAGCCACGGCCGGAGAAACCGAGCGACCGTACGTGTTCGTCGATCCGCAAGCGTTCGTCCAAACGTTCCTTGGTGTCGCGCCGATGAAGATGAAGTGGCTGTACCGCAAGTTGCGCAAGTTGTCGTTGCGCTACGGCGGCGTGGTGGTGTTCTTCGACGAAGCCGACGTTCTCGGTAGTCGCGGTATCACCAGCGGACAGTTCGACGGGTCCGAGCAATCAGCTCGCGAACAACTCGATCATCTACATTGGCTGTCTCCCGCCACCCAACACCTCATCGTCGATCAGTTGCGCAACGAGCATCGATCGCTCGCGACCGACGCCGACTCGTCACCGTCACCCCGTCGTTCATTGCGCGAACGCGTGATGGTGATGGGCGGCATGGGCGGTGGCATGGGCACCCTGCAGGCGTTGCTCACCGAGATGAACGGCCTCAATAAGCCGCGCGGCTTCTGGTCGCGCCGTATTCGTCAGTTCCTCAACATCCCGGCCAAGAAGCCACCGAAGTTCCGCATCCTGCACATCTTCGCCACGAATCTGCCGAGCGCTCTCGATGCGGCCTTGCTCCGTCCCGGACGTATCGACCGTATTTATAAGGTCGGCTATCCGATGAAGGAAGGGCGCAAGAAGACCTACGAGGGTTACTTCGCCAAGGTCAACCACACACTCACCGACGAGGACATCGAGAAGCTCGCCGTGATGACCCCGTACAGCACCGGTGCGTCGATCAAGGATCTCGTCAACGAGGCCCTTCTCGTGGCCCTGCGCGAGAACCGAGAGATCGTCACCTGGAACGATGTCGTGCGCGCCCGATATCTGCGAAAAGTCGGCGAGCACGAGCACGTCGACTTCATCGAACGCGAACGTCATGCCATTGCCATTCACGAGGCGTGCCACGCTGTTGCCGCGTATCTGCGCCGCAAGGATCTCGTGATCGACTTCGTCAGCATCGAACCCGGTGGCAGCTACCTCGGCATGGTGTCGAGCACCTTTGATGATGAGACGTTCCTGCGCTGGCGCAGCACCTACGAGATCGACATCATGGTGTCCCTCGCATCGCTCGCTGGCGAGCGTCTGTTCTTCGCCGGAGATTCGTCGTCGGGTGTCAGTGGCGACCTGCGCAACGCCACCACGGTGTCGGCGTGGATGGAAGGCATGTGGGGAATGGGATCCACGTTGTCGTCGGCACCGGCCCTCAACAACAGCCTCGCCGGTGGTGTTCCCTCGGCGACCGGTATCAACGTCGATCGCGAGAACGCCAGCCTGCCCGGTCGTATCGAGAGTCGTCTCGGTCGCATCTACGACCAAGCACGCGCGCTGCTCACCGAGCAACGCACCATGGTGCTGGCCATCGCGCATGCGCTCGAGACCCACAAGACGATCAGCGGCGAGGACGTCGCGGCGATCATGAACGGCACGGTCGGACCGAAGGTCGACGGTCGGCCGTATCACCGGCCCGATTTCGCCGAGGTCGCCGAGCAGTATCACGCCGCCGCACTCGAAGCGCATCGAACCGTCGACGACGTGGCGGCCGATCTGCCGGAATTATCGCTGTAGAACTGATTTCCGTCGAATCAACGACCAACCAGCGAAGATTGCCATCATCCCGAAGAATACGATCGTCCGCGTTGCATCGCTTTGAA
>JBJTIO010000061.1:0-5664 GCA_046095045.1 Actinomycetota bacterium
GGGCTTTTCGTCGTTCCATCTCGCCGACCACGTCATCGGACCCGGCCCGGCGCTCACCGCACCGAGCACCCCGGGGGCGATCGCCGAGTCCGACGACGGCGGGGTGTGGCTGTCGAACAACTTGCGCAACAGCGGCTGCAACATGCGGGCGCGGGCCAGCAGTCCCGCGTCGCTCATGGTCTCGAGTTCGGGGCGACCGGCGCGCAGGCCGATGGTCATCTGCTTCTCGGCGTCGACTTCGGGAATCGAGGTGGTCGTCATCACGAAACCGAGGTGCGCCAGGATGCCGTCGACGAGATCGGGGCGTTCGTCGAGCGGGTGGGCCTCGTACGGTGGCACTTCGGGATGGTCGCCGAAGAACGCCAGGTCGAGTTGCTCGTCGGTCA
Source organism: Actinomycetota bacterium (assembly GCA_046095045.1). Classification (GTDB taxonomy): domain Bacteria; phylum Actinomycetota; class Acidimicrobiia; order Acidimicrobiales; family Ilumatobacteraceae; genus Casp-actino8. Next base: position 387 of record JBJTIO010000061.1, read on the forward strand.
GCAACGGGCTGCGAACCGCTTGCATGCGCACGTTGGCGAGGTTGATGTAGAAGTAGCCGGCGAAGAACCCGCAGACCTCCGGCTCGCCGTCGGTGAACTCGTCGAAGGTGTAATTGCCGCCGCGGACGTATCCGTCGCGCCAGCCGAGCAGGATGCCGTTCTCCCAGCAGAACTGCTGACTCAACGGACTCGCCGACGAGCTGAGCACCTCTCCGGCATTGGCGCGCGTGTAGTGCGGCCAGCGCTTGCTCGGTGCGCGGTCAGTGATCCAACGATCGGCCATGATTCCCCCAGACATCCCGCCGACGTGCGGCGATCCGGTCACAAAACTAACCGACCGATCACTTCCCACGCCATGTGCAGAACCCCGTCGACGACGGGTCCGTCGAGGTCAGACGACGTTCGCCGCGAGTCGCAGGCTGGTGAGGCCGCGCAGAACGAAGGAATCCCCGTACGGGAATGTGTTGTCCGGGGTCAGACGAATGTTGTCGAGACGGGCCAACAGGTGCTGAATCGCGATCCGCGCCTCGGCGCGGGCGAGACCGGCCCCCGGGCAGAAGTGTTCGCCGTTTCCGAACGCCAGGTGCTCCTTGACGTTCGCCCGCTCGGGGTCGACCGCATCGGCGGCATCGAACTTGCAGTGGTCCCGGTTCGCCGAGGCGAAGAGCAACCACAGGTGATCGCCCGCGGGAATGGTCGTGCCGGCGATCTCGACGTCGACCTTGGCCTGCCGGAAGAGTCCGCCGACCGGTGCCTCCACGCGGAGCATCTCCTCCACCAGCCCCTCGACGAGATCCGGGTTCGAGCGCACTCGACTCTGCAGTTCGGGCTCCTCGGCCAGTCGACGCACGATGTTGGCGATCAGGTTGGTCGTCGTCTCGTTGCCCGCCACGAGGAATTGTTGCAGCATGCCCAACTGCTCATCATCGGTCAGTTCCTCGCCGTCGATACGGGCGTTCGCGATGTCGCAGAGCAAATCGCCGGTCGGTTTCTGCTTTCGAGCGGCGATCTGGGCGAGGAAGTACTCGGTGAACTCCTTCGTCGAGATGAGAAAACCCCGCACCTGCTCGACCGAGGGCGAATGGTTTCCGACCGGCATCACGATGTCGTCGGACCAGCGCTTGAACGTCGACAGGTCGTCGTCGGCGACGCCGAGCGCCATCGCGATGATCGTCATCGGCAGTCCCACGGCGAAGCGCTTCACGATGTCGACCGAACCCGTCGCGGTGAGATCGGCCACCACGTCGGCGAGAAGGCGCTCGGTGACGTCGACCATCGCCGGCTCCATGGCTCGGATGCGATCGGGACGAAAGGCGGGGTTCACCAACTTGCGCTGACGACGATGATCGGGCGGATCGGCGTTCAAGAGCACGGCCACCCGACCGCGGGTCATGGTGTTCGACCCGAGGATCGCCGCCATGTCGGGATCCTTCATGAGTTCCATGATCCCGGCCATCAGGGCTTCGCCGGCTTGGGCCGGGCCGGTCGGACTGAGGCTCGAGAAGCGCTCGGTGTCGCGCAGGATCGCGCGCACGTCGTCGTACCGCGAGACGACCCAGGCGCCGAGATCGGCGTTGTAGGGGACGCCCTCGGCGGCGCGCAGGTCGGCGAAGATCGGATACGGGCACGCAATGGCGTCCTGCTTCCGGTGGATCAGGTCGTCGACGGAATTCGCGGTCATCGGAGGCCCCTTTCGGTACGACACAAACTAATCACTGCGTTAGTTTGGTCTCGCCTCGGGGGTTGAGGCGGACGAGGGGGTTCGCATGCCAGCAAGCACGCCGACACATGAATCGGGCACGGGTGACGTCACCACGCATCACACTTTCTGCCGGTTCTGTCACGCCAGTTGCCCGATCGAGGTCGACGTCGCCGAGGGTCAGGCCGTCGCGATTCGCGGCGTGCCGGAAGATCCGTTGTTCGCCGGATACACCTGCATCAAGGGTCGCCAGATCCCCGAGCAAATGACGCACCCCAGTCGCTTGCGTTCGTCGCTGCGTCGTCGATCCGACGGCACGTTCGAGGAGATCTCGTCCCAGGACGCGATGGATGCGATCGGTGCGGACCTGAAGCGCATCCTCGACACCTACGGACCGCGTGCGATCGCGTCGTACACCGGCACCGGCGGATATCAGAACTCGCTCGCCGTTCCCGCGGCCCGAGCATTCCATCAGGGCCTCGACTCGCCGTCGTTCTACACCTCGGTCACGATCGATCAACCAGCCAAGACCACCGCGCCGTTCCGCGTCGGCATCTGGGAAGCCGGCTATCACAACTTCAGCGATGCCGAGGTTTTGCTCGCAATTGGTTACAACCCGATGGTGTCGAGTTTCGGCCCGGTCGGCGGATTGCAGGGAACGAACCCGTACGTCGTTCTGCGCGACGCAAAGAAGCGCGGCATGAAACTGATCGTCATCGATCCCCGTCGCACCGAATTCGCGACGCAGGCGGACATTCACCTCGCCCCCAAGCCCGGCGAAGACCCCACGCTCATGGCCGGCATCGTGAAGGTCGTGCTCGACGAGGGTCTGTACGACCACGAGTTCTGCGAGCAGTGGGTCGGGGATCTTGCGACTTTGTTCGACGCCGTCGCGGGCTACGACCTCGAGTACGTGTCGAAGCGTTGCGACGTTCCCGCCGACGACATCGTCGCGGCCGCGCGCATGTTCGCCGCGGCCCGCAAGGGCACGAGCGGCACCGGCACCGGTCCGAGCATGGCTCCGCACTCGAGCCTCACCGAACACCTCTCGATCGTTCTCAACACCATCTGCGGTCGCGTCAATCGCGAGGGAGACGTTCTCGAGAGCGGATATTTCCTCTATCCCGAGACGCCGCGACGCGCTCAGGTGCATGCCGCGCGACCGCCCGCAACGGGTGCTCAACAGCGCGTGCGCAATCTGCGCGGGATTCGCGGCGAGATGCTCACCACGGCACTCGCCGAGGAGATCCTCAACGAAGGCGAGGGTCGCGTGCGCGCCCTGATCGTGAGCGGCGGTAACCCGGTCGTTGCTTGGCCAGACCAGGAACTCACCATCAAGGCGATGGAGGATCTCGAACTGCTCGTGGTCGTCGATCACCGCATGTCGGCGACCGCCGAATTCGCCGATTACGTGATCGCCCCGACCCTGTCGCTCGAGCGCGCCGACGTGCCGCATCTGATGGATCGTTGGTTCCGCGCTCCGTACACCAACTACACCGAGGCCATCACACCGCGTATCGGCGACGTTCTGAACGAGTGGGAAGTGTTCTGGGAACTGTCGTGTCGTCTTGGTTCTCCGTTGCCCTTCCCCGGTGGCAACGCGCCGACCGATCACCGGCCGTCCGACGACGAGATGCTCGACCTCGTTTACGCTGGCTCGCGCATGCCGATGGATGAGGTCCGGCGCAATCGCATGAAGGTGCACCCCGACAAGGCGATGATCGTGCAGCCCGCCGACCCGGCGTGCACCGCGAAGTTCACCGTCGCCCCCGACGACATCGTCGCCGAAATGCGTCAGGTCATCGTCGAAGGAGATTCGGCGACGACTCTCGGAGTCGACCCGAAGATGTACCCATTCCGCTTGGTGAGCCGACGACTCAAGCACGTGCTCAACTCGTTCGGATCCGAATTGTCGGCTCTCGGCGCCAAGGGAAGCACCAACCCGGCCTACATGAACCCCGACGACATGGAGGCCTACGACCTCGCCGACGGAGACCTCATCGAGATCTCGAGTCCGCGCGCGTCGATCCACGCCGTGGTCGAATCGGCGACCGATGTCCGTCGCGGCGTCATCTCGATGGCGCATTCGTGGGGTGGCTCGTCGCTCACCGACGAGAAGGTGCGCGACATCGGCACACCGACGAGCCGTCTCGTGTCGGTCGACCGGGGCTACGACACGGTGAACGGTATGGTGGTGCAGAGCGCGATTCCGGTTCGCCTCACCGTGCTCGAACAATCGAACCGCTGACAAGGAGCCCGACGATGGCCAGACTTGATGTTCCCGACGGCGAAGGTCTCGAGGCCCAACGCATCTGGAAACTCGCGCCCCACATGGGTGCCGGCATGGCGGCCATGAGCGAAGCCGTCTACGTGAAGTCCTCGCTGTCGATCCGCGAGCGCGAGGTCGCCCGCATGCGCATCGCCCAGTTGAACCAGTGCGTCGTTTGAATGAACACCAGAGCCGCATCGGCGATGCGGCAAGGAATGGATGACGAGACCTACAACTCGGTCCAGCACTATCACGATCATCCCGACTTCACCCCGCGCGAGCGCCTGGCCGCCGAGTACGCCGAGCGATTCGCGATCGACCACACCGCCGTCGACGACGAACTATGGGGACGCTTGCGCGAACACTTCAGCGACTCCGAACTTCTCGAACTGACGGTCACCATCGGCTTTTGCGTCGGCATGGGTCGGGCCTATCAGGTGCTCGACATCGCTCGTGACTTCGACGTGCTCTGGAGCAAGGAACCGCCGGAAGCCCAGTCGCCGACCTGATTCGGCTAGACATTTCTTCGGAGGAAACCATGAGCCCACTCGAAACCGTCAACGCCTTCATCGCCGCCCTCGAACGCCTCGATGTCGATGCCGCCTGTGCCCTCGTCGCCGACGGGTGCGAATACGACAACGTTCCGCTCATGAAGGTCTACGGGCCCGACGGCGTGAAGGGTGTCCTCGGACCCATGTTCGGCGACTGCACCGAAGTCGAATGGGTCGTGCATCGCGAGGCCGCCAATGGCACGACGGTCTTCAACGAGCGCACCGACCGATTCAAGATGTCGTGGGGATGGCTGGAACTGCCCGTGAACGGGGTGTGGGAAGTCGTCGACGGAAAGATCACGCTGTGGCGCGATTACTTCGACGCCCAGAGCTACTTCAAGCAGCTCCCGACGTCCTGAAGATCACTTGCCGAGGTAACTGGCCTCGATCAGACTGCGGTCCTTGGCCAATTCGGAAGCGTTGCCTTCCATGGCCAACTCGCCGTGGCTCAGAACGTACGCACGATCGGCCACCTGCAACGCCATGTGCACGTGCTGTTCGACGAGCAACACACCGGCTCCGGTTTCCGTGGCGATCTGACGAAGGATCGGAAGCAGACGCTCGACGATGATCGGCGCCAGACCGAGGCTCATTTCGTCGACCATCAGCAACTTCGGGCTCACGGTGAGTGCGCGGGCCATGGCCAGCATCTGCTGTTCTCCACCCGACAGGAGCCCGGCGCGACGATCGAGGATCGGCTCGAGGGCCGGGAAGTACCCGAGCGCCTTCTTGATGTCGGCCGCTCCCTTGGCCGCTCCG
>JBJTIO010000062.1:0-5175 GCA_046095045.1 Actinomycetota bacterium
CCAAGCCCGATGAGATGGTGGTGATCCTCGCGATGGCGTGCGGTGGTCGGGTGCACGCGCGACTCGCCGGTGGTTTCACTCTCGCCGACCGCGGCAAGCCCGGAGTCCCGTCGTGACCGGCGTTCGCGTCGCCGTGATCGGCCTCGGTCGCATGGGTTGGCACATGGCCACCCACCTCGCGGCCAAGGGCCACGACGTGGCGGTGTGCGACGTGGTGCCCGGGGTCGCCCAGAAGTGGGTCGACGAGAACGGTGGCGTCGCGCACACCGATGCGGCCCGTGCGGTCGAGGGTCGCGCATTCGTCGTCACGTCGCTTCCGGCCGATCGCGAACTGCGCACCGTGGCGAGCGCGATCTTGCCGACGCTCGTGCGCGGGGCGCTGTGGGTCGATCACTCCACCACGTCGGCCGAGATGGCGCGCGTCGTTCATGCCGAAGCCCGCGCGCTCGGTATCGACTTTCTCGACGCTCCGGTGTAGGGAGGTGTCGATGGAGCGCGCAACGGCACCCTCACCGTGATGGTCGGCGGAGACGCGGACGCCTTCGCCCGCGCTGAATCGGTGATTGCGTCGTACGGAGCGCGCATCACCCTGATGGGCGACAGCGGTGCCGGACAAATCACGAAGATGACCAATCAGATTTGTGTCGTCGGTTTGTGCCAGGCGCTCGCCGAGGGTTTGGACTTTGCCGAATCGGCGGGCCTCGACGTGTCGAAGGTGATCCACGTGATGCTGCAGGGCTCGTCGGCGTCGTGGCAGATGGCCAATCGCGCCGAGCGCATGTTGGCCGCCGAGTACGACTACGGGTTCTCGACCACTCTCATGCGCAAGGACATCGGACTCGTGCTCGACGAGGCACGCGCGATGATGGTTCCGCTACCGGTGACAGCGATGGTCGGCGACATGCTCGCCGAGGTGTCGGCCATGGGTGGCGACGGCTGGGATTGGTGCAGTCTGATGGAGCGGCAGCGCCACTCGCACTAAACGGCGAGTAGGTCGCGGGCGCCGGTGTCGCTCGAGGGATGGCGCAACTTGCTCATCGCGCGGGCCTCGATCTGACGGATGCGCTCGCGCGTGAGGTTGAAGTGCTCGCCGACTTCCTCGAGGGTGCGCGGCTCGCCGCGATCGAGACCGAAGCGCAACTTCAGGATCTCGCGCTCGCGCTCGTCGAGCGGAGCGAGCAGTCGCTGAATCTCCTCGGGCAACAGCGCGGTGGCGGCCACTTCGAAGGGACTCTCGGCCGAACGATCCTCGACGACGTCGCCCAGTTCGGCGTCACCGTCTTCGCGCAGCGGTTCGCTGAGCGACAACGGCTCGGCGGCGAAGCGCAGGGCCTCGGTCACCTTGTCCTCGGGCATCTCGACTTCTTCGGCGAGTTCGCGCAGGCTGGGCTGACGACCGAACTTCAGCTCGAGGCGCGAGCGCGCCTTCTGCAGACGGGCGAGGGTGTCGCCGGCGTGCACTGGCAGACGAATGGTGCGACCGGTGTTGGCGATACCGCGGGTGATGGCCTGACGGATCCACCACGTGGCGTAGGTCGAGAACTTGAAGCCTTTGCGCCAATCGAACTTCTCGACGGCGTGCATGAGACCGAGGTTGCCCTCTTGGATGAGGTCGAGCAGCGGAAGACCGGACGCCTGGTACTTCTTGGCGATCGACACCACGAGGCGCAGGTTCGACTGCACGAAGGCGCGCTCGGCGGTTTCGCCGTCCTTGATGAGATTGCGCAGTTCGCGCTTCTTGGCCGGAGTCAGGCCCTTGCCGTCGGCGCCGAATTCCTCGCGCGCGGTCTTGCCGGCTTCGATCTGCTTGGCCAGGCGAACTTCGTCGTCCTTGGTGAGCAAGGTGTACTGACCGATGTCGGACAGATACAGCCGGACGAGGTCCTCTTCATCACGATCAACGCGATCCTTGGCCACCTGCGAACCTCATTTCCTGAGAATGTTTGCTCACCGTTTCGACGTCTGCGGAATGTGACTCCCGCATCCGATTACTGCCGAAAATCGGGGTTTGCCGGACCCCTTCGGCGGTAATGGCGGGAACGATACCGAGCGATCCGAATTCATCAACCAGTGAGCGAAACTTCGTGAAAAAAGTTGCCGCCATGACAGTCAGATCACAGTTGGGTAGTTTGTCGTCGAGTCGATTTTGATGTGAAAAAAGGTTGCGAATTCCTGACGGAATCGCTACCCGCACATGTCGAATTCGGCGCGTGAAATCGAGGATCGGAAACGAGGAGTACCGCCATGGCCAATCCGATGTTGAACGACAAGAAGTTGCGCGCCGCCGCGGGCGCCGAAGGCGACGGATGGGGTGCTCCCGATCCGACGACGCGCGCTCCGATGACCGACGGACCCATCAGTCCGTGGTCCGGTGCGACCAAGACGATGACGGTGGGCGGCACCGCGAGTGCGACCGCGGTGTTGTTCGTGTTGCTGCTCGCGGGTGCGACGGTTGGTTGGCTCGGTGTCGAAGCACCGCAAGGTGAGGTCTACAAGTTCCCGGCGTTCGCGATCGGTGGATTGCTCGTCGGTTTCGTGTGTGCCATCGTGCTCGCGTTCAAGCCCAACTTGGCCAAAATCCTCGGCCCGATATACGCGGTGGCCGAAGGTCTGTTCGTCGGTGCGATCAGCCGCGCCTACGAGACGTATTACGACGGCATCGTCGTTCAGGCGGCCGGAGCCACCATCGCCGTCGTCGGCGTGATGTTGGCGCTGTACGGATTGCGCATCATCAAGGTCACCGACCGCATGCGCCGCATCGTGATCGGGGCCACCCTCGGCGTGGCCGTGTTCTACGGGATTTCCCTGCTCATGAGCCTTTTCGGTGCGACCCCGACCTTCTTGTCGTCGAGTAGCGCTCTCGGCATTGGCTTCAGTTTCCTCGTGGCCGGCTTGGCCGCGTTCAATCTGGCGCTCGACTTCGACTTCATCGAGCGCGGGGCCAAGGAGAGACTGCCGCAGTCGGTCGAGTGGTACGCCGCCTTCGGTGTGCTCGTGACCGTGGTGTGGCTGTACCTCGAGATTCTGCGTCTCCTCGCCAAACTGCGCGATCGGTGACCCGAACCTTCATCGACGACGACATCGATCGTCGCACGATCACCATCTTCCTCGCGGCACTGGTGTGTCTGTGGGGAGCGCACTTCGGTGTGCAGTGGGCGCCCAATTCGTTCACTCGTCTGACCGAGATGAGTTGGTGGGCCGCGACCCAGATCGTCTTCTATCTCGTGGTGCCGATGATCGCACTCGCGTTCGTCGGTGGCCGTCCGGGCGACGTCGGTTGGAAGTTGCGGGGTATCGGATCGCACTGGCGACCGTACGGCGTGATCTTCGCGGTCGCGAGTCCGTTCGTGGTGATCGCCAGTCGCACCGCTGAATTTCAGGATCGTTATCCGCTGTACGAGATCTATCCCGGTCAGTTCGGCGTGTGGGGCGACCTCGCCGTGTGGTGGCCGCTGTATGTGTTGCAGTTCGTGGCGATCGAGTCGTTCTTTCGCGGGTTCCTCGTGCTCGGACTCGGACGCCGATTGGGCGCGGTGTCGGTGCTCGTCGCCACCGTTCCGTATCTGATGATCCATCTGGTGAAGCCACCGGTCGAAGCGTTGGCGTCGATCGTGGGCGGACTCGTGATGGGCACGCTCGCTTGGCACACGAAGAGCATCTGGTGGGGCGTCGCGGTGCACGTGGGCGTGGCAATGTCGATGGATCTGTTGTCGCTCGGGCACAAGGGTTTCCTGTGGTGAGAGCGCGCGAAGCCACCATCGTCGCCGCGGTCGGAGCTCTGTTGGGTGGTCTCACCGGCAAGGTGTTGGGTGTGGGTCGCTGGGGTGCCGCAGTGGGTGCGGCGAGTGGAGCGATTGCCGGCTTTCGGGGCATCTACGACTGGCGTTCGCGCACAGGCGTGACTGCGTTCGTGGTCGACCACACGTGGGCGTTGGCGACCACATGTGCTGGAGTGGTGGTCACGGCCGCGAACGCATTCGGAGACGCGGGTTACATGCCCGAGTTGTCGCACCGCCAGAACCGCGTGGTCAACCGGCGTGGTGTGGTGTTGCGTCGGGGGTTCGCCGTGACCTTCGGCAACGTGGTGAACGGCGCTGCCGATGTCGACGGTCGATTCGACGATTCGCGACACGAACTGGTGACGGTGCACGAAGAGGCCCACATCCGCCAGGCGCGTTACTTCGGACCGATCTTTCCGATGGTGTATGGAGCGTGGTTCGCGGGCGGTGCTGTTGTCGGATTGGCGCAGTGGTTGCGATCGGATCGCCGCGAGTCACTCACGGGCACGATCGATCGTCACGCGTATTACGCCAATCCCTTCGAGCGACACGCGTACAAGCTGCAGGGTGTCAGCACGCCGCTGCGCGCCGAACGATCCTGATCAGATGGGATACAACTGGTACGTGGCGCGAATCAATTGAATCGCGACATCACCGTCGGGGCTCACGCTCCCCGACGTGTCCCACAGCTCGATTGCCAGGCGATAGACGGTGGCGAGACCCTGATTCGGGTTGTCGAGTTCCCACGTCTCGCAATCCGTGTTGGAAGTACCCCAATTGGAACTCGGAATGTTGGCAAAGGCCTGCATCTGGGTGGCGGATCCACCACGGAAGATCTCGACGTCGCGGATATAGCCACCATTCGTGACTCCGAATGCAGGAATGCAGATTGTGATCGACTTCAGGGCAAAAGCCCAGTTCGGTCGACCGTTGGCGACGGGAGCAGCCGGAATGTCGAAGCCGACCTGCCCGGTGCCGTTCGAGAGGAGGACGTGCTGTTGTGCACGAACATCCGTGATGCCCCCGGTGTATCCCAGGGTGTAAATCTTTCCGAAGACCGGATAGGTCATCATGATGGTTTCGGATTCGATTTCCGCGTCATCCAGTCGACTCGACAACTCATCCAGTCGCGAGTCGTCGTAATACCCCGAGATGTCGACGATGAGGTCGGCGGTTCCGAACACTGACAGACAAATCTCGCCGGTGGCCGACGTCTTGACGACGAGCGAGTTCGCGATGTCGACGTTGTTCTCGAAGTTGATCGCCGACGACACGGGCTCGGGATCGGCAACATTGACGCACGGATACGCCTTGACGTAGCCGTATCCGTTTCGCTTCAGGCCTTCGGTGACGGTCAGGTTGATCGCCACCGCGCTTGCCGTTGTCGGCACCACGG
>JBJTIO010000063.1:0-7941 GCA_046095045.1 Actinomycetota bacterium
ATCCCAGCCGAATTGGACGGGCGCTATCTGCGCAACGGCGCGAACCCGCTCACGGGCATGAGCGATCACCCGTTCTTCGGCGACGGCATGATCCACGGTGTGCGTCTGCGCGACGGCAAGGCGCAGTGGTACCGCAACCGCTACGTGCAGACGCCCTTCATCAAGGATCCGTCGATCAACATCCTCGATCCCAACGTCACGCTCGACATGACGTGCTCGAAGGCCAACACGCACATCGTCGGTCACGCCGGAAAGATCCTCGCGCTCGAGGAAGGGCATTTCCCGTACGTGCTCGACGGTGATCTCAACACCGTCGGCCCGACCGACTACAACGGCGTGTTGAAGGGACCCTTCACGGCGCATCCCAAGATCTGCCCGACCACCGGCGAGATGCTGGCCTTCGGATACGCACCGCTACCGCCGTACCTCACGTACCTGCGCGTTGCCGCCGACGGAACTCTCGCCCAGGTCGAGCCGATCACCGTCACCGGACCCACGATGATGCACGACTTCAACATCACTGAGAACTACGTGATCTTCATGGACCTGCCGGCGGTGTTCAACCTCGAACTCGCCCTCGAGGGCAAGATGCCGATCGAGTGGAGTGATTCCTATCCGGCGCGTCTCGGCGTGATGCCGCGCAACGGCAACGACTCACAAGTGAAGTGGTACGACATCAACCCGTGCTACGTGTTCCACCCGATGAACAGCTACGAAGACGGCGACAAGATCGTTCTCGATGTCGCACGCTTCGAGCACATCTGGAAGAAGGACGCGATGGACTTCCCGTTGCCGTTGTTGTGGCGATGGGTGATCGACACCCGCACCGGCAAGGTGACCGAGGAGCAGATCGATGATCGGTCGGGTGAGTTCCCGCGCGTGAACGATGCCGTGATCGGCAAGAAGCATCGCTTCGGATACGAGATGTCGATGGGCAGTGCCGGCTTCGGTGAGGTCGACGCTGGTGCCATCTTGAAGTACGACCGCCAGACCGGAACGCGCACCTCGATCGAGTTGGGCAAGGGTCGGGTGTCGGGAGAAGCCGTGTTCGCGCCGGCCGCGGGGGCGACCGCCGAGGACGACGGCTATCTCATGACCTTCGTGTACGACGCTGCGTCGGACACGAGCGAGTACGTGATCTTCGACGCCAAGACCATGAGCGCCGATCCGATCGCAACCGTCCACCTGCCTCGCGTGCCCTTCGGGTTCCACGGCAGTTGGGTACCGGCCAACGTGGCCAACTGATCACCGCCGCAACCGCGGCGACAATTGAGGGGGGAAAATGAAACGATCCACGAGTTTGGGGACCTCTGGATCACGGCGGCGCCATCGTGCGTTGGCCGCGGTCGTGGTGGGAAGTCTCTTCGTCGTCGCGTGCGGCGGTGGAGATGACGGAGGTTCGAGCGAAGAACCGGCGTCGACCGAAGCACCGGCGAGCACCGAAGCTCCGTCGAGCAGTGACGCGCCGGCGAGCACCGAGGCTCCGGCGGGCGGAGACGAATTGCCGCCTCCGACCGGCGAAGAGATGGTGATCGGTCTCGTCAACACCGAAGGTGGTGCGGGTGGTCTCGACTTCCCCGACATCCGTCGGTTCATGGAGGCGGCGATCGAGTACACCAATCAGCACGGTGGTCTCGGCAACCGTCCGGTGAAGTTGGAGTCGTGCGTCGTGAAGGGCAACCCGGAAACGTCGCAGGCCTGCGCCCAGGAATTGGTCGGCAAGAACGTCGAATTGATTCTGCTCGGCCTCGACCTCTTCCCCGACTACAAGACCTACGAGGCCGCGGGCATTCCGGTGATCGGCGTGCTGCCGATTCTTCCGCCGGACTACACCGCGAAGGCGCTGTTCCTCACCGGTGGTAACGCCACGTCGCAGGCGGCGTCGGCGGCCTTGGCCAAGGATTACTTCAAGGCTTCGTCGGTCGGCATCATTCACGCCGACAACGCCGGTGCCAACTCGACCGCGGCCTCGCTCGAAGCCGCACTCGACAAGGCCGGCATCACGTGGAAGGCCGTGAAGGGTGGCGACAACGAGACCGATGCGGGTTTCCAGGGTCTGATGCGTCAGGCCGTCGAGGATGATCCGGACGTGCTCGTGTCGTTGTACTCCGACGCCGGCTGCATCGGCACGATGCGCGCTCGCGCGTCGCTCGGCATCACCATTCCAGTCATCACCACCAACATCTGCGCCGACAAGGACGTCATCGATGTCGTGGGTGACGACGCGATTGGTTGGTACTTCGCCGGACTGGCCGAGGAGAAGGACACTCCCGAGCGCGCGGTGCTGAAGCGTACGCTGGCACCGGTGATGGGCATCCCCGAGGAAGAAGTGACGGCGGCGTCGCTCGGGCTCGGTGGACTCGGCTACGTGCTTTGGATGTCGCTCATCGACTACGGCCGCCAGATGGTCGCCGAGGGAACCGAACTCACGGGCGAGAGCCTGTACGCGTTCCTCGGAAGCACCGACGGTTTGTACCTCTTCGGTGGCGTGACGCCGATCGCCTGTGGCTCGAACTCGAGCTACCCGGCGGTGTGCTCGTTCGTCTTCCCCTTCGCCACGTATTTGGGTGACGGAGTGGTCGGACCGATCGAGGATCTCGAAGCCGTCACTGGCTCGAATCTCGTCGACAGCGCGCCGTACCTGCCCTGATCGTGAGCCCGCTGTCGAGCAACGGAGGAACAAGTGACTGACTATTTGTTCTATCTGTTGCTCGGCAGCGGGGCGGGGGCGATCATCGCCGCGCTCGGCTTGGGCATGGTGGTGACCTATCAAGGATCCGGAGTCGTCAATTTCGCCGCCGGATCGATGGCGATGTGGGGCACGTACGTCTACGCCGAACTACGCAACGGTGCGTACGTGTTCCCCATCCCCGGATTGCCCGATCGCTATCACTTCGGTGACGACGTCGGTTTTCGTTGGGCGATGCTGATCGCGCTTCTCACCGCTGGTCTTCTCGGGCTCATCGTGTACGCGTTGGTGTTCAAACCCTTACGGCAAGCGCCGGCGTTGGCCAAGGTCGTGGCCAGCGTCGGACTCATCATCGTGTTCATCACGCTCGTCGAACGACGCTTCGAGGACATGACCGCGATGCGCGTGGCACCGATCCTGCCGCGCGAACCAGTCACGATCACCGGCGATCTCACTGTTCCGCGCGACGGATTGTGGTTGCTCGCCATCGTGATCGCTCTCGCCGCCGCACTCTGGATGGCGAGCAAGTTCTTGCGCATCGGATTGGCAACTCGCGCCTCGGCCGAGAACGAAAAGGGTGCGGTGTTGCTCGGGTACTCCCCCGACTTTCTCGCATCGCTCGGATGGGTGGTGTCGACGATCGTGGCCACCTTCGTGGCGATCCTCGCCGCACCGCAGGTGCAGTTGAACCCGACCATCTACACGTTCGCGTTCCTCATCCCGGCTCTGGGCGCCGCGCTCATCGGCAAGTTCCAGAATTACTGGCCGGCTCTCATCACCGGTGTGCTCATTGGCATGGGCCAGTCGATCTGCACGAAACTGCAGAACGAGATCAGCTGGTTCCCCGAATACGGCGCGCGCGAGGGAATTCCGTTCCTCGTGATCATCGTGACGATGGTGTTGCTCGGTGAACGCCTCCCCGAACGAGGTTCGGTGAACATCTGGAAATTGCCGTCCGTTCCCCAGGCTCGGGTGACTCCGATTTCGGTCCTCGTGCCGATCGCTCTCGCGGTCGCCGGACTGTTCGCGTTCGGACCGCTGTGGCGTGCCGCGTTGATGACGACGGTCATCGCGTCGGTGCTCGCCCTGTCGCTCGTGGTGCTCACCGGATTCGGTGGTCAGACATCGCTCGCGCAGATGGCCTTCGCGGGCATTGCGGGATTCGCGTTGTCGAAGTTGGCGATGCGTTACGACATTCCCTTCCCCATCGCGCCCTTCATCGCCGCCATCGGCGCGATGCTCTTCGGTCTGCTCGTCGGGTTTCCCGCCTTGCGCGTCCGCGGCACCAACTTGGCCATCATCACCCTTGCGGGTGGAGTCACGATTGCCGAGTTCGTGTTCAAGAACCCGGCGGTGATCGGTGACATCGCGTCGGGTGGCGCCAAGGTTCCCAACCCGAAGCTTGGTCCGTGGGACTTCGGTTTGGTGTTTGGCAACAAGGTGTCGCGTCCGATCTTCGGCGTGTTCCTCGTCGTGATCCTGGTTCTGTTGTGCATCGCCGTTGCCAACATTCGACGAGCCGGATCGGGGCGCGTGATGCTGGCGGTACGAGGCAACGAGCGAGCGGCCGCCGCCATCGGTATCAACGTCACCCGGGTGAAGATGACGATGTTCGCCTTCTCATCGTTCATCGCCGGCGTAGGTGGAACCTTGATCGCGTACCGCTTCGGTTCGGTGTCCGACTTGTCGTACGGCGTGATGGCGTCGCTGACCGCGTTGTCGGTCGCTTATCTGGGCGGAATCACGAGCGTGAGTGGTGCGGTCACTGCGGGCATCACGGCGACCGCCGGTGTCGCGTTCTACGGAATGAACCAGATCATCGGGGGTATGGGCCGTTGGGAGGCCCTCATCGGTGGTGTGTTGCTGATCTTCACCGCGATCACCAATCCCGAGGGCATCGCGGGAGGCATTCGATTGCAGGTCGCCGAGAAACGGCGTGCGAAGGAATTGCAGCGCATCGAACGCTCGATGGCTCCGACCTGAACCCTGTCTCGAACTGGGTAGCTGATCAGGCTTCGGTGACGGCGGGGGTTCCGGCCTTCACGGTGAAGGTCTTCCACGTCGTCACCGCCGAGCCCTCGACGAGGGCGTTGTCGACGATGCGATAGTCGGCGGTCCAGGTGTCGGCCGTGATCGTGTGCAATGTGTAGCCACGGTGCGAGACCTCGGCGTCGATGATGTTGGGCAGCGCCACTAGCAGTGATTCGGTCGAAGCGTCGATGTTGCCGCTCGACGAGATCGAGGTGGTGACGAATTCGATTCCTCGCGATGTCGTCGGATCGGCGGTGGTGGTGAGCTGACCGACACCGGCGAGATGGATGTCTCCGGTGATGACGACGAGGTTCGCGACGTCGGCAGCTGATTCGAGGATGCGATCCCGGCTCGGGGCGTATCCATCCCACTGGTCGTAATTGAGGATCGCAGCTCCGACGCGGATGTCGGTCATCACCGTCTGATTCGCGAGCACGGTCCAGATCGCATCGCTCGTGACGTTTTCGGCGACCCAGCTCTCTTGTTCGCTGCCGAGCATCGAGCGTTCTGGGACGTTGGCTTCGTCGCACGCGGGTGACAACTGCAGAACCGCGTCTCCGCACGCTTGGTCGTTGCGGTACTGACGGCCGTCGAGTACGAGCATGTTGATCAAACCGCCCCACGCCACTCGACGGTAGATCGTGAGGTTCTCGTCGACCGGTGGTTCGAGACGCACCGGCATGTGCTCCCACCACGCTTGGTAGGCGGCGGCGCGGCGAGCCGCGTATCCCTCGGTGTCGGCCGGATCCTGAGGAGAGAGGTTGGCGTAGTTGTTCTCCACTTCGTGGTCGTCCCACGTGACGACCCACGGGCACACCGAGTGCGCCCGCTGTAGCAGTGGATCGCTCTTATAGAGGGCGTAGCGATTGCGGTACGCGACAAGGTCCTTGATCTCGTCGCTGTTGTGCAGTCGCGCGGTGGTCTCGTCGAGTGTTCCGATTCCGCCCTCGTAGATGTAGTCGCCGAGGAACACGATCAGATCGGGAGACTCGGCGGCCATATCGTCGTAGGCCGTGTAGAATCCGTCGGTGTAGTTCTGGCATGACGCGGTCGCGATGCGCACTTGGTCGGTCGAACCGGCTGCGGGAGCGAGGCGCGTGACACCGACCGGACTCGTGTGGTCGGCGATGCGGAATCGGTAGTACGCCACGGCGCCGGGGGCGGGCGAGACCTCGACGTGCACACTGTGCCCGTAGCGCGACTCCGCCGAGGCATCACCGGAACTCGTGATGTCCGTGAAGTCGGCGTCACTCGCGATTTCCCAGCGCACTTGATAGTCCTGATCGCTCAATCCCCCACCGTTCAGCGGGTCGGGTGCGAGTCGGGTCCAGATGATGACCGAGGCGTCGGTTGGGTCGCCCGACGCGACACCCAGAGTGAAGGGATCGCCGGTGAAATCGACCGGCGGCAGGGTGGTCGTGGTGGGCGCAGTCGTGGTGGTGGTGTCGGCCGCCGTGGTGTCGGGCGCACTGGTGTCATCTTTCGAACACGCGGCCACCACGACCGAGGCACCGAGGGCGAGAAAGAGACGACGAGAGATCGGTTGGCTCATGGCTCGATTGTGGCAGACCCCGGACACCCATTCGTCCACTCGACGGGTCCGACGACCCATCGCACGTCAAGACGATGAGTACGACCATGTTCTTCGTGGGGTCGAAGCCCCCACCCGTCCGAGGAGGTTTCATGCGCGCGATTCTGATTCTGCTGATGACGACACTCGTGGCCTGTGGCGGCGCCCGAGGTGAGGTCACCGGTCGGCCCGAGGCATCACTGGCTCCATCGCTCCAGTCGGTCTCGGTGGTCGACGAACCCACCACGACGACCGTTCCCGCCACGAGCTCCGATGCGTTCGATCATCTGATGTCGTTACGGATCGATTGCGGACGGCAACCCGCTTCGTGCGATGTCGGATCGTTCGTCCTCGACGGAACGCTGTTGCACACCGAGACGGCTCGGCTCATGCACGAACGCGCCGCCGCCGGAGTCGTGGCGTCCGATCGTGGATCGGTGAGGTATCGCATCGATCGGGTGGTGACAGACAGTGACTCATCGCGCGTCACCACCTGTGTTCTCGACGATGTGGTTTTGACGATGGACGGCGCGATCTTCGACGACTCGCGCTACAGCGCGATCATCGAATGGACGATCGTCAAGACCATGTTCGGTCCGCGCTGGACCGACCGTCGTGTCGTTTCGTCGAGTGTCGAGGAGGATCTGTGCGGATTCTCCGAGTGATCATCGCCGTCGCGATGATGACGGTGGCGCTCAGTGTCGTCGTTGCATCACCCGACGTCGCCTCGGCCGCCGACACCTCGGGCGGAGCGCAGGACGGAGTCATCTGGGCGGGTGTGCAGATCGGCACACCCTCGGGCACGAGCGGCACGTCGGGATGCACGTGGACTTTGTTGGTCGTCTACGACTCTCACATCGGGCGCACCACCTCCATCAGTCGGGTCGTCGACGGCGTGCGATACGACCTCTATGAGCGTCGCTGTGGTTCGGAGTTCACCGACATCTGGATACCGCGACTTTCATCGAGTCAGATCGCTCGCAGTGCTGCCGTGTTGGCTCAGGGACGTCTTCCCATCCCGTCACCAGCTTTCGCACCTTCCACGAACACGATGGTCGTCGACGTGCCGACCTGGTTCTGGATCGACGCCGCGTGGTGGACACCGGTCACGGCGACGGCGTGGATCCCCACGGTTTTCGGTCCGGTGTGGTCGCGAGCCACGGCGACTCCGACGCGCATGACGTTTCTCACTCAGGACGACGCGTCGCGGGGTGGTCCCGGTCTTGGTTTCGCCGACTGCGTCGGTCCGGGTTGGCCGTGGAATCCGTCGGTTCCCGATGAAGCAACGTCACCGTGTTCGTACACCTATCGACATTCGTCCTTAGGGCGTGACTCGGGCGTGTTCGTGGCCGTGGTTGGGGTCGAATGGCGCATCTCGTGGACGTCGAGCACCGGAGAAGGTGGCTCGCTCCCGTCGTACACGACGTCGACGTTCGTGATCGATCGCGTTGGTGAACTTCAGGCGCTCGTCGATTGAGTCGACCGCTGCGACCACAGCACTCCGACCACGACCAGTGCCGCACCGAGCAACTGCACGGGCTTCATCGATTCGTCGAGAATCAGCACCACCCACACCAGAGTGAGCCCGGGTTCGGTGGTCGCCACCAAAGCGGCCGGCGCCGGACCCAGTCGACGCACGCCGAGGAAGAAC
>JBJTIO010000064.1:0-4289 GCA_046095045.1 Actinomycetota bacterium
GTGATCGACAGCTACGACAGCTTCGTCTACAACCTGGTGCAATACGTCGGCGAGTTGGGAGCCGAGCCGGTGGTTCGGCGAAACGACGAACTCACCGTCGCCGAGGCCTTGGCCCTCGACGTCGACGGGGTGTTGCTGTCACCCGGGCCCGGGCGTCCCGAGGACGCGGGCATCATCTGCGACGCGATCGTGCCCTTCGCCGAACGCCACACACCGGTCTTCGGGGTGTGTCTTGGTCACCAGGCCATCGGCCACGTCTTCGGTGGCCAGGTGGTACGGGCACCCCATCTGATGCACGGCAAGACCAGCCCGGTCCGCCATCACGACGTCGGAGTGTTCGCCGGACTCGACAATCCGGTCACGGCGACCCGGTATCACTCGTTGGTGATCGACCGCGCCAGCATGCCCGACTGCTTGAGCATCACCGCCGAAACCGACGACGGCATCGTGATGGGTGTCCGCCACACCTCATTGCCGGTCGAAGGAGTGCAGTTCCATCCGGAAAGCATCCTCACCGGTAGCGGTCACGCGATGATTCGTAACTTCCTCGACTCGTGTCGCTGACCGTCGCGCGGACGACCGTCGCCTCAGGGAACGGTCGTCGTCGTGGTTGTTGGTGTCGTCGTGGTTGTGGCCGGAGTGATGGCCTTGCCCACCTTTAACAACACGCGTGCACCGGGAGCGACCGGCACTCCGGCACTCGGATCCTGGGCGATGACGAGTCCGTCGTTCGCACTTCCGGCCGGAACATCGATGTACTCCACAACCACGCGGTAACCGAGCAGTGCGTTGCGGGCCTCGCTCTCGCGCAGACCGGTGACCACGATCAGGTTGTCGGTGGGCTGACCACTCGACACGTACAACGTGATCGGCGAACTCTTGGTGGTTTGGCTGCCGATGTTTGGGCTCGTTCGCGTCACGCGCCCCGACTCGACGGTGTAACTGGGCTCGGTAACGATCGACACCACGAAGTCGAACGGGTCACCTTCGAGGAGTGATCGCGCTGCTTCGCTCGTTTGTCCCTGCACGTTCGGAACCTGAACGATGCCGCTTCCCTGACTCACGATCAGATCGATCGTCGCTCCACCAAGAACCTCTTTGCCCTCGCCCGGACTCGTGGCGATGATGGTGTTCTCGGGCACCGTTGGATCGTTCTGCATCGTGATCGAACCGATCGTCAAACCCAGATCGAGCAAGGCAAGGCGGGCTTGCTCCAACGTCATGCCAGCGAGTCGTGGAATGGGAACCGGAACGTTCGACGGGTTGTAGATCACCTGCACGGTGTCACCCTCGGCCACTTCTTCTCCCGGTGCGGGGATCTGCTTCCAGACGACGTTCGCGTCGACATTCGCGGTCTCCTCGGCGACCGGCACCACGTCGAGCCCGGCGTCCTCGAGAGTGGTGACGGCTTCCTCGAGCGTCATACCGGTGACGTCGACGATGGGGAAGGTGGTTGCCGTCGATCCGCCACCCGTGAGTGCAATGGTCGCGATGATGGCAGCGATCAACAGCACGACCGCAGTCGACACGGCGGCGATCACGATGTTGCGCCGCCGTCGGTGCAGATCGTCGGTTGGTACGACGGTGGTGCCCGACGTTTGACCCGGAGCGAGATCGGGATTCGCGATGATCACCGTGCGGGGCAACGGAGTCGTGGGCGGAGATGCCGGGGGCACCGTCGGAATGGGCATCGTGGGTGCCGACGCGGTGTCGCCGCGGTCGGGAATCAGCGGAGTCGGTTCGAAGGCTTCGGTCGGCGGGTCGACCGGCGTCGGATCGCTCTGGTTGTACAAGCGCGCGAGTGCCTGCACCGGAAGACCCTCACGGAAGCGACGCAGATCGTCGCGCACCTCGAGTGCGTTACGGTAACGCGCCGCCGGATCCTTGGCGAGAAGACGGGCCACGATCGCCTCGAACGCTCGCGGCACGTTCGGAACGATCTGGTAGATGGGTTGTGGTTGTTCGTGAACTTGTTTGTAGGCGATCGCCATCGGGCTGTCGCCAGTGAACGGAACACGACCCGTCACCATCTCGTAGAGAACCACGCCGAGCGAGTACAGGTCGCTACGCGGATCGGGTTGACCGCCCTGTGCTTGTTCGGGTGAGAAGTACGCCGCGGTGCCCATCACCGCACCAACTTGGGTGATGCCACTGTCGGCCGCACTGCCGAGAGCTCGCGCGATGCCGAAGTCGGCGACCTTCAACGTGCCCTTGCTACCGAGCAGGATGTTGCCCGGCTTGATGTCGCGATGCACCATCTTGTTGCGGTGCGCGAACTCGAGCGCGGCAGTGATTTCGATACCGACCTCGGCGGCCTTGTCGGCGTCGACGCGACCGGTCTGTTGCAGGGCCTCGGCCAAGGTGCGGCCGGGAACGTATTCCATGGCCATGAAGTAGGTGTTGTTGCTGCGACCCCAGTCGTACACACCGACGATGTTCGGGTGATTCAGGTTTGCCGCTGACTGGGCCTCGCGACGGAATCGTTCGACGAAAGCCGGATCGGTGGCGAACTCGGGGAACAGCACCTTGATTGCCACGAGACGATCGAGCAGGAGATCACGGGCCAGATAGACATCGGCCATGCCGCCGCGGCCGATGCGCTGCTGAAGCTCGTAACGGTCGTTGAGCGTTGTGGCACCGACGTCGGACATACGTGTTCGAAGGCTACCGATATGACCTCGAGGTCACGGGTCGCCCCTGCTCACATGGGTCACAGTGCGAGCGCACGATCGAGCACCGTCTTGGCGATCGGACCGGCGAGTGTTCCACCCGTGCCGGCGCTGATCTCGGCGGTCGTACCTTTCAACATCACGACGATCGCGTAGCGCGGCGCCTCGGCCGGAGCGAAGGCGACGACCCATGCGTGACTACTCTCCGGTTCGCCGGCGGCGTTGAGTTGTGCCGTTCCGGTCTTGGCCGCGGCTTGGATTCCGTTGGCCAACTGCAGACAGCAACGCGCGGTTCCGTTCCGCACCACTTCGACCATGAGATCGCGCAAGGTTGTCGCCGTGGTGGGCGTCATCACCGTTCGCCACGTCGTGGGAGCCGTGCGTCGTAGCAAGCGTCCGTCATGGTCGCGAGTTTCGGCGATGACGTACGGCTTCATCATCACACCGTCGTTGGCCACCGCGGCCGCGATGAGCGCCATGTGCAACGGAACCATCGAGGTGTTCCCTTGACCGAAGCCACCGATGCCGAGAAGCGGAAGATTCTGCTGGAAATAATCGACATCACCGAAGTAACTCGATGCCGGTGCGGGCAGATCGAAGGGGATCGTTTCCCCGATGCCGAAACGCTCGGCGGCGGTCACCATCACCTCGGGTCCGAGGTCGATGGCGGTGCGAGCGAACGGCGTGTTGCACGAACGACGGAACACCTCGACGAGGTTGCCCCCGCACACTTTCCCGCCGTAATTCCCGATCGGATTGTCGGTTTGTGGGGGCAGGAATTCCGATTCCTCCGCCCATGTCGTGTCGAGCGTGATGAATCCGGCATCGAGCGCGGCTGCAGTGGTGATGATCTTGAACGTCGACCCGGGCATGTAGCGCTCTTGGTACGCGTTGGCCAACAGTGGCTTGCCCGGCATGGCATCGAGATACTCGAAGACGTCGGAGGCCAACGATGCATCGTGCGTGGCAACGATGTTGGTGTCGTACGTCGGCCACGAGTACATCGCTTTCACGGCACCGGTCGATGGTTCGACCACGACCACGCTTCCCTCGCGTTCACCGAGTGCGGCTTTGGCTGCTTCCTGGATGTGCGAATCGATGGTGACCTCGACCGAACCACTGGTGTCGCCGCCATCGAACAGTGACGCGAGTCCGGTGATCTGTTGTTCGGTGGTGCGTCCGGCGAGAACGTCGTTGGCGACCTTCTCGACTCCGGTGGCACCGAAACCGAACGTGAAGTAACCGGTGATCGGAGTGTAGGTGTCGCCCTCCGGGTACTCCCGCTGCCAATCGAACTCGTCGTCGGAGGGAATGTTGCGCGCGATTACCACGCCGTCGCTCGTGACGATGTCACCGCGTGGCTCGTTGAAGTCGCGCACGGTCTGACGGTTGTTGCGAGCATCGGCTTCGAGCGATGAACGTTTGCCGACCTGGATGATGTTCAGCTGCGCGAACAAGACCACGTAGAGAATCAACAGAGCGATCGCCAGCCGGGAGATGCGCGCGTTCACGAACTGCTCCGCGTCGTCGAACGTCGGGAGGCTCGTCGTGCGCGCGCGGCCTCGAATCGCTCCGCGACGCTCATTTGGTCGGGCGTTTCGCCGAGTCGTTTCGCCGTGT
>JBJTIO010000065.1:0-10112 GCA_046095045.1 Actinomycetota bacterium
TCGACTTCGGCGGGATACACGTTGAATCCGGAGACGATGATGAGGTCCTTCGCGCGGTCGACCAGATACAGGTATCCATCGTCGTCGACGAGTCCGATGTCGCCGGTGTGCAACCAACCATCACGATCGAGCACCTTGGCCGTCGCTTCCGGGTCGTTCCAATATCCGGCGAACACGTTGGGCCCCTTCACCCACACTTCACCTTCGTCGCCGACCGGCGTGTCGTTGCCTTCCTCGTCGACGATGCGCACGTCGACACCTTGCACCGCACGACCAACCGAACCGGTCCGGTTCTCGACACCGACCGAACTCGTGACCACGGGGGCCGCTTCGGTGAGTCCGTAACCCTCGCGCAGATCGATGCCGAACTTGCGCTTCAGGCGCTCCGAGGCATCAACCGGCATGCGCGCCGCACCCGTGAGTGCCAGACGCACCGTCGCGAATGCCGCAGCATCGACCCCGTCCATGAGCGACATTGCCACCCAAATCGGCGGAGCACCCGGAACGATCGTCACGTTGCGTTCAGCGAAGGTCTCGACTGCCGTCACCGGATCGAAGCGTTGAACGAGAACGACGCACGCACCAGCCATGAGCGACATTCCGAGAACGACGTTGAGTCCGAAGATGTGGTACATCGGCAACACGCCGAACACCACGTCACCATCCTGAATGTGATCACTCGTCGAGAAGTTCTGACAGATGTTCTCGAGAAGATTGAGGTGCGTGAGGATGGCCGCCTTCGGAGCACCCGCCGTTCCACTGGTGAAGATCAAGACCGCCGGGTGATCGTTGTCGACATCGACCCACGCGGAGGCATTGCCGGTGAGCATCGAGTCGAAGGTGCGCACGGGCGTCGCCGGTCCGAGAGTCGTCTCACTCGCCGCATCGGTGATGATCACGGTGGTGAGCGACGGAAGCTTCGTTCGATCGACACCGCAGAACGAGGGCACACCGGACGCTTCGACCAAGACCACCTTGGGGTCGACGATCGAAAGTTCGGCCTGCAGTTCCGGTGTCGGACTGAGCGGGTTCAGTGGCACGGCGATCGCACCGCGCCCGATCACGGCGAGGTACGCCACCACGAACCAACGCCCGTTGCCGCACATGAGCCCTACCCGGTCGCCCGACTGCACGCCGAGGGCGACGAGCGAACCGCGGAACGCCTCGATCTGGGCCCGCAAATCGCCGTACGACGTGGTGCGACCACGGCTGATGATCGCCGGTCGGGAAGCATCGTGTTTGTCGACGATCGAGGCGAGGTTCATGGAGGTCGTTTCACAGTCGCAACAACGAGACGATGCCGGCGATGAAGATGGCACCGAGCAGCAGGGCCACGGTGAGAGTGGTGGCGGGGCGCATGAGAGAACCCTAGACCCGTTCGGCGGGTGGCGAGGTGGTTTCCGGAGACGTCAGCGGGACGGGCGGATGCCCACCGGCGTCGCCACGGGGGCCGATTCCCCACCCCGAGCGAGGAACACCTGTTCACCCTCGCCGATCGCAAGTTCACGAGCGGCCGACGAACGACCCACGGCGATGCACAGCAACCCGGATGAATCGATCACCAAACCGGCGGCGCCCTGACCGAGATCGTCGAACGCGTTCACGATGGCGAAGTTGCGCACATCACCGTGCACGTCGACACGCAATCGCGTCGCGTCGCCGAACGCAGCGTTCACGTCGTCAGCCGACACGTTCAGTTGGCAGTTCCCGAAACGATCTACCCAGATCACCTCGCACGACAAGCCACCGTTCTCTTCGCGCGGAATCGGAACGACGCCCGGCAACAGCTCGGCGGCATCGATCGGCGTACCAAGTGTCTCGAGGTCGGCACCGTTGCACAACGCTGCGGCGATCGGGGCGAGAACGTCGCGCGCGGCGAACGTCGCGCCGGGAGCGATCAGATGATGTTCGTCGCGATCGAGCACCACGGCACGACCCGCGCCTCCGACGAGTGCGACACCCGGAGCAAGTAATCCGTTGTCGGGGCCAAGGAACACGCCGGCTCCATCGGCGACTTCGATCGCGACCAAGCGTCGACTCGTGCCCGCACCGGGATCGACGCACGCGATCACGACGCCTTCGGTGAGATATGGAACCGCGCGTGCCAACGCGAGTGATCCGGCGCGCACATCGAACGGAGCGATCTCATGCGCGAGATCGATCACCGTCACGTGCGGAGCCGTTTCTCGAATCACGGCCTTCACCACGCCGACGTGTTCGGATTGCGCACCGAGGTCGGACAGGAAGGACACCGTGGAGAAACGTGTCATGAACACAGTGTGGACGTGTGATGGCGAAACAGAACGCTTCGTCCAGAAAAACCGGCCCGTAAATGCGACGGGGCCGGTGCCAACCCCCCGATGGCACCGGCCCTGTCGGCGCTGCCCTTGCGGGCGCGTCTTCCGGCTGAATCAGCCGGTGGTCTTGTGACCTGCGACATACCCTAGACCTGAATCACCCCGTGAGAAAAGTGTCACCGCAAGAAATTTTTGATGCTTGCACTCTGCACATTCAGTCCCTGTTTTCACTAAATCGCTGACCTGCGGAGTCGCGACGCGCGGTCGAAAAATTGTCACTCGGTCACGCACAACTTTTCGTGCGCGACAACGTCACTGACGACCGAGTTCGCGACCGCGCTCGGTCGCGGCGCGCACCGCGGCGACGAACGCCGCGCGCACCTCGTTGGTCTCGAGTACCGATACACCGGCCGCAGTCGTTCCACCCGGCGACGTCACACGCGCACGAAGCACGGCCGGGTCGTCGCCCTCGGCGAGCAACGCCGCCGATCCGACCAACAGTTGCCGCACGAGCACATCGACCGTGTCGGCGGGAAGACCCACGTCGACACCCGCCTGTATCAACGCTTCGGCAACGAGAAAGATGTACGCGGGTCCGCTCCCCGCGAGACCGGTGACAGCATCGAGATGCGATTCATCGACGCGCACCACGAGTCCGACCGATCCGAGAATCATTTCCGCCCACGCGACATCGGCCTCGCCCGCGTGCGCACCAACGGCAATTGCCGAAGCGCCCTCGCCCACCATCGCGGGAGTGTTGGGCATCGACCGCACCACCGCCACGCCGGCACCCGCGGCGGTTTCGAGGGTGTTCAAGGTGACTCCGGCAGCGATCGACAACACTCGGCGCGCGCCGCGGGCCGTCGCTGATGCCACGGCCTCGGAAACGTGCTGAGGCTTGACGGCAATGACCGCGGACGAGCACGACGGCACCTCGGACACCACCGCCACATCGGGGAACATCGTGGTCAATTGTTCGCGCCGCGCCGGGAGCACCTCGACGATCGCCAGATCCGAAGCGGCGACCGCACCTGACGACAAGAGACCCCCGACCAGGGCCGCACCCATGTTGCCGCCACCGACGACGACAAGGGCGACGCTCGACGAGGATCCGGACATGCCTTCACGCTAACGCCGAGGGGTGTCCCGCCGGAGCCGACTTCCCGGAAGACCCCGACGAGACGTCGAGGGTGGGGGCGAGAGCGACGTACCCGGTATGTCGGCGAAGCCAAGCGCGGTCAGTCGGCGAAGCGCGACGCGAACCCGAGCATCAGCAAGGGACGGAAGCATTGCTCGACGTGCGCGTAGAGCGAACCAACGATGCGATCGAGTTCTGGTTCGGTCAGTCCGATCAGCGGCAGGTCACCCCGGAGATACACGGCATCTTCCAAGCCGAGTGAGAAGTGGGCGCCGATCAACTTGTCGTTGCGACGCAACAGTTGCTCGTTGAATTCTGCGACGTTTTCCTCGGGGGCGGGCATCACGTAGGTCTCGTAACGGAGCGTGCGTTGACCGAGCGTCAACCACACCGTGATGAAGTCCTTCGTCTCACCCTTCATGCGGACGTACCAACGAGCACGAAACATCGGATCGGGATCGGCGATGTCGATCGCGAGGATCGTGTGGTTCGTCGAGCGCATGGCACCCAACCACTCGTCGATGCGCCGCTCGATCACCGCGAGCGATTCGTCGTCGAAGAGATCGCTCACGAGCAGTTGACGAGCGAGCGCGAGGTGATGTCGGTGTAGACGCGACGCAGACGAGCGGCCGCGAAGCTCCAGGTGTAGCGACGGCCCCGTTCTGCGGCCGCGGCGCGCATGCCAGCGGCCAATCCGGGATTGCTCAACAGATGCTCGGTGTAGGCGGCGAACTGCTCGGGATCACGATCGTTCACCAGGAACCCGGTGCGCCCGTGATCGACGAGCGACAACAGTCCGCCGACGGCGTTGGCGATCACCGGAATTCCGCACGCGGCGGCCTCGAGGGCGACCAGTCCGAAACTCTCCGAACGCGAGGGGACCCACACGGCATCGGCCGCGCGGTAGTACGTCGACAAGATGTGATGCGCTCGCGGTGGCACGAAGTGCACCCGACCGCGCAAGCCGAGTTCGTCGACGAGGGCGAGCACACGTTGCACCTCGGAGTCGCCGTCCTGTCCGCTCGCTCCGCCGACCACGTACAACTCGGCGTCGGCACGTCCGAGAGCGGCGAGGGCGCGCACCGCCACGTCGACGCCCTTCAACGGCTGAATGCGACCGACGAACAACAGCACCGGTCCGTCACCCATGCCGAGGGCCTTGCGGGCACCGCGACGATCGCCGGGTGTGAAGAACGCGTGCTCGACACCGGGAGCGACGATTTCGATTCCCCCCGGCGGATCGCCGTAGAGACGACGGAACTGCTCTTCTTCCTCGTCACAACTCACGCAGATCGCGTCGGCGCAACCGATGATCTGCGCCTCGGCGCGTTCGCGACGCGCCGGTTCAGGATCGCCACCCTCGGCTTTCACGCGCGCGAGAGTGTGGAACGTCGTGACCAAGGGGATGCCTTGTTCGTGCTTGATCGAGTGACCCGCGATTCCCGACAGCCAATAGTTCGCGTGCACGACGTCGGCGGGATGCGCGTTGCGCATGTCGTCGAGCACAAAGTCGACGAACGACGGCACGATCGATTCGAGATCTTCCTTGGCGAGATCGTGCGGTCCGGCCGGAACGTGGATCACACGGTGGTTCGGCTCGACCTGCACCTCGCGCGCGAGACCCGGGCGCCATTCACGGGTGTAGGTGGTCACCTCGACACCCGCGTGCGCCAGCGCAGCCACCAACTCGCGGACGTACACGTTCATTCCACCGGAGTCGCCGACACCCGGCTGCACCAGTGGCGAGGTGTGGAGGGACAGCATGGCCAAGCGCGTCACAGAAGGGTGAAACTATCGGCGGGTCGAAAAACTTCCCTGACCGAGCGGGGAATCGGGCTTCACCCCTCGAGAAGGGCGTCGACCGAGGCTCCACCATCGCGATATCGGCGAACCAACTCGGCGGTGAGGGCGTCGATCCGATCGAAGAGCCGTCGTCGGATCTCCGACTGCGTCGCTTCGAAGGTCCGCAAGGCGGACTCGAGGGCGTCCAAGGCCGACTCGTCGAGCTCGGCCATGTTGTCGAATCCCATGCGATCGCAAAGTTCGTCGAACTCGGCGAGCAGAGGATGATCGGCCGCCACGTCGGTGTCGCGCGGAGGGCGAGCCGAACCCGTGCTCGGCGCGGGTCCGACACCCGACTTCACGATGTCGGCCGCGGTCACGGCCGAGCCACCCGATCGACTCGCGCGAACCGCGGCCACGAGATCGATGCGACCTTGGGCCAGTCGGCGCACGAACGACACGGCGTCTTCGATGGTGCGCAACCTGTCGCGTTCGGCGCGCAGTTCGGGCAGAGCGAGGCTCGACGGATCCTTCTCGTTCGCTTCGCTCATTCGCTTCCTCCTGACACCGGTGGCAACACCGCCACCTCATCATTGTCCGTCACGCGGGTGGAACCCGACACCGCCTCGCCGTTCAACCACACGCGACAGGTCGGAAGCAGGTCGGCGAAGGTCGGTCCGAACCGCCGGACAGCCTCGGCGATCACCTCGTCGACGGTGGACCCGGGCACGTCGTCGGATGCGCGGCCCGCCACCTCGCGGGCCCGAGCGAACAAGCGGAGAGTGGCCACGTCGCCGAGCGTACCGGCAGTACCCTCGACCTCTGTGACGAGCAACGGAGCCTCTCGCGCGACCCGCGTTCTCGTGTTGCGGCACGGTCAGAGCACCTGGAACGCCGTCAAGCGGTGGCAGGGTCAAGCCGATCCTCCGCTCACCGATCTCGGTCGCTCACAAGCGCGCTCGGCCGCCGGCCTGCTCGCGAATGAATGTCCGCCCTTCGACGCAGTCGTGACGAGCGACCTCGAGCGCGCACGCATCACCGGCGAGATCATCGCCTCGGTGGTCGGATGCGACCGTGTCTCGACCGATCCCGACTGGCGTGAGAACGACGCCGGCGAATGGCAAGGTCTCACCCCCGACGAGATCAACCGGCGCTGGCCGGGCTACCTCTCCGGTAATCGACGCCCACCCGGATTCGAGAGCGTCGAATCGACGGTCGCGCGCAGCACCCGCGCGCTCGACCGCATCGCATCCGAACATCCCCACGGGTGCGTTCTCGTCGTCTCGCACGGCGGGGTCTTGCGCTTGTTGCGCCAACACTTCGGCGATCCCGACACGCGATTCCCCAATCTCTCGGGCGGATGGTTCGAACACCGCACCGATGGCGGATGGAGCAACGGTTCGATTCTCTTCCCGCTCGAACTCATCGCCGACGAACTACGCAACACCGGCGCAGTGGAATGACCCGATGACCCCCGAGCCCGCTCCCCAACTCTTCGATCCCGACCTCGTCGATGCCCCGTCACCGCTC
Organism: Actinomycetota bacterium; assembly: GCA_046095045.1. Lineage (GTDB taxonomy): Bacteria > Actinomycetota > Acidimicrobiia > Acidimicrobiales > Ilumatobacteraceae > Casp-actino8. Next base: position 6,748 of record JBJTIO010000065.1, read on the forward strand.
GCCGAGGTGATGCCGCTTCGCGTGGCACCTCCCGATCCGTTCCGCGTCGAGGTCGTTCGGTCGAAGAAGCGTCGACGCAGCGTCAGTGCTCAACTCATCGGAGACGTGCTACGAGTGTCGATCCCTTCGTGGATGAGCGCGAGCGAAGAACGCGCGAGCGTCGACGACATGGTGCGGCGGTTCCGTCGACGCATGGCGACCACCGACATCGACCTGACCGATCGCGCCCGTCGCCTCGCGCGCACCCATTCGTTGCGTGAGCCCGCAACGATCGCTTGGGCCGAGAACCTCACGTCGGTGTGGGGTCTGTGCACTCCCTCGGCATCCGACATCCGCATCTCGACTCGACTCGTTGGTTTCCCCACGTGGGTCCTCGACTACGTGATCGTTCACGAACTGGCGCACCTCCACGTTCCCGGCCACGGGCCCGACTTCTGGGCTCTCGTCGGTCGCTACCCCAAGTCCGAGCGCGCCATCGGTTACCTCATTGCCAAGTCGTCCGACGACGACGATCCGGAATCGCAGTGCTGAACACCCGACTCACCGAACGCATCCTCGACGACTCGTATTCGGCCGAGACGCGACGCCACGTTCTACCGCTCACCGTGGCGCGCCTCACGGCCAATGCCTGCTTCCGCTTCGCGCCGCCCTTCCTCGCCAGCATCAGCGACGACTTCGGTGTCAGCCTGTCGCGACTCGGTCTGGCGCTCATGATCACCGAGTTGGCGATGGGGGCATCCCCGTTGCTCGGCTCGTTCGTCGACCGAATGCACCGCCGCACAGCGATGGCCGGTGGGCTGCTCGGAATCTCCGCCGCTGCCGCGATCGCCGCCGCCAGTCCCAACATGTGGATCTTCATCATCGGCATCCTCATGATCAGCGTGTCGAAGTTCTTCTTCGACATCGGGCTGAGTTCCTGGGTGAACGACCACGTCGATTACGAGCGCCGCGGTCGCGTGATCGGTATCACCGAAACCTCGTGGGCCCTCGGTCTGCTTGTTGGTGTCACGATCATGGGTCTCGTCGCCTCGCAATCGTCGTGGCGATGGGGGTACGCCGTTGGCGCCGGAGCCGTGGGTGTGATGGCGATCATCATCGGCGCGCGACTATCACCGCACGACGTCGCTGGTTCCGAACGCAAACGCGACGGGGTGAAGGCGCCGATGCCCCGCCGCGGGTTCCTCGTCTTCGGCGCGATGTTCTTCCTCATGGCGTCGAGCCAAGCAATGTTCGTCACCTTCGGCTCGTGGCTGGAGGACGAGTTCGGTTTCACCGAGGCCGGTATCGCCGGTGTGGCGTTCGCTCTCGGTGCATTCGAATTGCTTGCTTCGATCACCAGTGCGCGCCGCGCCGACGTGTGGGGTAAGGAACGCAGTACCATCGCCGGTGCACTGTTGATCGTGCCCTCCGGCGTGTTGCTCGCCCTGCTGCACACTCAGCAGATTCCCGGTCTCGTTCTGCTCGGACTCTTCCTCCTCGGATTCGAGTTCGCCATCGTGAGCCTTCTCCCCGTGGGCGCCAACATCATCCCGACGGCACCCGGTCGTGGACTCGGCATCGTGCTTGCTGGCGGCATGCTCGGACGCGCCACGATGTCGGTGATCGCGACGTCCGCTTACGATCGCTCCGGCATCGAGTGGCCGGCGATCATCGGGTCGATCTCGGCCGTCGGCATGATCGCCTGCCTCGCGGTGTTCAGCCGCGGTAGCCGTTCGTGATCGGCAGTCGCCGGTCCTTGCCGAACGCCTTCTCGCTCACGCGCACACCGGGCGGGCACTGACGACGCTTGTACTCGTTCAAGTCGACGAGCCGTGCGATGCGTCGCACCACGTCCTCGGGGTGACCCATCTCGATGATCTCGGCCGCGGTGCGATCCTGCTCGACGTACAGGGCGAGGATCGGATCGAGCACCTCGTACGGCGGCAGACTCTGATCGTCGCGTTGATCCGGTCGCAATTCGGCCGACGGCGGTTTGGTGAGCACCGACTCGGGGATGATCTCGCGACCGGCGCGGGTGTTGACGTATCGGCTGAGCGCGAACACGTCGATCTTCAACACGTCCTTGATCACCGCGTAGCCACCGACCGAATCACCGTAGATTGTGAAGTACCCGACCGCCATCTCGCTCTTGTTGCCGGTCGTGAGCACCATCCAGCCGAACTTGTTCGACATTGCCATCAGAATCTGACCGCGACAGCGACTCTGCAGGTTCTCTTCGGTCAAATCGGCTGGGCGACCATCGAACGCCGGAGCGAGGATGTCGAGATACGACTGGAACACCGGCTCGATCGACACCGTGCGAATGTCGATCCCCAACGCCTCGGCCAGTCGATACGCGTCGGTCTTCGAACCTTCGCTCGAGTAGCGCGACGGCATCGACACCCCGTGGACGTGTTGCGCGCCAAGTGCATCGACGGCGATCGCCGCAACGAGTGCAGAGTCGATTCCACCGGAGAGGCCGATCACGACGTCGGTGAATCCGTTCTTGCGCACGTAGTCGCGCGTACCGACGACGAGCGCGCCGTAGACCTGCGCGAGGTCGCCGGGCGGCTCGACGGGCGACGCCACCACGCGGGAGATCCCGCGGGGTTCGTCGGTGATTTCGATGACACGTGCAGTCGCCCGCGGCTGTGCACCCGGCACCTCGATCGACGCAATGAGTAGTTCCTCGGCGAACTGTGCCGCTCGCGCGATGACCGCACCGCTTTCATCGACGACCATGCTCCCGCCATCGAAGACAAGTTCGTCCTGGCCGCTCATCTGGTTCACGTATGCGACCGCACACGAATTGTCCCTCGCACGTTCGGCAATCATCGCCACGCGCTCCTGTAGGCGCCCACGATAGAACGGGGAAGCATTGATGCTGACCGCGAGCGTCGCACCCGCCCTCGCCTGGGCGGCGACCGGCCCGACCGGACTCCAGATGTCCTCACAGATCGTCACGCCGACGAGTGCTCCGCCGATGCGATAGATCGTGGCGGCGTCTGCAGCATCGTCACCTGGGGTGAAGTAGCGCTCCTCGTCGAACACGCTGTAGTTCGGGAGCAGGTTCTTGTAGTACCGATGCACGACACGACCGCGATGGCAAATCGCCGCGGCGTTGTACAACACCCCATCGGCACCGTCAACGAAACCGATCACCGCCACGCAGTCACCGGTCTTGGCGGCAAAGTCCGCGAGCCACGTCTGGTTGTCGGCGACGAAGCCCGCCTTCAGGACGAGGTCTTCAGGGGGATAGCCCGTGAGAGTCAGCTCGGGGAATGCAACCAGGTCACAACCGACCGCGTCAGCCTCTCGGTAGGCGGCGATCGCCTTGTCGGCATTGCCCTTCACGTCACCGACGACGGGATTGACCTGTGCAAGGC
>JBJTIO010000066.1:0-11452 GCA_046095045.1 Actinomycetota bacterium
AAGGGCCTCGGAGTAGGCGAACGACAGCACGAAACTGCCGGGGAAGATGGCGCAGAGCACCATCGCGGTACGGGCGTGCTGGGCGCCGAACCAGGCGCGGGTGAGCAAACCAACGAGCAGAACGAAGATGGCGCCGAGGGCGACGTTCAACGCCAACGCCGCGAGCGTGTCGCCACCGGGCAGAACCCGATCGATGATGCGCACCGTGTAGGGAAAAGCCGGGAAGAACGCGACCCGGGCCTGAGGTTGCTCGTAGGTGATGTGAGCCGGGACGAACGCTGGGTATCCGTAGCGGACGATGCGCATGTACCACAGGCCGTCCCACGACGTGAGAACGTCGAGGATCATCTTTCCGGCCGAACGGGGGAGAACGAGACCTCGCGCATGAGGGTCGACGCGTCCGTCGAGCCCGAACATGATGTTCGCACGAGCCTTGTTCTCGTCCGCGCGCAACTCGGCGGCGACGATCGCTGCTCCGACGAGCACCATGATTCTGGACAGGACGTACGAGAAGAACGCGGTCCGCAACGCGCGACGCCACACGACGCTTTCAGTCGGGTTCTCGAGGGAGGGAGCGATGTCGTCCATGGGAAGCCGCTGAATGGGCTACTGAAACGCTAACACGGTGGGCTCATCGGCCCGATGGAGCGCATCGCGCGTTCGCCCTGTCACAATGGATCCATGTCCGAATCGGTGATCCTCGTCGAGAAGCCACGCCCCGGAGTGACGGTCTTGCGTCTGAATCGCCCGGAGAAACTGAACGCCATGTCGGCCACGTTGGTCGAGGAGTTGCACGACCATCTCTCATCCATTTCGGTCGATCCGCAGTGTCGGGTGGTGATCCTCACTGGTTCAGGTCGCGGTTTCTGCGCCGGACTCGACCTGAGTGGCTACGGAGCGGCGCCGCACACCGAGCACCTCGGTTCGACCCAGACCGCCTTCGCCGTGCAGAAGCACATCGCGAGCCTCATTGGTCGCATGCGTTCGATCCCCCAACCGATCATTACGGCAGTCAATGGAGCGGCGGCCGGTGGCGGCTTGGCACTCGTCCTTGGAAGCGACATTCGACTCGGATCGACCACATCCAAATACAACGTGGCGTTCATCCGCGTCGGATTCTCGGCGTGCGACATCGGCACGAGTTGGCTGTTGCCGCGCATCGTCGGTGTGGCACGGGCTCAGGAGATGATGCTGACGGGTCGGGTCGTCGACGCGCACGAGGCGCTTCGGATCGGTCTCGTCGTCGAGTTGCACGAGCCCGATGCCCTCGAGGCCGCGGCGCTCGCCAAGGCCGACCTGGTGATGGCCAACACTCCTTTCGGTGTTGCACTGACCAAGGAAGGCATGTGGACGGCTCTCGAGATACCCGCTCTCCAATCAGCGATCGATCTCGAGAATCGTCAACAGATCATGGCGAGCCACACCGAGGACGCCCGGGAATCGATGCGGGCGTTCCTCGAGAAGCGCCCCCCGAACTATCAGAATCGCTGATTCAGGTGCGCACGGTGACGGGAGCCTCGCCACCGACCAAGGGGTGATGACAGGCCACGAAGTGACCGGATGCGATCTCGCGCATCTGCGGTTCCTCCGATCGGCAGCGATCGGAGGCCGCGGGGCAACGCGGATTGAAGCGACATCCTGACGGTGGATTGACGGGCGAGGGCGGTTCGCCGTCGACCGTGACCTGTCGGGTTTCCACGGTCGGATCGGGAATCGGGATCGAATCAAGAAGCACCTTGGTGTACGGGTGCGCTGGGTTGGTGTACAGGCCGTCGCTCGGACCGATCTCGCACAATTTCCCGAGATACATCACGGCCACACGGTCGCTGATGTTCTTCACGACCGCGAGATCGTGGGCGATGAAGATCAGCGTCAGGCCGTGAGCCTTCTTCAGTTCCTCGAGAAGATTGATCACTTGGGCCTGCACGCTCACGTCGAGTGCCGACACCGGTTCGTCGCAAATGATCAGTTGAGGATCGAGGACGAGGGACCGAGCGATCGAAATGCGTTGACACTGACCTCCCGAGAACTGATGGGGGAGGCTCTCGGCGGCGCGCTTGGGGTCGATGCCGACCTCCTCGAGAATCGCGTCGACGGCCGAGTCCTGTTCGGCTTGTGATCCTCGCTCCCAGATGCCGAGTGGCTCCATCACGATGTCGCGCACCTTGCGACGGGGGTTGAGCGACGAGATGGGATCCTGGAAGATCATTTGGATCTTCGTGCGCACTGCCCGCATCTCCTCGCGGTCGAGAGTGGTCAATTCGCGACCTTCGAAGACGACGCTTCCTGACGTGGCGCGAGGCAGCTGCATGATCGCCCGCCCGGTGGTGCTCTTGCCGCATCCCGACTCACCGACGATGCCGAGAGTCTCGCCGCGCAGAACGTCGAACGAGATGCCCGACACTGCGTTCACCTTGAGTCCGGTGCGACCGATGCGAAACTCGACCACGAGGTCCTCGACGCGCAACAGCGCGTCACCCTCGGGTCGCAGGTGCGCCTTTCCGGTGCCAGCCATCAGTTCACCCCCGACGTCTCTGGTGCGCGACGGGTGATCTCGACCTTGCGCTCGTGGTATTCGGGTGATCCGACGGGAAAGTGACACGCGAAGGTGTGATCGGGGGTCTCGGCCGCGACCAAGGGTGGCTCTTCGCGCACACAGAGGTCCCTGGCGTAGGCGCAACGAGGAGCGAATCGACAGCCGGTCGGAGGATTCACGAGATCGGGCGGGCGTCCCGGAATCATCGCCAATCGCGAATGGCTGGGTTGATCGAGACGAGGAATGCTCTGCAGCAGTGCCTCGGTGTAGGGCATCTTCACGTTCGCGAAGAGTTCCTTGGTGGGGGCACGCTCGACCACCTTCCCGCCGTACATGACGGCGATCTCGTCGGTGTAACCGGCGACAACTCCGAGGTTGTGCGTCACGAGCAACATCGACATGTTGCGGTCGCGAATCTGCTCGCTGAGCAAATCGAGGATCTGGGCCTGCACGGTGACGTCGAGTGCCGTCGTTGGTTCGTCGGCGAAGAGCATGTTCGGTCCGCAGGCGAGAGCGATTGCGATCATCACGCGTTGACGCATGCCACCCGAGAGTTCGAGCGGATACTGATTGAGCCGCCGGGTCGGCTCGGGGATGCGCACGTCGCGGAAGATCTTCTCGGCGACCGCCATGGCCTCCGACTTCGACATGCCGAGGTGCAGTCGGATCGACTCGGTCACCTGCTTGCCGACCTTCATGACCGGATTCAGCGAGGTCATGGGGTCCTGGAACACCATCGCCATCTCGCGACCCCAGATGCTCTGCATCTGTTTGGAGGAGCGGGTGCTGATCTCCTCGCCACCGTATCGAACCACGCCCTCGCGGATGACGCCGTTGCGTGGCAGCAGCCCCATCATCGAGCGGGACAAAACCGTCTTTCCCGAGCCGGATTCGCCCACGACTCCGAGGGATTGCCCCCGTCGAATCTGCAGGCTGATGCCATCGACCGCTCGCGCGATTCCCCGAGGCGTGCGGAAATGAGTGCGAAGATCGACCGTCTCGATGAGGGGTTCGACTTCGTTGCGCTCGGTCACAGCGTCATCTCCTTCACGTCGAAGTAGGTGCGCAAACGGTCACCGGCGAAGTTCAAGGAGAGCACCGTGAGAAAGAGCATGAGGATCGGGAAGAACGAGATCCACGGGGCCTTCTCGAGGGTCTTCGCCGAGTCCGAGCCGAGCTGGATGAGCCCACCCCAGGTGATTCCTTGTTTGACGGACAATCCGAGAAACGCCAAACCACCCTCGGCCACGACGGCCACCGCCATGCCGAGCAAGGCGAGCGATGACATCGGTATGGCCACGTTGGGAAGAATTTCCTTGATGATGATGCGTCGATCCTTGGCGCCGATCTGCCGAGCGGCCAGAACGAACTCGCGGTCGGCGTATTGCAAGGTGGCGGCGCGCGCCAAACGTCCGACGGGAGCGATGCTCAACAATCCGAGAACGAGCGAGACCGTGAGCAGACTGCGTTCGATGAGCGAGGTGAGCAGGATGGCCAGCACCAACGACGGGAACGACAAGAGCACGACGAAGACGAACGAACTCACGCGATCGATCCAACCCCGGAAGTAACCGGAGATCACGCCCACCGTGCCCCCGATCAGGAACCCGGCGGTGATGGCCGAGAAGCCCACGGTCAGTGAGATGCGGGCACCACGCATTGTTCGGGCGAAAACATCGCGGGCGTCCTTGTCGGTGCCGAACCAGTGTTTCCACGACGGGGCGTACGGTGGCCGACCGTTGGATGGGTCGAGATAATTCGTCATCGGGTTCTTGAGCGGCAGCAGCGGTGTGAACAGCGCGACGAAGACCATGAGGGCGAGCCAGCCGACGCACAGCCAGAAGCCGAAGCCGAGTCGTCGGCGGGCCGGTGCATTGTCAGTTTTTTCGGTGGTGTTCTCGGTGGTCATCGGCGCACCCTCGGGTCGATGAGTGTGTAGGCGAAATCGACGAGCAGATTGATCACGACGAACGACGAGGCGACGATCATCACGATCGCCAACACGACGGGGAAGTCATTGCGAAGCACCGACTCCACCAACGTCGAGCCGATGCCGGGAATGCGAAACACCGTTTCGGACACGATCGAGCCGCCGATGAGGGCGCCGGTGTTGAGACCGACCACGGTGATGAAAGAGAAGAGAGATGGACGAAGCGCGTGGATGAGCAGGATGCGTCGTCGCGATAGCCCCTTGGTGCGCGCGAGAAGAATGAAGTCCTGTTGCAAGGTCGTGATGATGTCGGTACGCAACAAGCGCTGATACACCGCCGCGACCGGCAAACCGATCGTGAGCGCGGGAAGGATCATCTGCCAGAGTCGACTGCTCAAAGGATCGTCGGCCACGTAGGTGAGAGGCATCCAGCCCAGACGGATACTGAAGAAATACTTGAGAATGATCGCGAGCGCGAAGTTGGGCATCGCGACGAGGAAGAAAGCGTTCAGGGTCGAGACCCGGTCGCTGGGTTTCCCCGCGCGCGAGGCGGTGATGAGGGCCCAGGGGATCGACACGAAGATCGCGAAGAATTGAGCCAAAGCCACGAGGGTGACCGTTCGGGGTAGGCGTTCGCTGATGACACCCGATACCGGAGGTTGCCCGGTCGAACTGAAGGTCACTCCGAAATCGCCGCGGACGAAGTCGGACAGCCACAGGAAATAGCGGACCGGAAGCGGGCGATCGAGGCTGAACTCACGTTTGGCGACCTCGATCATCTTGATGCTGTCGGGGTTGTTCACGTCACCCGCGACCGGACCGAGGATGTTGAACAAAGGGTCGCCGAGGACGTTCAACGCCCCGAAGGTGAGCATGCTCACCGCAAGGAGCAGAAGAACGGCCAAGGCGACCCTTTGAACGTAGTACCTCATGTTGTTGACGGGTGGGTGAACCCGACGCTCAGCTCAACCAGATCGACTGGAAGTACATGCGACCGTTCGACGAGCAAACGAGCGGGACGCCCTCGGGCGACACGCGATCGCACATACCATGCACCTTGTCGCTGTTCACGATGGCCCACGAGGAGTGGGTCATGAAGATGTAGGCGTAGGAGTCATGGATGTTCTGGACGAGCTGCTGGATCAGGGAAACGCGCTCGGCCGGGTCGGCCGGGTTGGCGATCTCCTTGATCAGAGCATCGCGCTCCTCTGAGCAGTAGCGCGGCCAGTTGAGCGAGATGCCGCCGATGTTGCGGCACTCGAGCCACACCCGATCATCACCGGGGTTCTCGGCGCCGAACTGACGCCAACCCACGACGTTGTAGATGCCGAGGGCGGTCTCCTGAATATGGTCCTGCTGGTTCTTCTGGTCCAACGACACGTTGAACGACTCGCTCCAGCCCTGAAGGTAGAAGTCTTTGATTCTGTCGGCGAGTGTTGATGGTCCCACCCACTGGTACTCCATGTTGACCTTGCCGTCGGTGCACAGAGCGGTGCCGTCCTCGGCCGTGGGGTTCTCGCCGCAGTACTCGGCGACCAGCGCCGCCGCACCCTCGGGATCGTTGCCTTCCTGAACCACGTCGGGGTTGTAGTACTCGCTGTCCGGGGTGAACATTTGGTCGGCCATGCGGCCCTCACCAGCGTTGAACAAGTCGTAGTAGCCCTGACGGTCGGTGGCCAACGCCAACGCCTTGCGCACGCGCTCGTCGTCGAACGGCGCCTTGGCGGTGTTGATCATCAAGAAGTACTCCTCGCCGTTGTCGTCGATGCTCAGCGTGAGCGACGAGTCTTCGCGGTACGTCTCGAATTGGTTGGTGTCGGTGGTGTGCATGAGGTCGAGGTCACCGTTCAGCAACAGTTCGGTGCGACTGTCCGGATCGGGCACGGGGTAGAACTCGATCGCGTCGAGCCACGGAAGTCCCATGGTCGCCGCACCCCACCAGTCGTCGTTGCGCACGAACTTGGTCACCGAATCCTCGGTGCGACTGTCGAACTTGAAGGCTCCGGTACCCACGGGCTGCTGCTCGAGAGTCGGGTCTGCCGCCACGGCGTCGAGCCACGTGGGTGACGCGATGTAGCCCAACTGGCCGGTGAGAGCCGACGGGAAGAACTGGCTCGGCTCGAGGGGCTTGAAGACCATCGTGAGATCGTCGATCTTGGCGACCGCGTCGGTCTCGGGATAATACGGCCGCACCGCGAGTCCGACGAGCGGGTCGTTGCGAGTGATCTCGAACTGCTTGATGACGGCGTCGACCGTCAAGGGAGTGCCGTCATGGAACTTCACGCCCTCGCGCAATTTGAGCGTCCATTCTGTGAAGTCGGCATTCGGCGTCATCGACTCGGCCAGATACGGTACGACCTCGCCGTCGGCGGAGAATGTGAACAACGGATCGAACACGGCCTGGGCCATCGTCAGACCCGACACGGCCAACGCCGAGGCGGTGGGGTTCAAGCCGTCGACATCGGCCTCGAGGCCAACGCGCAGAGTTCCACCAGCGACCGGCTCACCGGCGGGTTCGGTCGTGGGTGCTTCGGTGCTCGAAGAACCTTCGGTTGTGTCGGTGTTGCCCGAGCTGTCATCGCCGCTGCCGCCACCACCGCAGGCGACGGCGAACACCATGAGGCTCGCGAGTGTCACGCCGAGGGCACGCCCCGAGCGACGTCTGGAAAATTTCACGTGCATTCCCCCTTGTTGATCGGAAAATCCGATGTGTTGTTCACGATGCAACAACGAAGAGAGACGAACGTTCCGCGGCCCCCACCGTCGTGCACGCTCGTACCCTAGCCGTTGCCCGAGGTCGGTCAAGGACGAATCCGTGGGCCTCGATGGGTCGCCGGGGAAGATTGTGGTGGACAATGATTCGGTGAACAGCCAACGTCGACTGCGCGAGGACGGAATCGAGTTGCCATTGCCCCGACGGCTGGCCCCCGGAACCGCATTTTTCGACGAGGTGATGACGCGTCACGCCCGTGCCATCGCGTTGCGCCGCCCCACGTATCGGGATCCGACCAGTGGTTACACGGTGTTCACGGCCCGATTCCTGGCCGACCGTGGTTACTGCTGCGCGAGTGGTTGTCGGCATTGTCCCTATGAGGACGGAGATTGACCGGGCGAACTACTGTCGAAGCGTGGTCGACCGACTCATGAAGAGTTTCCTCGTTCCAGGCAACAAGCCGATCGATCTGTCGGCGCGGTCGACGGACGACACCCTCGGCTGGGACAAGGATTCGGCCAAAGGGGAATTGGCCAAGGTCATCGGACAGATGGCGTTCCTGCAACACCGACTCATTGCCGAGGCATCACAGAGTCTGCTGATCATCCTGCAAGGTAGCGATGCGTCCGGCAAGGACGGGCTCGTTCGTCACGTGATGACGGGCATGAACCCGGCCGGCGTTCGGGTCGTCAGCTTCAAGGTTCCGGCCGGCTCGGAGACACAGCACGATTACCTCTGGCGTTGCCACGCCGCGTGTCCGGCTCGTGGTGAGGTCGGAGTGTGGAATCGTAGTCACTACGAGGACATCCTCGTTCCGCGGGTCAAGAATCTCGTCCCCGAGGACGCGTGGCGGGCGCGATATCGCCACATTCGCGATTTCGAGCAGATGCTCGTCGACGAGGGGACGACGATTATCAAGTTCTATTTGCACGTGTCGCACGAGGTGCAACGCCAACGGCTGCAAAAGCGCATCGACAACCCGGAGAGCAGTTGGAAGCACGATCCGAGCGACATCAGTGATCGCAAGATCTGGCCGAAGTATCAGGTCGCCTACGAGGATGTCTTGCGTGAGACGTCGCGGCCCCATGCGCCGTGGTACGTCATCCCCGCCGACGTGAAATGGGTCCGCGATCTGGCGGTGGCCAAGATCATTCTCGAGGCATTGCAACGAATGGACCCGCAACTCCCCGCCCCGCGGGACGACCTGAAGAGCGTGAAGATCGACTGACGTCGACGTTTGACAACCAGTCAAGATCGGCGAGCCATGGGCGTTGGCTCTCGGTGATCTATCTTGGGCGTGTCGGGCAAGGATCATGTCCGGTGCATTGAAACGAACGGAACAGGAGTCGACGTGTCCAACGAGCGCGAGATCATGACGTGGGAGATTTTCGGGGAGGCCTCGCGGACCCTGGCTCAGATGGTGGCCGACGACAACTACGAACCCGACATGATTCTGTCGATCGCTCGTGGGGGATTGTTGATCGGTGGCGCGCTCGGCTACGCGTTGTCGGTGAAGAACGTCGAGACGATGAACGTCGAGTTCTACACGGGTGTCGACGAGAGACTCGAGGTACCTCGTATTCTTCCGCCGGCGCCCGACTTCGTCGACCTCGCCGACGCCAAGATTCTGATCGCTGACGACGTGGCCGACACGGGTCACACCCTGCGCAGCGTTCAGCAGTTCTGCGAAGGCAAGGTGGGTGAGGTCCGCACGGCGGTGCTGTACGAGAAGCCCCACTCGGTCGTGCAGGCCGACTACGTGTGGCGTCGCACCACGCTCTGGATCAATTTCCCGTGGAGCGACAAGGAGCCGGTCGTTCGTCGCGAGGGTGTCGCGCTCGACGCCTGACCTCAGTCGTGCTCGACGCCTGACCTCAGTGGCGTTGCATGATGCGACGCGCACAATGGCGACCACTCGCGCCCCAAATGCCAGCGCCGGGGAACGTCGCGGCCCCGCACAGGAACAATCCGGGTATCGATGTCTCGTAGCGAACCAGCTCGCGCGGTTCGCCACGTAGAGCGGCGAGCGGACCCCCGGCGAAGCTCGTGGCGTGCCCCTCGGGCATGTGGAAGTCGGACTCGTACACATCCGGGGTCATGGCGCGCCATTGCGTCATGGAGTCGATCGGTCGATTCGTGAGCAAAGTCGAGTACTGATCGAGCCAACGCCGGGGTTCGTTCGACCCGCGCCACCCACCGCGGAGCGCGTACGGGGTGAAGAGAGCCTCGAGGCTGAACACGTGTCGACCCGCCGGTGCCATCGACGGGTCGAGGACCGTCGGGACGTTGGCGAACAGGATCGGGCGCTCAGCGATCGAACCATCCGCGATGCGGAGGAACGCATCGTGCATCTCGGCGACGGTCGGAACGATCATCGTCGACGCAACGGCTGGATCGATGCCGAGCCGATCGAAGATCGCATCGTCGACCTGTCGGTAACGCGGAACCTCGTCGATGATGCCATCGATCTTGCTCTCGTAGCCCTGCTGATGTTGGGCGCTCTTCCAGCGTTCGATCATCGGGCCGGCGGAAGTCGGAGGATTCTGAACCCAATCGAGGATCGTGCGCCGGGGGTCGGCGGCCGACACCACAACACGGCTCGTGATCGTGTCCCCGTTCGCCGTGCGCACGCCGCGAACGCGACCGGAGTCGACGATGATCGACGACACCGCGGTCGAGGTGCGTAGCACGCCTCCGTTGGCGGTGAAGGCCGACGCGATCGCGGCGGACAACATTCCGCTGCCACCGCGCGGACGACCGACCGCGGCGACGTGTCGAAATGCGTAGGTCAAGGCCCCGAGTCCGGTTTCGGGTAATTCGGGGGAGAGACCCCACACGACCGGCCCCGTGGCCAACGCCGGTGCGTACACGTTCTCGTCGTCGAAGAACTGCCGCATCACGTCGGCGGCACTCATGCGACTCCACGCGAGCAGACGACGCACACCAGCTCCACGACGTTCGAGGACGGATCGCACGAGGCGCGAACGTTCGGGCCCGGCGGCGGCGGCACCGAGCACCAATCGCGCCACGGGTAGCGCCGCGTCGGCGTAGCGACGGTAGGCGTCGACTTGATGAGGGTGAGTGTGGGCGAGACCCTCGAGTGTTTGCTCGACGGAACGCATGATGGGCCACGCGGCCGCGCCGGACCAGGGAATGTTCACCTGATTCGGTTCGACCTCGAGGTAGTCGAGACCATGTGTCGCGAGTCCGAGTTCCTCCATCACCGGTGTCGTTCGAAACGTGATGTGATCGCAGTTACAGATGTTCACGCGGGCACCGGCGAACGGCTCGGTCGAGGAGCAACCACCGACGCTGTCGCGCGCCTCGAGCAGCAACACCCGACGACCGGACTTGGCGAGGTAGGTCGCGGCGATCAGTCCGTTGTGGCCCGCGCCGATGACGACGACGTCGAAGTCGTCGGAGGTGGGCGACATCGAACTCACCGTGCCATTTTGCCCCAGGCGGTAACCTGCCGGCGTGTCGTCGCGCCAACTCTCCAATCTTCGTGGTCCTCAAGTCGCATCGGCCTTGACCGAGTCATCGGTGGTCGTGCTGCCGCTCGGCGCGATCGAACAGCACGGTCCGCATCTCCCATTGGTCACCGACCTGGCGATCGCGTCGGCCGTCGCCGAGGCTGCGGTCCCCCGAGCCGTGGCCGCCGGCGTCGACGCTTGGCTGCTGCCACCGCTCGCGTACACCAAGAGCAACGAGCACGCCTGGAACGCGGGAACGATCTGGTTGTCGGCGCGCACGATGTTGTCGGTTCTCGAGGACATCGGTCGCTGTGTCGCGGCGACCCCGGCGCGCAAACTTGTTTTCCTGAACGGCCACGGGGGCAATAGCGCTCTCGTTGCGATGGCGAATCGCGAGTTGCGCCTGCAGTACGGGCTCGAGACTTTCGTCGCAACTCCGTAGCAACCAGCCGATCAGGGTGGCGCATCGTCGGCATCGGAACTGGGCATGGGAGTGCACGGGGGACACGACGAGACGTCGATGATGTTGCACCTGCATCCAGAACTCGTTGACATGGGCCTCGCGGTGCGTGACATCCCCGAACATTTGGCCGCCAATCGTCACGTGCGCTTCGGCGGTTCGGTGGCCTTCGGGTGGCTCAGCAACGATTTCGGCGATCACGGTCACATCGGCGATCCGACCGCCGCCACGGCCGAACATGGTCGGGTGCTCGTCGAGGGCGCGATCGAGAGCTTCGTCGACGTGTTGCGCGAAGTCGCGGCGTTCCGACATCGCGCCTGATACCGGACAACGAAAAAGG
>JBJTIO010000067.1:0-21774 GCA_046095045.1 Actinomycetota bacterium
CCACAGCGCCGCAAGCGTCGCCGCGGCTCGCGTGGCGGCCGCAACCGTCCGCGTCCCCAGTCGGGTCCCGGAGCCTCCGTGGTCGATGATGATGATGATCACGAAGACGAGGAGGATGACGGCCTCGACGTTCCCCATGAACCGTCACACAACCCCGACGAGATCCCCGAGCCACTGAGCGAGGGTCGGCCATCGGCTGAAGCCGCGGCTCAGGCCGTGGTGCAACGCCCCAAGATCGGAGACACCCGACCAGCGCCGCCATCGAGTGGTCCGTCGGTGACGATGCCCGGTGGTCAGCGTGCCGGAGCACCTCGCCCGAAGAACCAACCGAAGAACAAGAAGAAGAATCAATCGGGCAACCAAACGAAGCCCCAACCGGTGGCATCCGGGGAGTCCGCGGGCGAACAAACATCGGGCGAATCGACGGGTGAGGGTCGCAAGAAGCGTCGTCGCAACGGTCGTGGTCGGGGCTCGTCCGACGAGCGGGGTGGTGCTCGTTCGACCGATGCCGACGTCGTCGAACGCCGCCGCGGACGTGAGCGAAACGGCCGTCCGGTCGGACGACATTTCATGTGCGTTCAAGTGCGGGCCGATCTCACGCAGGTGGCGGTGCTCGAAGGGCGCAGTTTGATCGAGCATTACGTCAGCCGACCGGCCGACGACATCGCCCAGATCCACGGCAACATCTACGTCGGCAAGGTGCAGAACGTGCTCCCGGGCATGGAGGCGGCCTTCGTCGACATCGGGACGCCGAAGAACGCGGTGCTCTATCGCGGAGACGTGCAATACGACGCCGAAGACATCGTCGACAGTCAGCCCCGCATCGAACAGATCCTGAAGGGCAAGCAACTGATCGTGTGTCAGGTCACTAAGAACCCGATCGGTGTGAAGGGGGCCCGTCTCACCCAGGAGGTCTCACTGCCCGGCCGCTTCGTGGTGCTCATTCCCAACTCGCGCACGTACGGCATTTCCAAGCGGTTGCCCGACGCCGAGCGCAAGCGGTTGCGGGGCATCCTCGACCGCGTGAAGCCCGAGGAGCATGGTCTCATCGTGCGAACCGCCGCCGAGACCGCGACCGAGCACGAGTTGCGGGCCGACATGACCCGATTGGTCGAGCAGTGGAACCAGATCGAAGCCAAGGCGAAGAAGGCCAATGGCCCCACCTTGTTGTACCGCGAACCACCGCTCGCGGTGCGGGTGATCCGCGAGGAGTTCAACAGCGACTATCGCGGAGTCGTGATCGACGACCGTCAGTTGTTCGAGGACGTGCGCGATTACGTGCAGGACTTCAATCCCGAGTTAGCCGACCGTGTCGAGTACTACGACGCCGCCGCCGAGGGACTGTCGCTCTTCGAGAAGAATCACGTCCACGAGCAGATTCACAAGGCCCTTGATCGCAAGGTGTGGTTGCCGTCAGGTGGGTCGCTGATCATCGAGCACACCGAGGCCCTCACGGTGATCGACGTCAACACCGGCCGCAACGTCGGCACCTCGAACCTCGAGGCGACTGTGTTCCAGAACAACCTCGAGGCGGCCGAGGAGGTGGCGCATCAACTGCGGCTGCGTGACATCGGCGGCATTATCGTGATCGACTTCATCGACATGGAGATCAAGGAGAACCGCCGCAAGGTCGTTGAGGCCTTCCGTTCGGCGCTGGCGCGGGACAAGACTCGAACTCAGGTGTTCGACATCTCCGAACTCGGTCTCGTCGAGATGACCCGCAAGCGGATCGGGGAGGGCCTGCTCACCAGCTTCGCCGGACAGTGTCCCGATTGCCAGGGTCGTGGGGTGCTCGTCGACCACGATCTGCTGCTCTGAGCAGAGCCGACAACCCCGAATCGGGCGTTGGGATGCCTCGGTCGGGCAGGTAGCCTCGACTTTCGCTATGTACGCAGTGATCGCAACCGGTGGCAAGCAGGTCCGTGTGACCGAGGGCCAGCAAGTGCATGTCGAACTCCTTGGTGCCGAGCAGGGTGCCACGGTGGACTTCACGCCCGTGCTGGTCGTCGACGGCGACACTGTTCTGGCCACACCCTCCCAACTCTCCAAGTCGAAGGTGTCGGGTCGCATCGTCGGCGCTGCCACCGGACCCAAGATCGACGGCTTCACCTACAAGCGCCGCACCAACCAGCGTCGTCGCTACGGTCACCGTCAGCACTACCAGGTGGTCGAGATCACCTCGATCGCGAAAGGCTGAGTCATGTCGAAGACAAAGGGTGGCGGATCAACTCGTAACGGGCGCGACTCCAACGCGCAGCGCCTCGGCGTCAAGGCCTTCGCCGGAACGTCGATCTCCGCCGGCACCATCGTGGTGCGTCAGCGTGGCACGAAGTTCCATCCCGGCAAGAACGTCGGTCGCGGTGGCGACGACACATTGTTCGCTCTCGTCGACGGCGTCGTGAAGTTCGGCGAGCGCAAGGGACGTCGCGTCGTCGACGTCATTCCCGCCGACTGACCCAGCGGAATCACTCCACGTCGATGCCGCGGGGCAAGCGATCGGAAGTCCATCCCAAAAGCGCCACACCCTGACGGCAGGCGAATCGATCGGTCATGCCGGCCACGTAACTGACCGCGGCCATTCGTGCTTCGGAAGTCGAAGGGTCGAGGTGCGCGGCACCTGGAAGCAACGTTGGTCGTGAGATGTAGTGTTCGACGAGAGCGCGCAGCAGATCGATGACTGCTGATGCCTGCTTCTTGCTGGCTGGTCGGAGATACACCTCTTCGTAGTTGAACCGACGGAATTCGGCGAGTGCTTCGGCTTCGGGAGCGAGCATGCCGATACGACCGTTGTCGCGAGCGGCTGCGATCATCGATGTGATGAACGCGCCGAGTTGGGAAGTTCGGGTGTCACCGCATCGCGCGC
This sequence comes from Actinomycetota bacterium, assembly GCA_046095045.1. Classification (GTDB taxonomy): domain Bacteria; phylum Actinomycetota; class Acidimicrobiia; order Acidimicrobiales; family Ilumatobacteraceae; genus Casp-actino8. The sequence continues at coordinate 2,864 of JBJTIO010000067.1, forward strand.
GGACGACGGCCGGAAGTTGCTCGGGGCTGACGATGCGTGCGTCGACGGCGTCCTCGAAGTCGTGGCACACGTACGCGATGCGGTCGGCCCAACTGACGACCTCGCCCTCGGGAGTGCCGGGAGCCGGTCGACTCCAGGAATGATTGCGAATGCCATCGATGGTTTGGCGACACAGATTGAGGTGGGTGAGAGTCACGTCGGCACCCCAGACCGCGTGATCGAATCGACCGTCGACGTACGGAGCAAGTGCGTCCTCGGAAGCGTGTCCACCCGGTCCGTGCCCGCAATCGTGTCCGAGAGCGATCGCCTCGGTGAGCGCGACGTTGAGACCCAAGGGGCGAGCGACCGCGGTCGCGACCTGGGCGACCTCGAGGGCGTGCGTGAGTCGCGTGCGCTGATGGTCGTCGGGGAAGACGAAGACCTGAGTCTTGCCCGCCAACCGTCGAAAGGCCGGAGCATGAAGGATGCGATCACGATCGCGTTCGAAACAAGTACGGAACGGGTCAGGCTCCTCGTCGCTCGCACGCTCGCCCGCGGCATGAGCGCGCGTTGCGAGGCGCACCATGTTGGCGTCCTCGAGTAGCTCGCGTCGTTCACGATCGCGCACGCCGGGTTCGCCCGTGCCCGCCCACGAATCGGCGTGAGCCAGAACGATGCCCTCGGTCGAGCGGGAACCCGACATGGTGCTGGCCCAGCGCTCGGCGCGTTCCTGCATGTCGCGATCGATGTCGGATTCGCTCACGTTCTCACGATAGGCGACGGGTGCGCGAACGATCGGACGCCTCGACGGCTCGGTAGCGTGAAACGTCATGAGCCAGTTCGTCGACGAGTGCCAACTGAATGTGCGCGCCGGCGACGGTGGAGCGGGGTGTGTTTCGTTCCGTCGCGAGGGGCCAGTCGCCATGGGTGGTCCGAACGGCGGTGACGGGGGCCGCGGTGGCGACATCTGGTTGGTGGCCGATCGAAACGTTGCGTCGCTCCTGGCGTTTCGCGATCATCCCCACCGCATCGGTGGCAAAGGTGTGCACGGCATGGGCAAGGACCAACACGGTCGGCGTGGTGAGACACTCGAGGTGAAGGTTCCCGAGGGCACCGTGGTACGCGACATGTACACCGGCGAGGTGTTGGCCGACCTCGTCGGACACGGCGATCGATGGCTCGCGGCCCATGGCGGACGTGGCGGTCGTGGAAACGCTCGTTTCCTCACCAACCGTCGTCGCGCACCCTCATTCGCCGAGCAAGGAGAGCACGGCGAGGAGCGTTGGCTCAAACTCGAGTTGAAGTTGATGGCCGACGTCGCCCTCGTCGGTTTTCCGAACGCCGGAAAGAGCACGCTCATCTCGGTCATCTCGGCCGCCAAACCCAAGATCGCCGCGTATCCGTTCACGACCCTCGAACCGAATCTCGGCGTCGTTCGTCTCGACGGTTCGACCGAGTTCGTGGTCGCCGACATCCCGGGACTCATCGAGGGTGCCGCCGAAGGTCGCGGCCTCGGCCACCGTTTTCTTCGCCACATCGAACGGGCCCGCGTTCTGTGCGTCCTCGTCGATCTTGACCCGGTCGATCAGGTTGCACCTTCCACGCAGGTCGAGGTTCTGTTGCGCGAGCTCGAGTCGTACGACCCGGCACTGCTCGAGCGACCCCGCGTGATCGTGGGTACGAAGACCGATGTCGCCGATCCGGACAAGGTTGCCGCTTGGGACGGACCGGTGATCTCGGCCGTCACCAATCAAGGGGTGCGCGAACTCGTGGGGCGTTTGGCAAGCCTCGTGCACGAGGCGCGGTCCGAACAGCCGGTCGCCGAGGGGCGCGTGATTCTGAAGCCCGAATCGGACGGGGCCTGGGTCGAGAAGTTGCCCGAGGGCGGATTTCGAGTTCACGGGCGCAAGGCCGAGCGCGCGGTCCATCTGAACGACGTCACGACACCCGAAGCGCTGACGTACATTGAGGAACGACTGAAGAAACTCGGTGTCCCTCGCCTGCTCGCACGAGCGGGTGCCCGCGAAGGCGACGTCGTTTGGATCGCCGGCTTCTCGTTCGACTATTCGCCGGACAACTGACGAGCGCCTCGGGTACCTTCTTTCTGCCATGCGAATCGTCGCCAAGATCGGAAGCTCGTCCCTCACCGACGAACTCGGTGTGATTGATCGTGCCGTTATCGCCGAGGTGTGTCGACAGATCGCGAGCCTGCGCGCATCGGGGCACGAGGTCGTGCTGGTCTCGTCGGGTGCGGTGTCGGCGGGAGTGTCGGCTCTCGGACTCACCGAGCGTCCCTCCGATGTGGGCACGCTTCAAGCGTTGTCGGCGGCCGGACAGAGCCGACTCATGGAGGTCTACAACGCCGAATTCGGATCGCACGGACTCGTGGCCGCCCAGGTGTTGCTCGTGCCGCACGACTTCATCGATCGCACGCAGTATTTGCACGCGCGTCGCACGCTCGATCGCCTCCTCGAGTTGGGATGCGTTCCGGTCGTGAACGAGAACGACGCGATCGCCAACGACGAGATCAGATTCGGCGACAACGACCACATCTCGGCGTTGTTGTCGCATCTCTTGCGTGCTGATCTCCTGATTCTGCTCACCGACACCGATGGCTTGTACACGAGCGACCCGCGCACCGACCCGACGGCCACCTTGATTGCCGACGTGCATGAACGCGATCCCCTCATGAGCGTCACGGCAGGGGCCACCGGATCGAACCGGGGGAGTGGGGGCATGGCCTCCAAGTTGTCCGCTGCTCGTATCGCGTCGTGGTCGGGTATTCGTGCGGTGATCGCCAAGGCGACGATCGACGACGTGTTGATCCGCGTTACCGAATCGGCCTCGACCGGTGACTCGGGAGTCGGCACCACGTTTCACGGCTCCGACCGAGCGTTGTCGGCCCGACAGTTGTGGGTCGCCTTCGCAAGCGAGGTTCGCGGTTCGGTTCGGATCGATGATGGTGCGGCGAGAGCACTCTTGAATGGAACCGTGTCGCTGTTGCCGGCCGGGGTCGTCGACGTGACCGGCGACTTCGATTCCGGGGACACGATCGACATCGTCGGATCCGATCGACGAGTGATCGCGCGCGGCATCGCTCAGATGTCGGCATCGCAAACTCGCCATTCGAAAGGTCGGCGATCGACGGAGCTCGACGACACGCTCCCGACGGTCGTCGTGCATCGCGACGATTTGGTGCTACTGCCCGGCTGAACCCGAACGCAGAGATCGCACGCGATCGCGCAGCACCCGCAGATGCTCGAGCTCCGGTGCGCGCATCAGCGTCAAGGCACCGACGTACGAGAGAGCCCCGATCAACGAACCCACGACGACCTTGGTCAGTGCGCCCGCGCCGGAGTTTGCACCGATGGGGCGGAGCACCAACCACATGACGGCCCCCATCGCGGCCGCAGCCGCCGCCAAACGCAACAGACCGAACAGAACCTCGGTCGCCGAGAAGCCCCGCACCTTCACTTTCAGCACGTAGACGGCGGCGACCGCGGCCAAGACGTACGAAATCGAGAAGGCCAATCCGAGGCCGAGAACATCGAGCGACGGCGACAGGATGAAGGCGAGAACGATGTTTAGCACGTTCTGGAAACAGTTGATGACGAACGGTGTTCGAGTGTCCTGATGGGCGTAGAAGCCCCGAAGCGCGAAGAGGTAGATCGAGTAACCGATCAGTCCGAGGGCGAGACCGGAGAGCGCGCGAGCGGTGTTGTCGGCGGCGACCGCGTCGAATTCTCCGTGTTGCAACAACAATCCGATGATCGGACGGGCCAGCACCATGAAGGTGAATGCCGCAGGGAAGGTGAGCAATCCGACGAGACGGATTCCGAGGTTCGTGCGTTCGATGAAAGCCGTCTTGTCGCGTCGAGCGACGGCGCGCGCCATCTCGGGAATGAAGGTGGTCGCGATGCTCATGGCCAGCAGCCCGTGCGGGAAGTAGAAGAACGTCGAAGCTTTGGCGAACGCGTCCTGACCGCCGGACCCGGGTTCGGCGAGATTCTTGACGACGATGACGGTGACTTGATTCGCCATCACGTAACCGAACGTCCATCCCGAGAGGGAAAGAAGTCGTCGGACCGCGGGATGGTTCGGTCGGAAACTGAATCGGAAGTTGAGTCCGGCGCGATGTATTGCCGGAAGCAACACGAAGGCTTGCAGAGCGATGCCACCGGTGGCACCGAGTCCGAGCAACCATCGGAACGACGGACTGTTCAGAACCTCGGCGAGGGGAATCCCGTCGTCCGGGTGATGAAGAAGGATCGGAACGTAGAGAAGAGTGCAGATGATGACGATGTTCGACAAGACCGGCGACCAAGCGGCGGCGAAGAAACGACGCTGAGCGTTGAGCAGCGATCCGAGAAGTGCCGAGATGCCGTAGAAGAAAATCTGCAACAGGAAAATTCGCGTGAGGGCGGTTCCGACGGTGCGGAATTGGTCGACGTCGATCCCGTCGGCGGGATTCAAGGAGAACACGCGGAACACCCACGGTGCGAAGAACGTGGCGACCAGGGTGATGGAAGCCAAGGCCACGATGGCGGTGCCGATTACGGCCTCGGCGGAGTCACGGTCGTCGTCCTCGAGCATGCGGCTGAACATCGGCACCAAAGCCGCGGACAGCACACCTCCGAGCAGGAGTTCGTACACCGCGTTCGGAGAATTATTGGCTCCGTCGTAGGCGTCGGCGAGCGCCGTCTGGCCGATGATCACTCCGAAGACGATCACTCGCAACATCCCCGTGAGTCGTGACAGGCCGGTGCCGAGCGCGACGATGGCGTTGCTGCGAAGGATGTTGCTCATTCCGTCGTGCGCGTCGACGGTCGTCGATGAGTCGGGCGGGGTCAGGTCGCGCTGAGTGTTCGTCGGTTCATCGACCGATGACACGACGGGCATCGAGTCGTCGTCGTCCCTCGTTTCCCCCACGTGGATCAGATTAGGTGAGGGTGAGTGCGAGGGTGATCCTCGCAGGTAGTGAGGTTCTTTCGGACTAGGGGCATCGCCGAAGCGGGCAGTAGGGTTGGCGGGATGGCTCCCCGTTTCTCATCGGTTCAACAGGTGCGCGAAGGCTTGCGCGACGTCAACTATCTCGCCGATGACGGCATCGCGGGGGTCGCCTTTCTCGCCGACCGATTGGCCAAGCCGATCCTCGTCGAAGGTCCGGCCGGAACGGGCAAGACCCAGTTGGCCAAGAGCGTGGCCGAACTCACCGGCGCCCGACTGATCCGCCTCCAGTGCTACGAGGGCCTCGACGAATCGAAGGCGCTCTACGAGTGGAACTACAAGAAGCAGCTCCTCCGCATCCAGGCCGACAAGAACAGTGACAGCTGGAGCGAGATCCACGACGACATCTTCAGCCGCGAGTTTCTGCTCACGCGTCCGTTACTCGAGGCGATCAGCGCTCCCGATCCGGTGGTGTTGTTGATCGACGAGGTCGACCGTGTCGAAGTGGAGACCGAGGCATTGCTCCTCGAGATTCTATCCGAGTACCAGGTGTCGATCCCCGAACTGGGCACGATCACCGCGACTCAGATTCCGATGGTTTTCCTCACATCGAACAACACTCGCGAACTGTCCGAGGCGTTGAAGCGCCGTTGCCTCTACTTGCACGTCGACTACCCGTCGATGGAGCGCGAGAAGGAGATCGTCCTCACCAAGGTCGAGGGGATCACCGAGAATCTCGCCGATCAGGTTGCTCGCATCGTCCGCAGCATTCGCCAACTCGATCTGAAGAAGTCGCCGAGCGTCAGTGAGACCCTCGACTGGGCACGCACCATCATGCTGCTCAACATCGAGACCATCGACGCCCAGGTGGCTAAGGACACCCTGCACGTCCTCCTGAAGTACCAGACCGACATCGCCAAGGCCGCCAAGGAACTGTCCGTCGACCTCGTCTGAGGTCGACGACCGGATCATCGCCGTGCTCGACCTCCTCGCCGGTTTCGTCGCCGAACTCCGCAACGCGGGGTTGCCGGTGTCGCTCACCGAGAATCTCGACGCCATGGAGGCCGTGCAACACATTCCGATCGAGGATCGCGACGCGTTCAAGTACGCCCTCGGTGCGACGCTCGTGAAGAACAGTGCCCACTGGCGCTCGTTCGAGACGGTGTTCGAGGTCTACTTCTCGATGCGCGGACCGGAATACAAGTTGGTCGAGGGTTCCGAGGACGAGCTCGAGCAGATGTGGCGCGAGATGCAGGAGCAGATGAAACAGGGCGACGGCCGTGGTTCGTCCGGCGGCATGGATGCGCTGACGCCCGAATAGATCGCGCAGATGTTGATGCAGGCTCTGCTCAACGGTGACCAAGCCCTGATGCGCGCGTTGGCGAAGCAGGCCGTTCAACGTTTCGCGGGGATGGAGCCCGGACGTCCGGTGGGCGGGACCTATTACCTCTACCGAACGTTGCGCAATCTCGATCTCGAGGGCATGTTGCAAAAGCTGATGGATGCGAGTCGCGCCGAAGTCGGTGGCGAACTGACCGCCCTCGAGGAACGTCTCGAACGCGATGAATACGAGAGTCGGATCGATCAATTCAAGAAGGAGATCGTAGCCGAGATCCGCCGGCGTTTGGTGGCCGACCGTGGTGCCGAGGCAATGGCCAAGACCCTTCGCAAACCGCTGCCCGAGGACGTCGAGTTCATGCACGCGAGCCGCGACGAGATGCAGGCGCTCAAGAAGTCGCTTTATCCGCTCACCCGCAAACTCGCGGCGCGGCTGGCCCGCAAGCGCCGTCACGGCCGTAAGGGTCCGCTCGACTTCCGCAACACCGTGCGTCATTCACTGTCGTACGGCGGCACTCCCGCCGAGCCGAAATTCAAGTACCCGCGTCCGGCCAAGCCGGAGTTGATGGTGGTGGCCGACATCTCCGGCAGTGTCGCCGCGTTCGCCCGTTTCACGCTCATGCTCGTGTACGCGATCCAGAATCAGTTCTCCAAGGTTCGCTCGTTCGTCTTCATCGACGGCATCGACGAGGTCACCGATTTCTTCAAGGGCACCGAGGACATCAGCGAGGCCATTCATCGCGTCAACACCGAGGCCGACGTGGTGTGGGTCGACGGACACAGCGACTACGGACACGCTTTCGAGGTGTTTTGGGAGCGCTACGGAAAAGATGTTGGCCCGAAGACCACCGTGTTGTTGCTGGGAGACGCGCGCAACAACTACCACGCCTCGCAATCGTGGGTGATCAAGGAGATCAGCCAGAAGGCGCGCCAGGTGTATTGGCTCAACCCGGAACCGAGGTCGTACTGGAACACCGGCGATTCGATCGTCGGCGAGTACGGGGCCCACACCGACGGGACCTTCGAGTGTCGAAACCTTCGTCAACTCGAGGCCTTCGTCGAGAAGTTGGTCTGAGTCGATGACGCGTCTGATCTTCGTGCGCCACGGTGAGTCCGAGGTCACGGTGCGACGAGTGGTGGGCGGTCCGCGTAGTTGCACCGGGTTGTCCGATCTCGGACGCCGGCAGGCCGAACGACTTCGTGATCGGTGGATGGAACACCCCGAGATCGCGGCCGACGCGGTCTACTCGAGCGCTTATCCGCGAGCCCGCGAGACCGCCGAGATCGTGTTGCCTTCACTCGGACTCGATTCGTTCGTCGTCGACGCGGCATTCGGCGAACACGACCCCGGTCCGTTGTGCGATGGTCTCACGTACGACGAGTTCGAGAAGCGCTTCGGAGATCCCGATTGGGAGAACGACCCACACGGCGAAACCTTTCCCGGAGGGGAATCGATCGCCGCATTCCAGTTGCGCATCGGCGACGCGGTTCGTTCGGTGATCGAACGTCATCCGGGCGGAAAGGTGGTCGTGTTCTGCCACGGGGGAGTCGTCGACACGGTCCTGCGTCAATCCCTGCGCACGTCGGGGACGGGTATCTTCGAGGTATGGACCAAGAACACCTCGATCACGGAGGTCGAGTTGGTGAAGCCCGGTCGCTGGCGATTGGTGCGTTACAACGACGCGGCGCACCTCGGCGGATTGCCGGCGTCCACCAACGCTCATTGACGGGTCGATGACCGTGTTCGACGTCGTCATCGTCGGAGCCGGCTCGGCGGGATGCGTGTTGGCCGATCGACTGTCGGCGAAGGGGTCTTCGGTCTGCGTGATCGAAGCCGGCCCCGACCTGCGACCCGACACCACGCCACCGTCGATCAGCGGTCGGTCGTTCTTCGATGCACTCACCGAACCGGGACGCATCTACCCGGATCTCATGGCCCGCCGTGTGGCCGGTCAACCGGAACGTCCGTACTTGCGCGGTCGCGGGGTCGGAGGATCGTCCGCCGTGAACGCGATGGTCGGATTGTGGGGCGAGGTCGACGATTACGACGCGTGGGAGCGCGACCACGGGTGCATCGGCTGGGCGTGGCGGGACGTCGAGAAGTACTTCCGACGCATCGAGGTGCCCCTCACGAAGGTCGATCCCGATGACGAGGGCGTGGTCGGACGGGCTCTCGTCGAATCCTGCGTTCTGAACGGATGGCCGTTGCATCGGGGTCCGTTCCCTCTTGGAGGACTCTCCGCCGATGTGGGACCGGCGATGCTCACTCGTGATGCTGACGGGCGACGGGTGACGGCCGCCGACGTGTACCTCGAACGCGCTCGGTCGCGCCCGAACGTCGAGGTGCGGTGTGACGCGGTTGCGCGCCGCGTGACGATCGAAGCCGGACGAGCCACAGGCGTGTTGCTCGCCGACGGAACCCTGATCGACGCACGAGAAGTCGTGGTGTGTGCGGGCGCGATCCACTCACCGGCGATTCTTTTGCGCAGTGGAGTCGAATTGCCGTCGCTCGGTGCGGGACTTCAGGATCATCCGTCGGCACCGGTGACGTTGTCGGTGCCCCGGTCGACCGACACGACGGGTTTGGCCGTGTCGGCATTGGCGCGTTTCAGCAGTGGTCGTCATCCGGCCGATCTGCAGATCCTGCCGATCGATCACCTCGGCCCGTCGACCCCCGGATTGGCGTCGATCAGCGTGGCGCTCATGAAGGTTGGTTCACGGGGTACGGTGCGGCTCGACCCGACCGATCCCGATCGCGAACCGATCGTCGACTTCGCTTTGTTGTCCGACGAGTCCGACCGCGAGTCGCTCACCGTCGGGATGGGGGTGCTTCACGATCTTCTCGAGCATTCGTCGTTCACCGATGTCGTCGAGGCTGCCTACATCGACGACGTGGGCACTCCGCTCGCATCGATCGCGTCGTCGCCTGATGCGATTCGTGCGTGGCTCGGTCGGGCCACGGGCGATTACGTGCACGCCGCGGGCACGTGCGCGATGGGGGATCCGACCAGCGACGAGACGGTCGTCGACGCCCGGGGATGCGTCGTGGGGATCGCGGGTCTGCGGGTCTGCGACGCCTCGATCATGCCGAGCCTTCCCCGGGCCAACACCCACTTTCCGGTGATGATGATCGCCGAGGCCATCGCCGACCGGTGGTGAGGGTTTCTCTGCCACACCCCGTCGGCACGATGGACGCATGCCCGACTTCCCGCGCCGCATTCCCGTCCAGCCCAGCGAACCCAATGAGCCACTGGTGATCGACTGCGCCACCTGTGTGGCGCGCCATTCCGATGCCTGTGACGACTGCGTGGTCACCTTCTTGTGCTCGCTCGATGACGACGATGCGGGGCAGACCGAGGCCGTGGTGCTCGATTTGAACGAGATTCGCGCGTTGAAGGCGCTGGGGGACGCCGGTTTGGTCCCTACGCTTCGTCATCGTGCGTCCGGCTGACATCACTCCGCTCCCGGTGACGGCCGACTACGTGGCCGAACTCACCGCCATGGGACTCGAACTCGGTCTCGACCGCATCGGATTCACCGACACATCGGTGCTCGACCGAGCACGTGAGGCCATCAACGATCGCGTTCGCCGTGGATTGTCCGACGGCATGGGGTTCACCTTTCGCAATCCCGAGCGATCCACCGATCCGACGCGGGCGGTCGATGGTGCACGTTCGATTCTCGTGGCGGCCCGTAGTTACAACGTCGCCGACGACGAGCGTCCGAGCACGTTGTCGGGCGTGGTCGCCCGCTACGCACGGCACGACCAATACACGCCGCTGCGTCAGGCGTTGCAAAGGATCGCCCTGCGATTGCGCGCCGACGGATATCGCGCCGTGGTGTTCGCCGATGAGAACGATGTCGTCGACCGTGAGGTCGCCCATCGTGCGGGTCTGGGCTGGTTCGGCAAGAACGCGAATCTTCTGCTGCCGGGGGTCGGAAGTTTCGTCAGCCTCGGTTGCATCGTCACGACCGCGGAATTTCCGGCGGCGACCCGACCAGCCGCCGACGGGTGCGGCGAATGCCGGCTCTGTCTCGACGGATGTCCGACCGGAGCGATCATCGCCGAAGGGGTGATCGACGCTCGGCGTTGCCTTGCCTGGCTCGTGCAAAAACCGGGAGTGTTCGCCCCCGAATTCCGCGAGGCATTGGCTGATCGCATCTACGGCTGTGACGATTGCCAGGACGTGTGTCCGCCGAACATTCGCTTGTCGCCCCGACATCGTCCACGTGATTCCGTCTCGATTGCGTCGGCCCGTGGGCCGGGGGAATGGGTCGATCTTCTCGAGTTGTTGTGGGCCAGCGACGACTGGTTGCTCGAGACATACGGACGTTGGTATCTGGCCGACCGTAACCCGGTGTGGTTGCGACGCAACGCGCTCGTGATCCTGGGCAATATGGCAAGCGTCCCCGCCGACGAAAGGGTCGTCGAGGTGTTGCGCCACTACCTTGGAGGCGATGACGCGATGCTGCGCGCCCATGCCCTGTGGACCGGTCGTCGACTCGGCCTCGACGACTTGGTCGAATCGGTGCGTGACGACGACGATCCGGTTGTTCGCGCCGAATGGAACGTGCTCGTGAACCGGCGGACCGTGTGAAGCACTTGCTCGTCACCAACGACTTCCCGCCCAAAATCGGTGGCATCCAATCGCTGTTGTGGGAATGGTGGCGTCGTCTTCCCCCGCAGTCGTTCGCCGTTCTGACGAGCCCGTACGAAGGTGCGGCCGCATTCGATGCCGAGCAACCGTTCGAGATCGAGCGCACCCGCGAACCCGTGCTGCTTCCGCATCCCTGGATGGTGCGGCGCATCAACGAGATGGCGGCCCGCGTCGGTGCGCAACGCGTGGTGCTCGACCCCGCGGTTCCACTCGGCATCGTGGGTCCATGGCTCGATCTTCCGTACGACGTGGTGTTGCACGGCGCCGAAGTCACGGTGCCCGGTCGATTGCCCGGTTCGAAACAGGTGCTGGGTCGGGTGTTGCGCGGCGCTCGACACGTGATCGCCGCTGGCGGCTATCCGGCTCGCGAGGCCGAGCATGCGGCGGGACGGACACTTCCGATGACCGTCGTGCCGCCCGGGGTCGACATCGAACGTTTTCGTCCGCTTTCGGTCGAGGAACGTCGTCATGCGCGCGCTCATTTCGGCTTCGATGACGACGCTGAAATCGTCGTTGGCCTCAGTCGCCTCGTTCCCCGCAAGGGTTTCGACACGGTCATCCGTGCGGTGGCGACCTTGGCGCCCTTTCGTCCGCGTCTGGTGTTGGCCATCGGCGGCGGTGGACGCGATCGGGAACGTCTCGAGAAGTTGGCGAACGACCTCGGAGCGCCGGTTCGATTCATGGGTCGCGTTCCCAACGACGACGTGCCGCGACTGTACGGATGCGCCGATGTCTCGGCGATGATGTGTCGCAATCGTTGGAACGGACTGGAGCAGGAGGGATTCGGCATCGTGTTCGTCGAGGCGGCAGCGTGCGGAATCCCGCAGATCGCCGGTGACAGTGGTGGAGCGGCCGAGGCCGTCGCCGACGGGGAAACCGGATTCGTGGTGTCCGATCCGACCGACGTCGACACCGTGGTGCGCCACATCACCCGTCTTCTCGACGATGATTCCTTGCGCGCGCGCATGGGAGCGGCGTCCCGCCGACGGGCCGAGAGCGAATTCTCGTACACGAACCTGGCCGAACGGTTGGGACGCGCCCTGGAGGTCGATGCATGAGTCGCTCCACGTTCACCGATCGTCGACTCCGCACGGTCGATCTGTGCGGAACCGGAACCTTCATCGCCTCGTCCGTGACCGCGGCGGTGGTCTTCGAGGGACCGGCCAAGGTTCAAGGCGTCGTGATCGACTTGATTCTGTTCGCCGCGGGGGTCGCGGCGTTTCTGTGGGGATATTTCGTGGCCGTGCAACGCAGTCGCACCGAGGAGTTGTCGGTCGCCGAGCTGTACTTCCTTCTCGGACCGGCGGTTCCTGCGGACGTGAAGCGAACAATGAATCTGTGTTTGCTGGCGCAGACCGTGGTGGCCATCGCCACCGCGATGTCGCGCCTCAGCACACCGACCGACGGATCGGGATCGTCGCCGGGTTCGACGCTCGCCTTCGGAGTCCTCGTGCCGATGTTCGGTCTCGGGCTGAACGGATTGTGGGCCGCGGTTCACGGGACCTTCGGCCCCCGGCGAAAGCGCTCCGACGATGATGCGATCGGCTAGAACTAGACCATGACCGACACCGCGTCATTGACCATCTCCATCGACGCCCCACTCGACCGGTGCTGGGCCATCGCGACCGATTACGAGCGATACCCCGAGTGGACCGACGTGAAATCGGCCGTGATCCTCGCTCGTGACGATCAAGGTCGAGCCACCGAGGTCGAGTACCGCACGTCGGCTCTCGGTCGCAGCACCCATTACACGTTGGCCTACGACTATGACGCGGCACCGCATCGCTTGTCGTGGCGACTGATCAAAGGCGACATCATGCGCGAGGTCGATGGCGCCTACATGTTCGCGCCCGACACCAGCGGTGGCGTCGTGCTCACCTACAACTTGTCGATCGAACTCATCATTCCGCTTCCCGGATTCGTGAAGCGGCGTGCCGAGGTGCGCATCTTGAACACCGTCAAGGAGTTGAAGGTCCGCGCCGAGTCGCGCGGCTGAACATGCCCGCGATCGGGATCGACGTCGGAGGCACGAAGTGCCTGGGCATCGTTCTCGACGGCGATCGGGTGGTCGCCGAAACCAAGCGACCGACACCGCACACGCCGCAGGGAATCATCGACACCCTGGTGGCGGTCGTCGAGGAATTGGGTGACCACGAAGCCGTGGGGGTGGGCGTTCCCGGCCTCGTGACCCGACGTGGCGTCATTCGCGCCTCGCCGAACCTCGTCGACGTGGCCGACTTCGACGTGGCCGGACGACTGAGCGAACGCCTCGGCCGAACCGTCGCGGTCGACAACGATGCGACCTGTGCCGCGGTCGCCGAATGGCGAGCCGGAGCGGCCGTCGGACATCGCGACGCGGTGGTCGTGACACTCGGAACGGGGATCGGGGGCGGACTCATCGTCGACGGCGCGATCGTGCGGGGAGCGAACGGTTTCGCCGGAGAGGTGGGGCACATGATCGTCGATCCCGGCGGTCCGATGTGCCCGTGCGGACGACGCGGGTGTTGGGAGCGTTACGCATCCGGTCACGCGCTCGGTGCCTCGGGGCGCGAGATGATGCGCTCCGGCCGACTCACTGCTGCGCGCGACCTGGTCGCCGATCCGACCGAACTACGCGGCGAGCACGTCTGCGAGTTGGCGGGTCGCGGCGATCAAGACGCGCGCGCGATCATCGACGAATTCGCGCGGTGGGTGGCACTCGGATTGGTCGGACTCGCCAACATTTTCGACCCGTCATGTCTGATCGTTGGCGGTGGGTTGGCCGCATCACGGGACGTGCTGATGGGTCCAGTGAGACGACACTTCGCCGACCTTCTTTACTCACCCGACCTACGACCGCATCCGGTGCTCGACGTCGCTCGATTCGGAGAGGTGGCGGGAGCGATGGGGGCGGCGTTTATCGCCAACGAATGAAACGGCGGGATGGTTAGTCTCGATACGTGTCCACCGTGGTGATGCGTCTTTGGCTTCCCGACATTCCGGGAACGCTCGGTCGGGTGGCGGCGGCCATCGGTCGGGCCGATGGTGACGTCGTGGGCATCGAAATTCTCGAACGCGGTGCGGGCATGGCGATCGACGAACTGACTGTCGCACTTCCCGATGGAGGCACCTCCGATGCACTCATCGCCGAAGTGTCGGCGGTCGATGGCGTGGCGATCGAGGACGTCCATGAAGTGGCGGCCGATCGACCCGATCAGAGCGTTCTCGCTCTCGATGTGGCCGCGCGCATCATGGAATCTCCTGACGCCGATCGAGCCGCCATCACATGTTCGGCGATACGCGAGATGTTGGAGTCGGACTGGTGCACGATCTTCGTCGATTCACCGGTGGCGACGAGCGGAGAGGTGCCGGACATCGCGTGGTTGAACGCGTTCGTCGACGGAGCGAGTCATCTGTCCGATGAGGCAGTGCACGATCACACGCCGAGTGACATCGTGTGGGCGCGACTCGGCGCGTCGGGGGCGACGATCGTGAGTGGTCGGGCCAAGGGCGCGTTTCGCCTCCGCGAACGACGGCATCTCGCTCTCATCGCTCGGATCGTCGGATCGCGCTGGAGCGCGTGACGCGTTCGGTGAGCGACGACTCGTTCAGTGATCGGCCCACTCGCGCGAACGCTCGACGGCGCGCAACCACTGGGCGTGCAAAGCGTCGGCGCTGACGCGCTCGGGTGATCCGGGTTGGTGCGGCTCGACCACGAGATCGGTCGCCCACTTCGAGGAGATCGCGTCGAGCGACGGCCAGACTCCCTCGGCCAGTCCGGCGAGGTAGGCCGCTCCGAGCGCGGTGGTTTCCTGATCGATCGGTCGTCGCACCGGAATACCCAGTTGATCGGCTTGCATCCTCACGAGCAGATCCATGACCGAAGCTCCGCCGTCGATGCGCAGATCGTCGATCACCCGTCCGCTCGCCGACTCCATGGCCGAGATCGCATCGCGCGTCTGCAACGCCATCGCTTCGACCACCGCGCGTGCGATGTGCGCCCGAGTCGTTCCGCGGGTGATGCCGATGATGCTCCCGCGGGCGTACGGGTCCCACCACGGACTCCCGAGTCCGGTGAAGGCCGGCACGACGAACACGCCACCGCTGTCGGTGACCGACTCGGCGAGAGGACCGATCTCCGACGAGGACGAAATGAGACCGAGACCATCGCGCAACCACTGCACCGCGGCGCCGGTGACGAAGATCGAACCTTCGAGGGCCCACGATGTGCGCACCGAACCATCGGCGGCACGAAGCGACCAAGCCACGGTGGTCAACAGTCCGGTCGAGGGTTCGGGACATTTCTCGCCGACGTTCATCAGAACGAAGCTGCCCGTGCCGTACGTGTTCTTGGCCATGCCGGGCGCGAAGCAGGCTTGGCCGAACAAAGCGGCCTGCTGATCGCCGGCGATTCCGGAAATGGGTACGCCCGTGGGCAAACCGACCGCGTCGGTGGTTCCGAATCGACCACTCGACGCCATCACGTCCGGAAGTCGTGCGACATCGACGCCGAGGAGTTCGCCGAGTTCGTCGCTCCACGCAAGAGATGTGATGTCGAAGAGCATCGTTCGGCTCGCGTTCGACGGATCGGTGGCAACGACTCGTCCACCGGTGAGGTTCCAGAGCACCCAACTATCAATCGTTCCGAACACGTCGTCGGGATCGTTCGGCACTCCGTTCGCGATCATCCAGGCGATCTTCGTGCCCGAGAAATACGGATCGAGAACGAGGCCGGTGAGGGCGCGCACCCGAGAGAGACGTCCGTCGGCATGCAACCTCTCGCACATCGACGCGGTGCGCCGGTCCTGCCAGACGATCGCTCGACCGTGCACCTCGCCGGTGCGTCGATTCCAGGCCACGACCGTCTCGCGCTGATTCGTGATGCCGATGGCGGCGGGAATTCCCACGCGTTCGACGACCTCGGCGAAGGTGATCGCGACCGCGTCCCAAATCTCTCGGGCGTCATGTTCGACCCATCCGGGCTCGGGGAAATACTGGGTGAACTCGCGGTAGGCGGAGACACTCGGACGACCGTCGGCGAAGACCGCACGGCATCGCACGCCCGTGGTGCCGGCATCGATCGCCAGAACGTAGTCGTCGCTCATCGTCGCTTGCGCTTGTTGTTGGGTCGATGCTGCGACGGTCCGGTCGATGTGCGACTCGTGCGCGCCGGCGCCGAGCGATGATGTGTCGGAGAAGGCGAAGGTGCGGGCCGGGAAGCTTGGCGCAGATCCTTGAAGGTCTTGCGCTGATAGCCGAACTTGGCCAGAACGAAGCCGGCCAGCAAGTACATCGGTAGCGACGCCAGTAGGCCAACGACCGAACCGACGCTGACGGAGTCGCGCAGGAAAAGGACGAAAACGATCGCCATCACCACCACGTACACGAGCCATTCGCGCACCAGTCGACCCCACGGGACGGTTCGAGTCGGATCCCAAGCCATTCGTCATTGTCGCACGATGAGCGGACCGGCTCAAGGTGCGCGACATCGCGAGTCGAGTCTCAGGACGCGGGTTCTTCGATCACCGTCGGATAGTCGGGTTGCGAACTGATGGCACGACCGGGAAAGTCGAAGGGGGTGAGGGGCCGAGACGTCAGGGTGCCGTCACCTCGTGGCCACTCGGAACTCTTCGTATCGACTGAGAGGATGACCTGTTCGACGCCCTCGAGTTCGCACAAGGTGAGGACGAGTTGCGCGATCGCGGTCACAAGGTCGTCTCCGGTCGCGTCGAAGATCGTCGAATTCAGGTCGACTTGCACGGTGCCCGATGACGTGAATCGCACCGAGTTGGCTCGGGTGTCGCGCGGGATCGCGCTGCGCAGCCCGGATCCCTGCTCGTCGTCGTTCGGGCCATCGAGCAGCACACGAACGGCGACCGCCGGATCGAGGGTGAGGTCGCGCTGCACCGATACGAGGTTCGACGCATCGGTGGCGTCGGAGATCTGAAGGAATATGCGACCGACACCCGATGATTCCTCGGCGGGGGATGACACCGCATTTCGATCGGTGATCGGATCGCCGGCGATCGGTCGCGGCGTCGACTCCGACTCGACGGCGCAACCTCCGCCGAGGATCGCCACCAGAGTGAGCAGAGGAAGGAACTTTCTCATGCTCGCTCCGCGGGAAGTTCGATGACGAAACGCGCACCCGGTGTGCCGTCAGCGCGATCCTCGACCCACACGCGGCCGCGGTGGAGTCGCACGTGTTCGTCGACGAGAGCGAGACCGAGCCCGGCTCCTTCGGAGCCGCTGCGTCGTCCGGCCACTCCGCCGCGAGCGAATCGCTCGAAGATGAGTTCTCGTTCATTCTCGGCGACTCCGGGCCCGTGGTCCTCGACACTGATGCGCACGAGAGTCGGTGGTTCCTCGTCGTCGGGCACGCGAACGTCGATCTCCATGTCGCCACCGCCGTACGAACGACCGTTGTCGATGAGGTTGGCGATGACGCGTGCCAGACGGCGACGATCGCCACGGATGATGACGTCCTCGGTATCGGCCGCGACACGCACGGGGGTCTCGGCCGCGCTGCTGATTCCGACGGCTTGTCGAACGAACTCTCCGACGAGCAGATCCTCGACGACGAGCCGCACGCCTCCCGCATCGAGACGGGAGATCTCGAGCAGGTCCTCCACCAGCCCTTGGAATCGGGCGACGTCGGCGACAAGAAGATCGAGAGCCGCCTGCGCCCGCTCGGGCATTTCGTCGCGCCGCGCCTGCATCACCTCGACCGAGGCCTTCAGGGTCTGCAACGGCGATCGAAGTTCGTGGCTCACGTCGGAGGTGAATCGAGTGTCGCGCTCGACACGAGATTCGAGAGCAGCGGCCATCTCGTTGAAAGACGTCGTGAGTGCGGCCAGGTCGGGATCGCTCGATTCGACGAGGCGAGTGTCGAGTCGACCGCCGGCGATCGCCTGCGCGGCTTGGCTCGCCGCGACGAGGGGGCGCACCGCGCGCGATGCCGCGATCGCTCCGAGCACGATCCCGACCAGAGTCGTGATGGCGGCGGCGAACACCAAGGCGAGTCCCACGCTGTTGACCGTCGAACGCACATCGTCGATCGTGGGAAATTCGAAGTACCCGCCGTCGACCTCGCTCAGCGGCACTCCGACGAGAACGACCAGTTCGCCATCGACCTCGGTTCGCATCAACGAGGGTTCGCGTTCATCGATCACCTTGGAGAGCATCGACGAGGGGATCGCGGTGGAGGAGAAGCGTGCGTCATCGCCGGTCCACGTTCCTCGAAAGTAAACGAGTGGTCGTTGGGCGCCGAGTCGCTCGATCGCCGACTGCACGCTGGTCGGATTCGACGCCAGGTCGGCCTGCAATCTCTCGGCGTTCCGACGGATCTCGGCCACCGCTCGGGATTCGCGTTCGTCGACGAGGTTGGATCGGGTGAAGTTGTACGTCGACAGTGCGAGGAACGCCGACAGCGCGAGGCTGCCGAGACCGAAGGTGAGCAGGATGCGGGTGCGCAAACCGACGGGGCGGAAACGACGAATGCCGCGTCGGTTCGGACGGGTCGTCCGTGCGTCGGCGACGGAATCCATCGCCCTCAGGCCTGCAGTCGATACCCGAGGCCGCGCACGGTGACGACGTGTCGCGGATTGGCCGGATCGAGTTCGACCTTCGTTCGCAGACGGCGCACGTGCACATCGACGAGACGTCCGTCGCCGAAGTAGCCGTAGCCCCACACGTGATCGAGCAACTGCTCGCGACTGAACACCTTGCCGGGGTTCTGACCGAGTTCGCACAGCAAGCGAAACTCGGTCTTGGTGAGGTGGATCTCGGTTCCGTTCCGCAGCACCTTGCCTTCGTCGGGAACGATCTCGAGGTCGCCGAAGATCAGTTTGGGGTGCGCCGGGTGCGCCGGGCGGGCGCGGCGCAACAGAGCACGGATGCGCGCCGACAGCTCCTTCGGAGCGAACGGTTTGGTGAGCTAGTCGTCGGCACCAGCTACGAGGGCGGCCACCACGTCGTGGGTGTCGGCACGAGAGGTGACCATCACGATCG
>JBJTIO010000068.1:0-3870 GCA_046095045.1 Actinomycetota bacterium
ACAACGATCCGACAGTCGTCGACGGTGGTGCACATCGGCTTCTCGACGAGCACAGGAACGTCGCTCGCCAACACGTCGCGCAACACATCGACATGCGTGTGATTCGGCGATGCCACGATCACGGCATCGACCTGACCCGACGAGAGAAGGTCGCGGTGATCGCCGAAGTAGTGAACCGTGTCGGCTCGCTCACCGAGATTGTCGCGCGCCCACCCCAAAGGTGTCTCGTTCGGATCGCTCACGGCGGTGATCGTTGCGCCGGGCAGGGCGTTGACGTTGCGAATGTGCTCGCACCCCATCATGCCGGTGCCGATCACACCGATGCGCAGGTCGGTCATGGACAAAACGGTATCGGTCTCGACCAACAGACTGATCAGCCGGGAAGCGTCCCGATGGTTTCGTTCGGACCGATCGCTTCCCACTGCCCACCCCGGTGCACGAGCGCCGACGAGGACGGAAGGAACACCACCGGAACGTTCGCCAACTTCTTCGTGCGAGCGTGACGATCGGGTGTCACCTTCTCGGCGTTGGCCACCACCGCCATCCCGGTGACCAGACCGAGACCGAGCGCCAGTGCACCGCCACGCGGGTCGATCATCGGATCGCAGAGAGCCGATGCCGGTGCTCCGGCTCCGACGACCACACCACCGTGCTTCAGCACGTGATGCAACGACTCGAACACGGGAGTGTCCTTGATGACACTGCGCAAGTGGATCGGGTTGTCGCCCACCAACCACACCGCGTCGGCACCTCGCACTACTTCGGCGGCGTCGTTCTCCATTGCTTCGACTCGGCGCATCACCATCAACGCGTCGATCTCCACGCCGAGTCGCTCGCCCCACGACATCGCGGCCGTCACCAACACCTCGGGGCGCTCGAACGCATCGGCGGTCGGCAACACCACCACCTTTTTCACCTTGCCGTCTTTCAACAGCCGACGGTCGAGATCGTCGTGCGCCGTGAAAGCGCCTCCGCCTTGAAAAACGATCGTGCCCTTCGATTCGCTCATGATCCGAGCGTACGCCATCAAGCGTCGACCAGAAGATGCGCCTCCAAGGCTCGCCAGTGATCGTCGGTGACGCCGATGGTCGCGCAGTACGAGCGCACGTCGCCGTGACGTTCACGGAGATCGCTCAGAACGCCAGCCAACGAATCGGGGTGCGCCGCACGGAACACCGCCGGCATCGTGGTGAATCGTTCGGCGAGTTCGGGTGCCGCCGTGACGGCCCACTCACGAGTGCGCTCTCCGGCTTCGTGACTCAACGCATAGTCGGCCACGACCGTCGCATCGTCGACCCCCAAGCCCGACAACAGCAATCCCGCGACGAGACCGGTGCGATCCTTACCCGCGGCACAGTGGAACACGACCGGCACACTCTGAGCGTCGGCGATCACGCGCAACGCGGCACCGACGTAGTGACCACCTTGCTGCAACATCAGGTGGTACTTCCCGCGCAGGAACTCGCTCTGCTGATCGGCCCACTGTCGCGCCTCTTCCATGTCCCACGTGCGATCGATGATCGAAAAGTGGTGAAAGTCGACCGGGTAATCGGCGACCGGGAACGTGCCGCGCTCGTTCAACTCCTCGGCCGTGCGCAGATCAATCACGGTTCGTAAGCCGAGCGGGCGCAAGGTCTCGACGTCGTTCTTGGTGAGGCGATACAACCCGTCGGCGCGAAACACCTTGCGCCACGACACCCGCCGACCGTCGGAGGTGACGTACCCGCCGAGGTCACGAAAGTTGTGCACCGCCTCGAGCGGAACGAGGCGGTCGGGGTGGTCGATCACTCGATCGATCGTATTGGGCGTCGGTGAATCCCGACTTGTCGGTGGTTACCAATCGGTAACTACTATGCAATGAAGCGCAAAATCTCGCACACGCAAGGAGCAAACACATGGCCATCTCCACCGTCGGAGTCGTTGGATCCGGAATCATGGGCTCGGGCCTCGCCGAGGTCATCGCGCGCGGTGGCATGAACGTCATCGTTCGTTCGCGCAGCCAGGCCACCGCCGACGCAATGGTCGCGTCCGTCGCCAAGGGTCTTGCCAAGCAGGTCGAGAAGGGTCGTCTCACCGACGACGAGAAGGCCGCGATCCTCGGTCGCATCACCGCGGTCAGCGAACTGTCCAAGCTCGCCGACTGCGATCTGGTCATCGAGAGCGTCGTCGAGGATCTCGACACCAAGAAGGCGTTGTTCGCCGAACTCGACAAAACGGTCAAGCCTGGAGCGATCATCGCGACCAACACCTCGACATTGCCCGTCATCGAGTTGGCCATGTGCACCGGTCGACCCGAGTTGGTCTGCGGTATCCACTTCTTCAACCCCGCCACGGCGATGCCCCTCGTCGAGATCGTGCGCCCGCTGTCGGCGAGCGACGACACCATCGCGGCCGCCACCGCGTTCGCCGAAGCCTGCGGCAAGCAGCCGGTGCAGGTGAAAGATCGCGCCGGTTTCATCGTCAACGCGTTGCTCTTCCCGTATCTCAACAACGCCGTGCGCATGCTCGAACAGGGCACCGCCAACATGGCCGACATCGACACGGCGATGAAGGGTGGCTGCAACTTCCCGATGGGTCCGTTCGCTCTGCTCGATCTCGTGGGCCTCGACACCTCGCTCGCGATCCTCGACGCTCTCTACAACGAGTTCCGCGATCCCAACTACGCGGCCATGCCCACGTTGCGACGAATGGTCGCCGCCGGTCAACTCGGTCGCAAGACCAAGGCCGGCTTCTACACGTACTGATCGAATGTCCGCCGAGTGGCCCGTGCTCGACGAACACGTCGAGCGTTTTCGTGCGCCACAACCGGATCGTCCGACCACCGATTGGGATTTCTCCAGCGTCGATTGGGGCGACGACGACCTGATCGCGATCGGAGCCGATCTCGACACCGGCACTCTGATCAACGCGTACGCGCACGGCTTGTTCCCCATGCCCATCGGTCGTGGTCGCCTCGGTTGGTTCAGCCCCGTCTCACGCGGCGTCATTCCCCTCGACGCGTTTCATGTGTCGGCATCGCTGCGCAAAAGCGCCAAGCGATTCACGGTCTCGTTCGACACTCGCTTCGGTGACGTGATGACCGGGTGCGCCGATCGCAAGCGCGAACACGGCTGGATAGACGACGAGTTCATCGAGGCGTACACGCGTCTACACCGTCTCGGCTGGGCTCATTCGTGCGAGGTGTACGAGCAGGGCGAGCTCGTCGGTGGAACGTACGGTGTGCGGATCGGGCGCTTCTTTGCCGGGGAGAGCATGTTCCATCGCCGTACTGACGCGTCGAAGGTGGCGCTGTGGGCCCTCACTGCCACGATGCGAGCCGCGGGAATGTCGCTCTTCGACGTGCAGTGGACCACCCCGCATTTGGCGTCGCTCGGAGCCGTCAATGTCCCTCGTATCGATTACCTCGTTCTTCTCGCCGAGGCGAGCAACCGCTGATTTTCCCGACAGACTGAGAACATGGCAGACGCACCGGGCACCAAGCGCGACGAACCGTGGTTGATGCGCACCTATTCGGGGCACTCCACCGCGAAGGCGTCGAACGAGTTGTACCGCACCAACCTGGCCAAGGGTCAGACCGGTCTCTCGATCGCCTTCGATCTCCCGACCCAGACGGGATACGACCCGGACTCCACGATGGCCGCCGGCGAAGTGGGCAAGGTCGGCGTTCCGGTTGCACACCTCGGTCACATGCGCACGCTGCTCGATGGCATTCCACCCGGCCAGATGAATACGTCGATGACGATCAACGCAACCGCCGCATGGTTGCTCGCGTTGTACGTCGCCAATGCCGAGGAACAAGGTGTCGCTCGCGGCGCTTTGCGCGGCACGACGCAGAACGACATCGTGAAGGAATACCTCTCGCGTGGCACC
>JBJTIO010000069.1:0-13490 GCA_046095045.1 Actinomycetota bacterium
GCCCGCCGACCCCGTCGACCAACTGTCACCAGTTCCACCAGAAGGTGTCGGGGAATAGAGAAGGGCCCCCGGTTTCCCGGGGGCCCTTCCAATTCCGAGGAACTACTGGATCACATGCCGGCGTCGAAGTTCTCGCCGAGCGCGTTACCGATGAAGCCGTCCACACCGTAGACAGCCTTGGTGTTCGGACCGATGCCGTTCTCGACCATGGTCCGCAGGATACGGCTGGCCTCGTCGAACGAGATCAGGATGATGGCGTCCGGATCGGCGGCGACGATCTCAGCGATTTCGGCGTCGAACGAGGTCGCAGCCGGGTCGTAGATCTTCTTGCCGAGGACCTCGACACCCGAGTCACCGAGAACGGCCTCTGCGACATCAGCAAGGCTGGTGCCGTAGGCGTCGTCGAGGGCCAGGATGTACGCCGAGGCGTTGCCGTCTTCAGCCACGAGTCCCGCGAGCACCGCACCCTGGAGGTCGTCCGGGGGAGCGTTACGGAAGTAGAGGCCGTTGTCGGCGTAGTCGACGAGCTTCAGCGAGGTGTTGGCCGGGCTGAACTGGACGACACCCGCCTGGGTGATCTTGTCGATGACGGTCAGCGACACCGAGGACGACGCGGCGCCGATGATGGCGTCGACGTTCTCGCTGAGGAGACGGTCGACGGTCACGCTGGCGGTGTCGGTGCTGGTGTCACCCGAGTCGCCGGGCGAGTACTCGACCGGCTGACCGAGGACGCCACCGGCCTCGTTGATGATGCTGACGGCGTACTCAACACCGGCGATCATCGGCGCACCAAGGAAGGCGAGCGAGCCGGTCTCGGGCAGGAGTCCGCCGAGCTTCAGCACGCCGTCACCCTCGCGCTCCACGCCAGCGGTGGCGAGCGGCTTCACAGCCGACTCGGGCGCCGAAGCGGGGATGAAGGTGGTGAGCGAGTCGTCGATACGGTTGTCAGCGCCGAAGTTGAGAACGCCGTACGAGGCCTCGAGGGGCTCGCCGTTGCCGTTCATCGTGTTCGGACCCGACACACCGTCGAAGTCGATGTCAGTGCCGGCCTTGATGAGGTCGACGCAGGTCTGCCAATCGGAGCACTTTTCTCCGTCCTTCGACACGGCGACGATCTCATTGGCGAGCGCCGATCCGTCGGTCTGCGCCTGCTCGGCGGCCAGAGCGATCAGCATGACGGAGTCGAACGATTCCGCGGCGTAGCTCCAGTCGTTGAGCGCTTCGTTGCCCTCGGCGACCCAGAAGTCGCTGATGGCTTGCTTCCACTCGTCGGAGAGTTCGACGAGCGGGGTGGTGCCCTTCAGGCCCTGCAGCTCGCCGCCCGCGGCCGGAGCCTCGGTGGTCGGAGCTTCGGTGCTCGGGGCCTCAGTGGACGGTGCTTCAGTCGCCGGAGCCGAGTCGTCGTCTCCACCGCAGGCAGCAGCGCCCACGAGTGCGAGTCCGACAAGCAGGGCACCAAAGCGACGTGCGCTGGTCTTCTGCATTGTTTCTCCCCCTATGGAGATACGGGGCGGGTGCCCCATTGGTTGGAAGCCGTCACGATACCCGTGTTCGGGCACCAAATGACCTCGGCTCCGGCGACATTTCGGTCACGGACTACCGTGTCGGCATGACCGACGCATCGAGCGAAGTGCTCCTCAACGTGGCCGATCACATCGCCACCATCACCCTCAACGCACCCGACCGAATGAACACGATTTCGGGCGCCATGCTGGAGGAACTGTCCGACCAGTTGCTCCGGGCCGATCGCGACCGAAATGTGCGATGCATTGTTCTCACCGGCGCGGGGCGGGCCTTTTGCGCCGGCCTCGACCTGGCAGCCCAAATGGGACAGAAAGAAGCCCTGGGGGTGCTCGACAGCGGCGGGGACATGGGGGCCGAGTTCGATCTACGCACCGCCCCGCCCGTGGTGCTGCACAATCTCGACACGCCGACCATCGCGTGTCTGAACGGAGGCGCGGCCGGATACGGACTCGACCTCGCGTTCGGGTGCGACATTCGCGTGGCCTCGGCGACGGCCAAGTTGGCTCCTGGTTTCGCCAAGCGGGGCATTCTTCCCGAGAGCGGTGGAACATGGTTGCTTCCCCGCATCGTCGGTTATGCCAAGGCGGCCGAAATTTGTTTCACCGGGCGAACTCTCACCGCCGATGAAGCTCTTGGTCTCGGACTCGTCAACCATGTCGTGTCGGCCGACGAGTTGACGAACTTCACCTACGCGATGGCGGGTGAGATCGCGGCGAACGCACCGCTCGCGGTGCGCGCCATCAAGCGCATGATGCGTGCCGCCGAGAGTGAGACGTTCGAGCAGAACATTCACCATGTCTTCCTTCAGTTGTTGCCGCTGTTCCGCACGAAGGACTTCAAGGAAGGGGTCGCCTCGTTCATGGAGAAGCGACCCGCCAACTTCACGGGCCGTTGATGGATACGAACGACGTCGTCGGTTTGCTCGAAGGTATCGCCTCGACACGCACGATCCGTCGTTATGAAGCGTCACCGATCCCAAAGGACGATCTGGCGACGATCCTGTGGCATGCGACGCGCGCGCCCAGCGGATCGAATCGTCAACCCTTCCGATTCGTCGTGTTGTCCGACGGCGACAACGCGTCGCGCGCCAAGTCACTTCTCGGTGAGGCATTCCGCGCGGGATGGGCAGCAAAGAAAGCGGCGGACGGATACGACGAAGGCAGCGGGGCGAATCCCGATTCACCCAAGGCCCGACAACGATCCGCGATGCAGCACTACGTCGACCACTTCGAAGAGGTGCCCGTCGTTGTTCTGGCATGTTTGGTGAGATACCGAGCGGAGAATTCGACCGAGGGAGCGTCGATTTACCCAGCGTGCCAGAACCTTCTTCTCGCGGCCCGCGCCTTGGGATACGGGGGTGCGCTCACGATGTGGCACTTGGCGGTCGAGCGCGAGTTGCGCGAACTGCTCGGGATACCAGCCGAGGTCGCGTTGTCGGCGTGTATCACTCTGGGTCGCCCGGTGGGAGGTCATGGTCCGGTGCGCCGGCGACCCGTTGGTGAGTTGGTCTTCGACGACGCGTGGGATTCTCCGGCGACTTGGGCGATCGACCCCGACGGCACGCGACACACATCGGCGGGGCCGAAGTGACGATCGACGACGACCGAGTCCTGCTCGGTCTCGACCCGAATTTCGTTACTTCCGACGTTCATGAGGCGCGACGCCGATTGTCGCTCGTTCATCATCCAGATCGTGGAGGAGACGCTCGTCTGATGTCGGCGATCAACGCCGCAGCCGACCGTTTGCTGACTATGGAGCCGAATCACGTTTCGATTCCGCACGCCGAGGACCCGCGCCCTTCATCGTGTGGCGACTCGCGTCCGACGCCGAGCGGCGAGTCGCGTCACGACGTCGATCGACCGTCGTTCGTCGTCGAGGCACTACCTGTGGTCGCCCACGAGGTACTCCTGATCGCTGTGTCGACGATTGGAGAGGTTTTCGATGACGACCCGCCCTACCTAGTCGAGTTCGCAATCGCCCACGGCGACGGCGAGCGTTCGTGGTGTCGGGCCGAGTTGGTGCCCGATGCGGGTGCGAGCACCGTGTCGTTGATCGTCGACGGCCGGGCCGATGCGGAACGAGTTCGTGATCTCCTCGTGCAGGAGATCAACCAACTCGGTGTCGATCACTGACGACTGGCGGCAGCCTTCGTCAACCGATCCCGGATCGCGACACCGATTCCCGTGTTCGGCGGAAGAACGACGTGGAGGATCGAAACCCCCTCGGCATCGGCACGGCGCAAGTGGTCGTACATGTCGTGGGCGAATCCGATGGGATTGGCGGAGGCGACGATGATGGCCTCCTTGTGGCCGACCGACACCGTCGTGGGCATCGACTCGTGCAGCCGCACGATGCATCGCGGTGCATAGTGACTCTCGAGCATTCCGGGCGCTCTGGATGGTCCCGTCGTGTCGCCGACCGTGACGGACGCTCCCATCAAATCTTCCGCTGTGATCGCCCCGGGTCGCAGTATCTGCACTGGGGTGATTGTGCAATCGACGATCGTCGATTCGAGCCCGTGTCGACACGCACCTCCGTCGAGCACGTAGTCGACATCGTCACCGACATCGTCGATCACGTGCGTCGCAGTGGTCGGGCTCACCTTGCCGAATCGATTCGCCGATGGTGCGGCGACACCATCACCGAGTCGAGCCAGAAGCGCGAGGGTCAACGGATGATCGGGTACACGTAGGGCGACCGTGGAGCGCCCACCCGTGACGACATCGGGAACGAAATCGGACCGTGGGACGACGAGCGTGAGCGGTCCGGGCCAGAATCGCGACGCCAGTCGCTCCGTCGTTTCGCCCCACTCGGCGGCCCATTCGACCGCCGCAGCAGCATCGTGGACGTGAACAATGAGGGGATGGTCGGAGGGCCGACCTTTCGTCGAGAAGATGCGACGAACGGCCTCGACGTCGCGGGCGATCGCGGCAAGTCCGTAAACCGTCTCGGTTGGTATCGCTACCAATCCACCGTTGCCGAGGATCTCGGCGGCTCTTTCGACGTCCTCGCCGACCCGTGGGTTGTTCGCGGTCACGCCGGGAGTGCTCCGAGGAAGTCGAGTGCGGCGTCGAAGAATCCGAAATTCTCGGTCGTCGCGAAGTGATCACAGTTGCGCAAGGTGACAACTCTCGCGTTCGGGAGCATCGCCGCCAATGGTTCCGGTGGACCGGCGAAATCCGCGTCTCCGATGACGATGAGGACGGGAATCGTGACGCCGGACAGTTCTTTCTCGGTGAAGGGGGAGCGTTCACGCTTCATGACCGCCGTGAGTGCGCGACGATCATTTTCGGGTTGCTCGGCGTACTGCACGAAGAGCCGCAACAGGTTGTCATTCGACAGGTCGTCGGTGTCTCCTTGGAGTGCGGCAACCAATCGGGCATGCGACTCCGCATCGGCGGCTTCGACCGCGTTGCGTCCGATACCCGCCACCACGAGCGAGCGGAAACGCTCGGGATGTTCAACGGCGACACGCAGAAGTGTCAGAGCCCCCAACGAGAACCCGACGGCATCGACCGGACCTTCGGGGAGATTGTCGATGATGCGACCCCCGAGGTCGGCATAGGCGTCGGGATCGTGGGGTTTGGGGGCGGTTCCGTGACCGAGCAAGTCGATGCCGAGGACGTCGCGTCCAGCGTCCTCGAGCAGGTCGGCGAACCCACTCGATTTCCATGTCGAGGCGAACGAGCCACCCCAACCGTGCACCAGGACGACCGGATTCCCCACATCGGCCAAGATACCCCCTAGCCTGAGTCGGCCGTCCAGACGACCCAGCATCACACCGTCATGAGATTCCTGAGCGACACTCCACCCCCGTACGACCTGACGTACAGCGACGTCTTCATGGTCCCGAGCATGTCGGCCGTCGGTTCCCGTCTCGACGTCGATCTCGCCACGACCGATCGGATCGGCACGACCATTCCCATCGTGGTGTCGAACATGACCGCCGTCGCGGGTCGTCGAATGGCCGAGACGGTGTCGCGTCGCGGCGGTCTGGTGGTTCTTCCACAGGACATTCCGCTCGACGTGATCGCCAACGTCGTCAAGTTCGTAAAGACGTGTCATCCGGTGTTCGAGACCCCGATCACCCTCGCACCGTCCGACACCGTCGGCGAGGCGCTCAGCCTGATTCACAAGCGTGCGCACGGTGTCGTGATCATCGTCGATGCCGATCATCGACCTCTCGGGATCTTCACCGAGGCCGATGCCGCGGGCTACGACCGCTTCACGCAGCTGCACAATGTGATGTCGACCGATTTGCTCACGGTCGATGAGCGGGTGTCGATGGAGGATGTCTTCCAACGCCTCTCCGGGCATCGTCTCACCGCCGCACCGGTGATCGGGGACGACGGACGATTGCGCGGTCTCATCACGCGAAAGGGCGCGCTGCGATCGACCTTGTATCGACCGGCCCTCAACGCGTCGGGTGAATTCCTGACCTCCGTCGCGATCGGTGTCAACGGTGATCCGGGATCGAAGGCTCGTCGATTGTCCGAACTGGGTGTCGACGTTCTGGTCGTCGACACCGCGCATGGACATCAGACACGAATGGTCGACGCCGTTGCGGCGGTGCGCGCCGCGGCACCACGAGCGACCGTCGTCGCGGGCAACGTCGTGACCGCGAGTGGTACTCGCGATCTCATCTCAGCCGGAGCCGACATCGTGAAGGTTGGTGTGGGACCCGGTGCGATGTGCACCACCCGCATGATGACCGGCGTCGGTCGTCCGCAGTTCTCGGCGGTTCTCGAGTGTGCGGACGAGGCGCGTCGTTCGGGCAAGTCGGTGTGGGCCGACGGCGGAGTGCGATATCCGCGCGACGTGGCGCTCGCATTGGCGGCCGGTGCCGGAAACGTGATGTTCGGTTCGTGGCTCGCCGGTACTTACGAGTCGGCGGCGGACACACTTCGCGATCCCGAAGGTCGTCTGTACAAGGAGAACTTCGGCATGGCCTCGAACCGTGCGGTGCGCAACCGCACCCGAACCGAAGGAATGTTCGATCGCGCCCGCAAGGAGCTCTTCGAGGAGGGCATCTCGACGTCGCGCATGTACCTCGATGCCGAACGACCGGGTGTCGAGGACATCATCGATCAGATCGTCGCGGGAGTTCGCAGTTCGTTCACCTACGCCGGAGCCTCCACGATGGGCGAGTTCCGTGAGCGGGCGGTCGTGGGCGTCCAAGGATCGTCGGGCTACGACGAAGGTCGTCCGCTCGGAACCAGTTGGTGACGTCGTGACCAGTGGCGTCGTGGCCATCGACGGTCCGGCGGGTGCCGGAAAGTCGACCCTCGCCAAGGCTCTCGCCAAGAAACTCGGCCTCGAATATCTCGACACGGGCGCGATGTACCGCGCCGTCACTCAGGCTGCTCTGTCGTCCGAAGTGTCACCGAGCGACGTCGACGCGGTGCGCCGTATCGCGGAGCAGTGTTCCGTCATCGTTGCCAATGGTCGAACCACGATCGACGGTGTCGACGTGTCGGTCGAGATTCGTGGTCCCGAGGTGACGTCGGCCGTGAGCACGGTGGCCTCGAACTCGGGGGTTCGCGAGGCGATGCGGCTACGTCAGAGGCGCTGGGGCGACGAGCGTGGAGGCGGAGTGATCGAAGGACGCGACATCGGGTCCGTCGTGTTCCCGGATGCACGCTTGAAGGTGTATCTCACCGCATCGGCGCGGGTTCGGGCCGTGCGACGCGTGGCCGAGGTCGGAGGCGACGTGGACGAGATGGAGGCCCTGATCGCCGAACGCGATCACAAGGATTCGACGCGCGTCGACAGTCCGCTCCTGACGATGCCCGACGCCGTGATCGTCGACACCGGAAATCG
This sequence comes from Actinomycetota bacterium, assembly GCA_046095045.1. Classification (GTDB taxonomy): domain Bacteria; phylum Actinomycetota; class Acidimicrobiia; order Acidimicrobiales; family Ilumatobacteraceae; genus Casp-actino8. Next base: position 7,345 of record JBJTIO010000069.1, read on the forward strand.
TACGGTCGACGAGGTGGTTGCCGAGATCGCCGCGATGTACGAGGCTCGTGGTCATGAGTGACGTCGATTCGTATCTCGCTGGGAACGGCTGGGGGAGTCGTTCGTTTTACACGTTCGTGCGTTCGCTCGTCACCTTCATTCTTCTCACTTATTGCCGCATGCGCATTCACGGCCGGGAGAACATTCCCAAGAGCGGTGCGTTCGTGTTGGCACCCGTTCACCGCAGTTACATCGACACACCGATCGCCTCGGCGTGCACCCGTCGTCGGATGCGTTTCATGGGCAAGGACTCGCTGTGGAAGAAGCGAAGCATCGGCTGGACTCTGTCCGCGTTGGGAGCGTTCCCGGTCACGCGCGGCTCGGCCGACCGTCAGGCTGTGACGCGCGGTATCGGCGTTCTGCAATCCGGCGAGCCCTTGGTTCTGTTTCCGGAGGGGGAGCGAAAGTCTGGCCCCATCGTCGAACCGCTGATGGACGGTGCGGCCTACATCGCGTGCAAGGCCGGCGTGCCGATCATTCCGGTTGGCATCGGCGGCAGCGAACGCGCGATGGGTAAGGGCGCCAAGTTCATGTGGCCGCACAAAGTCGTCGTGATCATCGGCGAACCGATCGCGGCCCCCGAGAGCGTCAATGGCCGGATGCCACGGGCCGCAGTGAAAGACGTGTCGACCCTTCTGCACTCCCGCCTGCAGGAGCTCTTCGACGAGGCGATGCGCCGCGCGTGATCAGAGAGAGTTGAAAGCGGTCAGAGCACGAGCCAACAGATCGGGGTCGAGCGCACCGCACATCTCGCGCGCGGAGTGCATCGACAACTGGGCCACGCCCACGTCGACTGTGGCGATCCCGAGTTGAGTCGACGTGATCGGTCCGATGGTCGAGCCACACGGCATGTTGTTTCGACTGACGAAGTCCTGGGTCGGCACACCCGCCGCTCGACACGCCGCGCGAAAGATTGCTGCCGTCTCGGCCGTGGTCGCATAGCGCTGGTTCGCGTTCCACTTGATCACCGGCCCGGAGTTCGCAATCGGTCGGTGCCCGGGCTCGTGGCGCTCGGGGTAGTTCGGGTGGACGCTGTGGGCATTGTCGGCCGAGACGCACATCGAAGCGGCGCAGCGATCACGGAACGACTCTTTGCTGTTCTTGTGCAAGGCCTCCAGAAGCCATCTCAGGTGCGGACCGCCCGCCCCGTGCGTGGAGTCACTTCCGACTTCCTCATGGTCGAAGAGAGCGACGACGGTTGTCAAGTTCTCGGAAGGATCCGTGGCGATGAGTGCGGTGATCGCGGCCCAGCAACTGACTTGATTGTCGAGTCGACCCGACACGAGGAGGTCGGTGCCGATCAGGCGCGCCGGTGTGGCGTCGTAGAAGTTGAGCTCGTGGGTCACGATGTCGTCGACGGTGGTACCGACCGTACGAGCCAGGGTGTCGATGAACCCGCCAACGGTGGCCGAGCCCAGACCCCACACCGGCGTGAGATGCGTCTGCCGATCGAGAACGAGACCGCGTTCGTTCACCTCACGATCGAGGTGAACCGCCAGTTGTGGCACTCGCGCCACGGGTGCGACCGAATCGACCAGAAGGACCTCGCCGTCGGCGGTCACCAAACGTCCGGCGACCGCAAGATCGCGATCAAGCCACGAGTTGTTCAGAATCCCGCCGTAGACCTCGACGGCCACTTGTTTCCAACCCGCCGACGAAGTGTCGGGACGCGGCTTCACACGTAGACACGGACTGTCGGTGTGGGCACCGGTGATCCGAAAGGGACCGCTCGTTCCGCTCCAGGCAAGGAGCAGTCCGGATGAACGAATCCATCCCCGATCGGGAAGGGATGTGGTCGACAGAAAGGGCACCTCGACGAACCCCGCCGCCGTCAAACGACGCGACGCGTGAAGAGTGGAGTGGGCCGGCGACACCGACGCGTCGAGGTGACGGAGCAGGTCGTGGTCGACGGTCATGCCCTTGTTCTATCGTGACGAAGTCAGCGCTGGAACAGCCCGATCGGCAACCCGGTTCCCCGCAGGTGTGATGTCTCGTTCAAGGTGACGATGCTGCGCTCGCCGGATCGAGCCGCAGCGAAGCGATGGAAACTCGTGTAGTTGGGTAGAAGAACGAGCGTTGGGCCTCGAGGCCCAGAACGTGCGAGGCGTACGCGTTGATCACACCCCCGTGGCACACGACGACCACCTTCTGGGAAGGATGGTTCTCGATGAGTTCCTCGATCGTGGCCACCACACGCGCGTTGAACACTTCCTCGGGCTCGTCGGCGGGTGGCCACTGGCCATCGAGCATCGCCTGCCAGCGCGGATCGTTAGTCGCTTTCAACTCCTCGATGGGCACGTACTCGTTGCTGTTGCGGTCGTACTCGGCGACGCCATCGAGGACCACCGCCTCGCGTCCGAGCAGACGTTCGAACGGCGCGGCGGTTTGACGAGCGCGGCGCATCGGACTGCAGTACAGGGCGTCGACCGACTCGTAGGACATGTACTCGGCGGCCAACTGAGCCTGACGATGGCCGGCCTCGGCCAGCTCTGGGTCGGCGGGACCGTCCACGGTCTCTCGACGCTGTGGTATCGCGTGACGTACGAGGATGATCTCCACGACCGACTAGATAAGCAGGTGTGAACCCGGATCACGTAGTCCGACCGAATCTGCACCGCACCGTCCATGAGGGTGGTCCGCTCCGGTTCGTGCTCGTGCACGGAAGCATGGACCGACAGAGCGGGTTCGCTCGTTTGGTGAAGCACCTTCGAGAATTCGGGGAAGTCGTCACCTTCGACCGGCGCGGTTACGGACGATCACGGGATGTCGGTGGGCCATTCGACATCGCGACTCACGCCGATGATCTCGTCGAGGAGATCGGGGACAGACCGTCGATCGTGGTCGGTCATAGTTTGGGTGGAGTGGTCGCATTGGCGACGGCTTCCCGCGTTCGATCGGTGATCACTGGCATCGTTTTGTACGAGATCCCGATGAGTTGGGAACCATGGTGGCCGAAGGATTCCGGTGGATCGATCGCGGCATCGATGACCGATCAACCCTCGGATGCCGCGGAGGCGTTCATGCGCCGAGTCGTCGGCTCGGAGCGTTGGGATCGACTACCGGAGCGAACCCGTGCGGAACGGCGAGCCGAAGGCGTCGCACTGGTGGGGGAGATGACCTCGATTCGTGCGGGCTGCCCCTGGACACAGAGCGAGGTGAGGTGCCCGATCGTCTCCGGCTACGGCCGAGGAGGTCGACCGCAGTTCGCTCGATCGGCCGAGGAGATCACCAAATCGTTTCCTGATTCGGTGCTGGTCCCGATGGACGCGGCCCGACACAACGCGCACTCGACGGAGCCGGAACTATTCGCTCGCGTGCTCGTGGGTCCACTGCTCGAACGACTTCGGAGTGGATCGTTCAGGGAGCCAGAGTGATGTCCTGGCCGAAGAACGAACAGGTCACCTCGGTCGAGCCCGCAGCGGCACTGGCGCGGGCGTCGTCGTAACACGACTGGATCTCGCTGCGCTGGCTGTACACCGCGACACCGAGAACCAGCGCGATCACCATGATCACCGTGCGGACCATCGCTTTGGCGACGAACTTCATGAGGACGAGGCCGATCACGATGGGGAGGGCGGCTCCCGCGAGCGAGATGTTCTCCAATTGACCGATGGAAATCGACAGCAGGTTCATGCTGAGAGACTACGGAACGAAGCGCATGGGGAATGAGCAACTACGATTCGCGCATGTCCAGCGCCATTCACTTGTCGCCCCAGGGTCCGCCGGAAACCCGACTGCCCGAGATCGATCCGTCGATTCGTCATGAACTTCGACAGTCGGCGGGGAGCCGTGAAGCGCTCTCGAACGTGGTGGCGAGATACCCGCGCTGCATCGAAGCTTGGGTCGCCCTGGGGGATCATGGTCGTGACCCGATCGAGAGGTACGCCTACTACCGCATCGCGTATCACCGAGGGCTTGATTCGTTGCGGCAGAACGGGTGGCGCGGTTCTGGGTATGTCCGATGGTCGCACGAGCCGAACCGAGGTTTCTTGCTTGCCCTCGTGCGTCTCGCGGAGATGGCGGCCGTGATCGGGGAGAACGACGAGGCGGAACGCTGTCGCCTTTTCGTTCTGCAACTCGAACCGTCCGGGGTTCCCGAGGGGTCGTGATCTCCCGTTCCGCGTGCGTGCTCGTGGGTGGCTCGTCTCGGCGAATGGGACGCGACAAGGCACTCCTCGAGCTCGATGGACTTCCGGCGTACCAACGGGTCGCGGATCTGCTGGTGGAATGCGGGTTCGAATCAGTGACCTTGATCGGCGGAGACGGATCGCGCTTCGCGAACGCCCCTCACGAATCGGATCGAGTTCCCGGACTCGGACCACTCGGTGGTATCGGGCGAGCTTTGGAGATTGCGGATCCCGTGTTCGTCTTTGCCGTCGACCTGCATGGGCTCGATCGAATGAGCTTGTTGGTCCTTCTCGACGCCGGTTCACCCGAACATGACGTGACGCACGCGCGCTCGGGTGGGGTGCCCCAACCACTCCTCGGTTGGTGGGGCGGGAAGGCGGCTTCCGTCATCGAGCATTCTTTGCGTGACGGACGGCGATCGGTGTTCGACGCTCTCGACGTGTTGCGCGTACGAGCGATCGATTTGCCCGGTGACCCGATTCGCAACATCAATCGTCCCGATGACCTCCGGTAATCTCGAGGAATGTCCTTCAGCGAGATCGATGTCAATGAACTGGAGAGCCGTCTCGGTTCCGGAGCCTTCTTGGTCGACGTGCGCGAGACCGATGAGTATCTGTCCGGGCACGTGCCGGGTGCGATCCATGTCCCGCTCTCGGAATTACCCACCCGCATCGAAGAGTGCCGCAACCCGCAGGGTGGATCAACGGTTGTCATCTGCAAGGCCGGGGGACGAAGCGCCAACGCCTGTCTGATGCTCGATTCCATCGGAGTCGAGGCGATCAATGTGGCCGGTGGAACCATGGCGTGGGTGATGAGCGGACGCGATGTGGTCGAAGGGTCGGCTCCTCGTTGAAATTCACGATGGTCGAGACCGACTCGGATCTCCGTGCGCTGATCGGGCGTCTCTCGTCCGAACCCCGAATCGCTCTCGACACCGAATTCCATCGCGAACGGACCTACTACCCACGGTTGGCACTCGTTCAGTTGGCGTGGTCCGACGGAATGGCGATCGTCGATCAACTGTCGGTCGACATCGCGCCGCTCGCCGAATTGTTCGGACCTTCGAACCTGATCGTGTTTCATGCTGCGCAGCAGGATCTCGACGTGCTCAGTCATGCGATCGGAGTGGTTCCCGCCGCGATGTTCGACACTCAGATCGCGGCGGGATTCCTCGGCTATTCCACGCCGTCACTTGCATCCCTCGTCAACTCCGAGTTGAAGATCTCGTTGCCCAAGGGTGATCGCCTGACCGATTGGCTGAGACGACCCTTGACGGTGGCACAAAAGGAATACGCCGTGTCCGACGTCGAGCATTTGTTGCGACTGCACGACGAACTCACGACGCGATTGGAATCGAGGGGGCGTCTCGACTGGGCGCTCGATGCGTGCGAGGAGTTGCGCTCCCGTCGCACCGGACCGGCCGATCCGGCCGACGCGTGGTTGCGACAGAAGGATCTGAGAGGCATGAAGCCTCGAAGTCGTGGAATTCTGGCCTCGGTCGCCGAGTGGCGAGAGCGGCGCGCGATGGCGAGCGACATTCCGCCCCGACAAGTGCTGCCCGATCTCGCAATGCACGGCATCGCGCAGCGCGACCCGTCGTCTCTCGCCGAGCTCGGTCAGGCGCGCGGGGTCGACGACCGACACACGCGCGGTGCCATCGGAACCGAGATTTTGGCGGCGGTCGCCCGAGGTCGAGAACGACAAGCCGACCTTCCGGCCGCCGACGGAGAGGAATTGGATCGTCATTTACGACCCGCGGTGACTCTCGTGTCAGCGTGGATCAGCGAGGTGGCCCGCACGAACGATGTCGACACGGCTTTGCTGGCGACACGGCACGACATCGTCGCTTTACTGCGGAACGATTCGGGGGCGCGATTGGGCAGCGGGTGGCGGCACGATCTCGTCGGCGCTCAGATCGGCGACCTGCTCAGCGGGCGCAGTGGGTTGTCCTTCGACGGACGTGGGGGTTTGCGTCTGAT
>JBJTIO010000070.1:0-15692 GCA_046095045.1 Actinomycetota bacterium
TGCTCGACGCGAGTACATCGATTGCCGATCTGATCGAACGACTCGGGTCCTGAAGGTGACGGGCCGCCCGATCAGGTGGCAGGATGGGGACGAGGAGTTGCCATGGCTGAACGCGTGCACAAGCAGAAACAGTCGTCCGACCGCACCGAGGACGTGACCGAAGAGTCCACGGCGAGCACCGATCAAGGTGACAAGCTACGGGCCGAGCTCGATGATTTGCTCGACGAGATCGACGACGTGCTCGAATCGAACGCCGAGGACTTCGTCAAGTCGTACATCCAAAAGGGTGGTGAGTGAGTGGTCCCGATGTTCGGACCAGACGCCGATCCCGGCTCGAGTTTCGTCGACCTGCTGCGTCGTGTCGGAATCGACCCATTCGTCACCCGCGAATCGGGCGGCACGGTGCCGATCGCTCCGCACGGCACGACGGTTCTCGCGCTTCGCTATGCCGAAGGCGTGGTGATGGCCGGCGACCGCCGAGCGACAATGGGACACCAGATCTCGAACCGCGAGATGGAGAAGGTCGTAGAAGCCGACCGCTACAGCGGTGTGGCGATCGCCGGAACCGCGGGACCGGCAATGGACATGATCAAGGTGTTCCAACTGCAGCTCGAACACTTCGAGAAACTCGATGGTCGACCGATCAGCCTCGAAGGCAAGGCCAATCAACTATCGCAGTTGGTTCGTTCGAATCTCCCGGCCGCGATGCAAGGTCTGGCGGTTCATCCGATCTTCGCCGGCTACGACTTGTTGCGGCGCACGGGACGGCTCTGGGACTTCGACCTCACGGGTGGCCGCTACGAGGAACGCGATTTCGTGGCGATCGGTTCGGGCGGGGGCCCGGCCTCGACCGTGTTGAAGGTCGGCTATCGGTCCGCGATGTCGGCCGATCAGGCGATCGATCTGGCGTGCCGCGCGCTGTACGAGGCGGCAGACGTCGATGCCGCAACGGGCGGCGCCGACGCACTGCGTGGGATTTACCCCGTCGTGGCCACGATCGATGCGACCGGATGGCGCCGACGCGACGACGGTGATCTGGCTCCACGTTTCGAGGCGCTCGTTGCTGAACAACGCGCGTTGCGGTCAGGAGGCGCGTCGTGAACCAGCCCTTCTACGTCTCTCCCGAGCAGTTGATGAAGGATCGGGCCGATTATGCCCGCAAGGGAATCGCCCGAGGACGAGCGTTGGTGGCCGTCCAATACGTCGACGGCATCGTGATCGTTGCCGAGAACACATCCAACACGTTGCGCAAGATCAGTGAAATCTACGACCGCATCGGATTCGCGGGCGTCGGCAAATACAACGAGTTCGACCAATTGCGTCGTTTTGGAGTCCGCAACGCGGACGTGAAGGGTTATCAGTACTCGCGCGACGACGTGGAGGCGCGCAGTCTCGCCAACGAGTACGCCCAGATTCTCGGGCAAACCTTCACGCACGAGATGAAGCCCCTCGAGGTCGAGATACTCGTCGCCGAGGTCGGAGACGACCAGGAAAGAGATCAGCTCTTCCACATCATGTACGACGGCACGTTGGTCGACGAGGACGGCTTGTGTGCGCTGGGTGGAGACGCCGAATCGATCGCCGAGCGTTTGGCCGATTCGTGGAACAAGGCGGCCGATCTGGGCGCCGCCGTGCGCGCGTGTGTCGCCGCATTGGCCGGACCCGAGCGTGGTCTGACCGCCGACGACACGGAGGTCGCCGTTCTGTCGCGGTCGAACGGACGTCGTTGTTTCCGTCGTCTCGACGACGCCGAAGTCGCCGCTCTTTTGGCCTGATCGAAGTCGGCCCGATCGCCGCACCGTCTCGGCGTGGAACTAGTTTGCGGGCGTGGAGCGGCGCATCTTCGGCCTGGAGAATGAGTACGGGGTCACCTGCACGCTCAAGGGGCAACGCCGACTCAGCCACGACGAGGTGGCGAGGTATCTGTTCCGCAAGGTCGTGACATGGGGAAGAAGTTCGAACGTCTTCCTCGAGAACGGTGCGCGCCTGTACCTCGATGTCGGCTCGCATCCCGAATACGCCACTCCCGAATGCGATTCGATCTACGAGACCGTGGTGCACGACAAGGCGGGGGAGCGAATACTCGAATCACTACTTGTGTCGGCCGAGGAGAGACTTCGCGAGGAGGGCATTCGGGGCACGGTGTACCTCTTCAAGAACAACACCGACTCGGCCGGAAACAGCTACGGATGCCACGAGAACTACCTCACCGCTCGCACCGATGACGCCGAAGCTCATGCAGCGGTCCTGATCCCTTTCCTGGTGTCACGACAGATCTTCACGGGTGCGGGAAAGATCGTTCAGACCGCCCGTGGACCGGTGTACTCGATCATGCAACGAGCGGATCACATCTGGGAGACGATGTCGTCGGCCACCACACGTAGCCGACCGATCATCAACACGCGCGACGAACCTCACGCCGATGCCGAGCGTTTTCGGCGTCTGCACGTGATCGTCGGCGATTCGAACATGAGCGAGTATTCGACGTTCGTGAAGATCGGTGCGACGGCATGCATGCTGCGCATGCTCGAGGATCCGATGGTCGTGCTCAGGGACATGACCCTGGAGAATCCGATCCGTGCCATACGCGACATCAGCCACGACACGACCTGCCGACGCACGGTGAACCTGGCGAATGGTCGCGAGGTCAGCGCCCTCGACATCCAACGCGAATATCTCGATCGCGCCCTGAAGTACGCCGACACCAAAGGTTTTCCACCCATGGAGCAACGCGCCCTCGAGATGTGGGAGCACTGCATCTCGACGATCGAGAACGATCCGCTCAAACTGGACCGAGAGGTCGATTGGGTCATCAAACATCGCCTTCTGGATTCGTACTGTCGTCGCCACAGCATCGACCTCGGCGACCCGCGGGCGCAGTTGATCGATCTTCAGTACCACGATCTGGTCACCGATCGCGGCCTGTTCAACAAACTGCAAGCACATGGTCTCGTCGAGACGATCTGTTCCGAGGTCGACGTTCTCACGGCCATGGACACGCCGCCCCAGACCACTCGCGCCAGACTTCGCGGCGAGTTCATCCGAGCGGCCAAGGAGCGCAAACGCGATTACACGGTCGATTGGGTGCACCTGAAGTTGAACGATCAAGCGCAGAGAACGGTGCTTTGCAAGGACCCGTTCAAGAGTCGCGACGAGAGAGTGGAACGTCTGATCGCTTCCCTGTGAGTCGTCGGTGTACGGTGTTCTCCGCATGGACGCCGAGATCGCGATCGATTCATCCGAGGGTGACGACTCGTCCGAGGAACCGACGGGGGAGTCTCCACGCTCCGATCCACTCGAGCGGCGCCGTCAGCAGATTCGGTCGGTGTGGGAGTGGGTCGCGGTCGTCGCGATAGCGATCATCGCCGCGCTTTTGATCCGGCTCTTTCTTTTTCAGCAGTACTACATCGACGGTCCCAGCATGCAGACCACGTTGATGCCCCAGGATCGGGTTCTGGTGAACAAACTGTCCTACAAACTGCACGACGTGCATCGAGGCGATGTGGTCGTGTTCGATCGTCTGACTGGAGTCGGACACGACGATCTGATCAAGCGCGTGATTGCACTACCCGGCGAAACCATCGAAATTCGATCCTGCGAGGTGTTCATCGACGGCCAACGGCTGAACGAGCCCTACCTGAATCCCCTTCAGCAGTCGGCCGCCGACCCCGCAAGTCGTTGCGGCTCGCACACCGATATGCCGCCGCGGACCATCCCCGACGGAATGGTGTTCGTCATGGGGGACAATCGAGTGCATAGTTTCGACAGTCGCGATTTCTATGAGATCGATGAGGACGCGATTCGGGGACGCGCCTTCGTGGTCATCTGGCCCGCGTCGGCGTGGGCCTGGCTCTGACTCACCCCCCGATCTCGGCGCCGAAGGCATCCACCATGCGATCGACGTGATCGCTGAACACCCCGTCGAGGCCCATGCGGAATCCGGCTCGGAGCACATGATCCTGTTGCATGTCCCAACCGAGCGCGCAGAGGTCGAAGCGGTGGAACAACGTGACGAGGCCCCCGCTCCAATCGGTGTGATGCATGTTGATGCAGTCGATGCCGGCATCGGCCAGATCGGCTGCCCGACGCTCGGGGCCCTCCTTGATACGTGCGAGACGGGTCGAATCGACGAGCTTGGCCGAAGTGTGCGCTCGCCAAGTGGCGACCAGTCGCCAATCGTGATGGCAGAGCCACAATCTCGTTTCGAGTTCGGGGCACGTGGAACGCACGACATCGATCAGGGGTTGGAACGCCGCCGGATCCTTGACGTCGAGCGAAACGTGATGGTCGCCGGGCAACGCCTCGACGAATTCGGCCACCGTGGGAATGTGCTGTGGAAGGGCGTCGCGACCGACATCGCTGATGAGAGTTCGTCGTCCTCGTCGTTTGATGACACCGTCATGGTCAAGAACGGGGATTCCGTCGGATGTGATCCAGACGTCGCTCTCGAGACCGGTGGCGCCGAGGCGCAGGGCCAGACCGAAGGCCTCGATGGTGTTCTCCGGGGCGTGTGCCCGCGCGCCCCGGTGGGCGAAGGCGATCGGCGGATCGAGGAGCGAGGGCAACCTCTGTTGTTGCACGCTGGCATTGTGGCACGGTCGCGGTGGAGCAACCCGATCTGAGCGGTCCGCAGGCTGCTCCCTAGACTCACGATGTGTTCAATCTGTCCGGAAGCGAGATCGTGGTGATCCTGCTTTTGGCTCTCGTCGTGCTCGGTCCCGAGAAGTTGCCCGAAGCCATTCGGCGCTTCGGTCGGGTGTACGGCGAATTGAAGCGGATGAGCACCGGATTCCAGAGCGAGTTGAAGAGCGCCTTCGACGAGCCAATGCGGGAAATTCGCGAGACGACCCAGTTGGCCAAGGATGCCGTGATGAAGCCGGTGAACGAGGCGCGAGCCACGTTCGACGAGGCCGCGAAAGCCGAATCGTCGCCGACTGAATTCACGAAGGATGAAGAAGCGTGAGGATCAGAACGCTCTTTTCCAAGAGACTGCGGCAAGCCGGCTCCGAGGAGGCGATGACCCTCACCGAACATCTGGCCGAGTTGCGTAGTCGCGTGATTCGCGCGTCACTCGCGGTGTTCGCTGGAATGATGATCGTTCTCGCTTTTTATGATCCGGTTCTTCGTTTCATTCGTGGGCCCTACGACGATCTGTGTCGACGGCGTCCCGATCTCGTGACCAACTGCGACTTCTTCACGCTCGGCCCGCTGGAGGGATTCAACGCCCGATTGCGTATCTCGCTCTACGGCGGCCTGATTCTTGCCTTGCCGGTTGTCCTGTGGCAGGTGTGGCGCTTCGTCGTTCCAGCGCTCCACAAAAAGGAAAAACGGTACGCGATCCCCTTCATTCTCTCGTCGGTGATTCTTTTCGTCGTCGGAGGCTTCTTCGCCTACTTCACCCTCGACAAAGGTCTCGAATGGTTGATCGCTTGGTCGGGAAGCGACGTTCAGCAGGCGTTTCAGATCAGCAAGTACGTGAGTTTCGTCGGTCTCATGATGGCGGCTTTCGGAGTCGGGTTCGAGTTTCCGGTTCTCCTCGTCTTCTTGCAGTTGGCAGGAGTCCTGCGTCCTCGACAACTGGTCGAAGGGTGGCGCGTCGCGGTGATGGCGATCGTCGTTTTGGCCGCGGTGATCACGCCGTCGGGTGACCCGATCACACTTGGTCTTCTCACCGTGCCGCTCGTCCTTTTCTACTTCCTCGCGATTCTGATCGGTTGGCTCGCGACTCGGCATCGAACGGGTCTCGAATAGGGAGCGAAAGTCGGAGTCGGACCTCGTCGACGAGGCAAACTGACGAGGTGAGGAGCGACCGAGCCGAGTTGATCGCCCACCACGGGTTTCCCCTCGACCGTTTCCAGATCGAGGCGATGGACGTTCTCGATGCCGGCGAGTCGACGGTGGTCGCCGCTCCGACCGGGAGTGGCAAGACGGTGGTGGCCGAGTATGGCATCGCCGCGGCTCTCGCCGACGGTCGGCGGGCGTTCTACACCGCCCCGATCAAGGCGTTGTCGAATCAGAAGTTCAACGATCTCGTGACCTTGTACGGACGCGACAAGGTGGGTTTGCTCACCGGGGACAACGCGATCAACCCGGATGCCCCCGTCGTTGTGATGACGACCGAGGTTCTGCGCAACATGATCTACGCGGGTTCCGCGGCGTTGAACGACGTGGTGTGCGTCGTGCTCGACGAGGTGCACTTCATCCAGGACACGTATCGCGGTCCGGTGTGGGAGGAAGTCATCATCCATTTGCCTCGACACATTCGGTTGGTGTGTCTATCGGCGACGGTCAGCAATGCGAACGAGGTTGCGGATTGGATTACGACGGTCAGGGGCCCCACACGTTTCATCGTCGAGGATCGTCGTCCGGTCGAATTGGAGAATCTCTACATGGTCGGGGACAAGACGACGGGGCGCGAGCACCTCTTTCCGACGATCGTCGACGGTCGCCCGAATCCTGAAGCTGGTCGATTGGAGGATCAGAGTCATCGGGTGCGGGGTCGGGGTTCGGTGAAGGGGCGTCCGCGACGAGTTCTGTACACGCCGGCTCGAATCGATGTGATCGAGAGATTGCGCGACGAGGGTTTGTTGCCGGCGATCTATTTCATCTTCAGTCGCAATGCGTGCGATGAGGCGGCGGCCAGTTGCTCGAAGTTGGGACTCGAACTCACCACTCCCGACGAGCGTGATCGGATCAGGGGAATCATCCACGAACGACTCGACGATCTCGACGACGACGACCTCGACGTGCTCGGTTTCCCACAGTTCGTCGCCCAACTGGAGGCCGGGATCGCCGCGCATCATGCGGGGATGGTCCCCCCGTTCAAGGAGACCGTCGAGGCGTGCTTCGTCGAGGGTCTGGTGAAAGTGGTCTTCGCGACGGAGACACTCGCGGTCGGAATCAACATGCCCGCACGGTCGGTGGTGATCGAAAAGCTCTCGAAGTTCACGGGCGAACACCATGAGTTCCTCACTCCCGGTGAATTCACTCAGTTGACCGGACGAGCCGGACGGCGTGGTCTCGACGATCGGGGACACGCCGTCGTCCTGTGGAACCCCTTCGTGCACTTCGACCAGGTCGCCAATTTGGCGAGTAGTCGATCGTTTCGACTCACCTCGAGTTTCCGACCGACGTACAACATGGCGGTGAACCTCGTGCGGTCGTATTCGAGTGAGGAGGCACGTCACCTCCTGAACCTCTCGTTCGCTCAGTATCAAGCGGACCGCGATGTCGTACGGATCGAGGCTCGTCTCGACCAGCGTCTCGAACAGATGCAGCAGTTGCGCGCCGAAGCCGAGAGTCCGTACGGCGACATCTACGAATACCGCGCGCGAATGTCTGGGGTCGAGAACCTGCGCAACGAAGGGTCGATCGAACGAGCCCTCTCCGGACTTCGGCCCGGTGACGTGGTGCACGTGAGCAAAGGGAAATTCGTGGGTCGGGCCGCTGTTCTGTCGGCGGCCAATCGTTCGGGTGGAGTCAAGATCACGGTGGTGACTGCGCGCCGTGCCACGCTCACCTTGTCGGCCCGTGACTTCACGGCACCTCCTACGGTGCTCGGGGCGGTCGACTTGCCCGTTCCGTACGCTCCCGGGCGTGCGGATTTCCAGCGTCGCGTCGCCGAATCCTTGAAGGACGCGCGGAACACCGATGCCGTGCTCGCCGAGGAGGCGTCGTATTCCGATCGACACCCGGTCGAGGACGACCCGGATCTCGCGGCTCGCCTCAAAGCCGCTGCTCGGGCCGACCGGTTGTCGCACGAGGTCGACGAACTTCGCGAACGAGTTCGCGGCAAGGGTCAATCGGTGGCGCGGACGTTCGAGAAAGTTCTGCGAATTCTTCGGGAGTGGGAATACGTCGACGGATGGTCGCTCACCAACAAGGGAGAGGCCTTGGCGCGAACGTTCCACGAGTCCGATCTGTTGGTCGCCGAATGTCTCGCGCGCGGGTTTCTCGATGATCTCGACCCAGCATCGACGGCCGCCTTGGCATCGGTGTTCGTCTACGAGCATCGGTCGAGCGAGCCCCCGCCCGCACCGTGGTTCCCGTCCCAGGAGGTACGCAAGAAGTGGCGGCGTATCTCGTCCACGAGTGTCGAGATCAACTCGATCGAGACGGCCGCGTCGCTCAACCCGCATCGTGCTCCCGATCCGACCTACATCGCCATCGCGTACGCGTGGGCGGTGGGGGAGGGATTCGCCGAGGTCGTGGAGGCAGAGGAACTTTCGGGTGGCGATTTCGTGCGCACGATGAAGCAACTGATCGATCTGCTGCGACAGATCGCTCTCATCGCACCGAATCCGTCCACGCGACGGTCGGCGGCGGCCGGAGCCGAGTTGTTGCTTCGTGGCGTGGTGGCCGCGTCGTCGACGTTGGGGGTCGACGAAACATGACGATCGGACGCGGTCAGGATTGGGGTCGTGAGACCGAAGTTCCCCCGGATCTCGTGGTCTCCACCAACGACGCTCGGACCTGCGAACTCGTTGCGGCCGGGCGAGCCGTGGCCGCGGTGAAAGGTGACGTCGCGGTCACCCTCGGTTCGCGGGTCGCTCCGATAGTCGGGTCCCGAGGACGAAAGCTTCCGGTCGATCTTCTCGATGTGATGCTTCGGGTGGGGAGCGAACCTCGACGATGTGTCGCGGTGGCACACGTGGAGATCGGCCAACCGTGGTGGCGTGGTGGACGTTGGCGCGGTGCCGCGCACTTCGTGATGAACGTGGGGCATTTGCGTTCGCACGACGTCGTGCCGAGGGGTCATCCGAATGATGGTCGCTTCGAGGTGATGTCGGTGAGCGCGGGTATGAGTGCTCGACAGCGTTGGTTGGCGTGGCGTCGGTCGGTGTTGGGCACTCATCTCCCGCATCCGGGGCTGAGCGTGAGTTCACTCACCGAGACGTCGTTCGCGGGGCGCCATCTCGTGGTGCGCGTCGATGGTCGACGTGTTCGTGGAGTTTCCGAGGTCGAGGTCCGAGTTCGACCCGATGCCGGTTGGTTGTGGATGTAGGAGACTCGTCGTTGGGGTACGGTTCGGACATGATCGATGAAGCGAAAAAGCGTGTCGACACCGTCGTCGATCGGTTGGCCGATCGTCTCGTCGAGGTGAGTCGATCGATCCACGCTCATCCCGAATTGAACTTCGAGGAACACCACGCGCACGATCTCCTGACCTCCGTCCTCGAACAGAACGGGCATCAGGTCACCCGGCACGCCTATGGGGTCGACACCGCCTTCGAATGTCGCGTCGGTGAGCGCGGGCCGGAGATCCTGGTCCTTCTCGAGTACGACGCCCTCCCCGGAATCGGACATGGATGCGGCCACAACGTGATCGCCGCGGCCGGTCTCGGTGCCGGTCTGGCGGCCGCCGAGTTTGCGGGTGAGGTCGGCGGACGGGTGCGCATTCTCGGGACGCCCGCCGAAGAAGGTGGCGGCGGAAAGATCCACATGGCGCGCAACGGGGCGTTCGGCTCCGGGGACGCCGCGATGATGATCCACCCCGCTGACGCCGATCTCTTGCGCATGCATTCGATCGCCATTCACACGCTGGACGTCGTCTATCACGGGCGAGCGGCCCACGCCGCCGCCGCGCCATGGGAAGGTCGTAATGCACTCGATGCGGCCGTGCTCGGGTACATGAATGTCGCGTCGTTGCGCCAGCACATCCGACCGACCGAACGCGTGCACGGGATCATCACCGAAGGTGGAGAGAAAGCGAATATCGTTCCCCGTCGATCGGCGGCGAATTGGTACGTGCGCTCCGACACCATGGAGACGCTTCAGCCGCTGAAGAGTCGCGTTCTCGATTGCCTCGAGGGGGCCACTCGCGCGTGCGGGTGCTCGATGGACGTCACGTGGGACGACGTTGCTTACGCCGACGTGAGGGACAATCGCGCGATGGTGTCGGCGTTCGTCGCCAACATGGCGGCTCTTGGTCGTGAGGTGCGGGATCCGGATGCGATCGGTCGCCGCGTGACCGGCTCGACCGACATGGGCAACGTCAGTTATCTCCTGCCCTCGATTCATCCGATGATCAAGGTCGCTCCGGACGGTGTGGCGATCCACACCGAGGAATTCGCCCGTCACGCGGGCTCCGAGGCGGGCGACGAGGCAGCCATCGTCGGAGCCAAGGCGATGGCCAGAACGATCGTCGACCTCTGGGGGAACGTCACCCTCCTCGACGAGGTCCGACGCGAATTCTCGGCGGTGACCTCGACCGTCGACGTGATGGCCCGGCCCTAGGGCATTCCCCGTCCGCATCGGTCCGAGGAACTAGCGTGACGAGTCGTGACGGTCTACGCGCCCGAGGAATTCAGCCCAGCGGAGGCCGACATTCTGAGGCGGTATTTCACGAACCTCGATGGTCCCGTTTTCGCCCTCGTCAACCTTCCCGAGGTCGTGAAGGGGGCGCTTTTCGCCCGTTACAGCCGAAGTTCGAAGAGTCTGCGACGGTTGTTCCTCGACGAGTTCGTCGGCGACCTCGATATCGCCGGTGATCAGGGCGTCGACGCCACGATCGGTCTCGAGCGGGCCGAGGAACTCTACGAAAAGGTCTTCTTCGAGTACGGCGACGATTCGGTCGCCCAATTGGGAGGCGTGCACCTCGCTTGTGAGCAAGCGTCCAACGTGCTCACCAAGATCCTCGAATGGGGTCGACTGGCCAGCTACCTCGAGCAGAGCACGCGGTACATCGCGTACGACTCGCGCATCGCCGGGCGTTACAGGTTCTACCGCGATCTGGAGGTCCTGAACTCGCGTTTTGGCACGCGGTACGTCGGCGACATGGACCGCATGTTCGACTCGTATTCGATCCTCATGGAACGGGTGACCGAGCATGTTCGCGCCACCGTCGCACGAGATCCGGCCGACAGTGACTTCGTGTTCCGTCAGGCGACCCGGGCCAAGGCCCTCGATGCCGTGCGAGGCGTTCTTCCGGCGGCTTCGTTGTCGAACGTCGGAATCTACGGAAGTGGCCAATCCTTCGAGTCGATGTTGATTCGAATGCGCGCGCATCCGTTGCCCGAGGCCCGTCACTACGCGGCGCTGATGCTCGAGGAGCTGCGCAAGGTCATTCCGAGTTTCCTTCGTCGCGTCGACATCGCCGATCGCGGTGGTCGCTGGAGCGATTACCTGTCGTCGACCCGCGACAACACGTCGGAATTGGTCGAGGGACTCTTCGCCGAAACACCGATCGATCACGTTGCGCCGGTGGTGCTCACCGATTTCGATCCGGAGGGTGAGGACAAACTGATCGCAGCGATCTGTTACTCACACACCAGTTTGTCGGAGAACCAGATCATGCAGCGGGTGCGTCGGATGGGGCACGCCGAGAAGGTCGCGATCCTGCGCGCCTACATCGGAGATCGTGAGAACCGTCGCCATCGTCCCGGGCGTGCCTTCGAGCGCACCGATTACCGCTTCGATGTGCTCTCCGATTACGGCGCATTCCGCGATCTCCAGCGTCACCGATTGCTGACGATCGAATGGCAGGCGCTGACGCCGAACCATGGTTACACCCGCCCCGACCTGGTCGATGAGGCCGGGGTTGCCGACGTGTTCGACGAGGTCATGACTCGTTCGGCCGGTCTGTACGACGCACTGAAGCCCGAGTTTCCGCAACAGGCGGCATACGCGGTGTCGATGGCGTACCGCGTTCGCTACGTGATGCAGTTCAACGCGCGCGAAGCCATGCACATGCTGGAGTTGCGGTCGTCGCCCCAAGGGCATCCGGCCTACCGCCGGGTGGCCCTCGAGATGCATCGATTGATCGCCGAAGAGGCTGGGCATCGTGCAATCGCCGAGGCGATGACCCATCTCACGGTCGAGGCCCCCGAACTCGAGCGCCTCGCGTCCGAGCGGCGCGCCGAGGCCAAGCGGGAGGGCCGCTGACACCCTTGAAGTGACCGTGGTCACGGGGGTATCCATCAGGGTGGAGCAAATCTGTGTCTATTATCCGCGCGCAACACCCTCGGGTGGCACGAGGCAAGGAAGGTCATGGCAGGCAACGACGACGAGATCCTGGATCCCGAAGAACTCGACAACGACTCGTTTCTCGAAGAGGGCGAGGAGGAAGAAGATCCGGACGAACTTCTCGATGAGGACATCGACGACGAACTCGGCCTCGAAGAGGGCGAAGGTGACGGCGACCTGAGCGACGAGGGGGCCGATGGTGACGAAGCCCCCGTGCCCGTGGCCAAGAAGAAGTCGAAGAAGTCGAAGAAGGACGAGGACGAGGATGACGACGAGGACGAAGAACTCGTCGGAGAGGACGATGTCGAGGCCGATCTCGGAGTGATTCTCGACGCCCGTATCAAGGGTCGCAGCGAGGACGACGAGGAAGAGGTCGAAGAGGAAGAAGAGGAAGAGCCGCCGTCGGCGGCCGACGCCGAGTCGGGCATCCAGCCTCGTCGCGCCGACGAGCGGATGTGCAATCAGTGCTTCCTGCTCGTCCGCAAGGGCGCTCCCAATTGCCCGGTGGGCGACGACACCTGCCCGTTATTCAGTTGATGCGATGAGCGTCGATCCCGTGGTGCGCGCCGCGGTTGTGGCTGATGCTGCGGCGGTGATCGACCTCGATGCGGCCGCCCGTGCGGCCACTCGCGATCAAAGAGGTGGAGAAGCCTGGCTGCACGAGAATCCGCCGATTCGAGACATGTCCGATTTCATCGAACGATGCCTGGGTGGCGTCATCGACGATGTGGTGGTCGGTTTCATCGCGTGGAACGTGCGGCTCGAACGTGGGGGAGTGATCGAGGTCGTGCGGGTGCACGTCGACAGTTCGGCCCGTGAACTCGGATTCGGTGACGCCCTACTCGCGGGCGTCGTCGACGTCGGACGACGACTCGGATGCTCATGGGTCGAAGGGAACGCGCTCCCCGGGGATCGCGAGACGAAGAACCTCTACGAGCGGGCCGGCATCACCGCTCGCCGTATCACGGTCTGCGGATCGATCGACGATTGACGGTCAGCGACCCGACCAGTTCGGGGGACGCTTCTCGATGAAAGCGGAGAGTCCTTCCTTGGTGTCCTCGGAAGCCATCACCTCGGCGAAAAGCGTGTTGGTCAGTTTCTTCAGGTTGTCGTCGGTCTCGTAGGCCGCGGCGAGCACGACGCGACGGCTCGCGTAGACCGCGAGCGGAGCCGAGGCCGTGATCTGATTCGCGAGACGACGGGCTTCCTCGAGTGCCTGACCTGGTTCGACGAGACGCGAACTGAGTCCGAGGTGGTACGCCCGCTCGGCCGGAATCGGTTCACCGGTGAGAATCGCCTCCATCGCAGCGGCTTGACCGATCGCGCGCGGCAAACGGAACAGACCACCGGCACCGGCGATCAGATTGCGCTTCACCTCTGCGAGCCCGAAAGACGAGCGAGTGGTGGCGATCACCAAGTCGGCGGCCAACACGATTTCGCAACCACCAGCGGTGGCCAGGCCGTCCACGGCGACGATGATCGGCTTGCGGCGTTCGCGATAGACGAAGCCGGCGAATCCACCTCGCTTGGTGTTGAGATCTCCGGCTTGACCTGAGTTGATCGCCTTCAGGTCGGCACCGGCGCAAAAGACCGGTTTGGCTTGTCCGTCGGTGTTCGCGGTGAGGATACCCACCCACAAGGAATCATCGGCCTCGAGCTGATCGATGGCCGCCTCCATCCCGCGGGCGACGTCTCCGTTCACGGCGTTGCGTGCGTCGGGACGATTGAGAGTGATGAGGCCGATGCGGCCCTCGGCGGAGAATGTGACGATGTCGCTCATGCGTCCGACGGTAGTTGCCGCGCGGACGGCGTCACCAACCGTCGTGGATCATTCGCCGGTCGCGGGAGCGTCTTGCGACGACGAATCGGAATCAGCGGGTGCTTCGTTCGCCGCGACGGTGTCGGAGGTCGCCACCTGACTTTCGGGGCTCGACGGTGGGCGTGGCGGCATCTTCTTGGCCGGGCGCGTCGGTCGCAGCGGCTTGGGCGCATGTCCACCCGAGGCGGAGATTCCGAACGCGGTGGCGATCTGAGGAAGCAGCGTGGCCAGACGCTCGATGGTCTTGGTGAGTTCCGCTGCCGGACTGTCCGGCTTCGACGTGATCGTGATCTGCGCGCGGACCGGTGTGAATGCCGCGGCTTCGAGCACGGCGACCCACCGATCGGTGAGCGCATCGGACGTGAGGTTGGCCGAGGCCGACTCGGCGAGACGACGACCGAGTTCGGTCGGGAAGATCGCACCGGCCTTGGGCGGCTGACCGGCCAACTTGAGCGCGCGCACGACACGACCGACTCCAAGGTTGGCCTCGATGTCGCTGAGCCAGTTCTGGTACTCCTCCTCGGTGCGAGTGACGAGTCCGGCCTTCAGTTCGGTGATGAGTTCGCGGCACGCCTCGGCGCGTTCGATGACGGCGTCGTTGGCGGCGGCCACGACACTGCGTAGATCGCGAAGATCGAGTTGGGCGAGATCGCGCTTGGCAGCTTCGGCGCGGTCGAGCCAGTCGGCCACACGTAAGCGGGGAAGAAGGTTCTCGGCCATTTGCAACACGCTCTGCTCGGGCATGGTCGGCTTGCCTTCGGCGGCGAGCGCGGCGTTCGCCTCTTTCAACCGCTGACGCACGGTTTGCATACCCTGCAACGCCAGTTCGGCGATCGAGCGCTGGTTCTCCGGCAACTCGGCGAGAACGGACTTGCGGTTCGTGTTGTTCGCTCGCAGGCGCTTGGCTTTGGGGCGCTGCGGAAGCTCGGGCGGGGCCTCGAACCGAGGACGACGCGGCGTGGCGGGTCGCTCACGGCGATCTCCACGACGCTCTCCGCCATCACGACGCTCACCGTCGCCACGACGTTCACCGCGGGCATCGCCACGACGATCACCACGACGATCACCCCGACCTTCGCCGCGACGCTCGCCACCCTTGGGCTTGCGGGCCAACTGTTGAGTGACCGGCTCGAACGGCTTGTCCTGTCCGATGAAGGCGAGGGTCTCGACCTTGCTCACCTTCTGGCGACCTTGGATCACGGAGATGATCATCATGCCATCGATGTCGGCCTCGGCTTCCACCTTCAGAACATCACCGGTCTTGGCGCCCGTCGGAAGGATCGACCCATCGAGAACACCCTTGGGTTCGCGCGCTCCGGCGGCACGCCACGTCCACGTTCCATCGGGGCGGGTGCTCGTGAGTTCGATGTCGATCCGGCGGGACATGGTTCGCCACGCTATCGGGAGGTTCGGGTGGTTCGGGCTACCGTTCGCTCGTGCCGATTTACGCCCTGGGGGACCGCGTCCCCGTGATCCATCCGGACGCCTACGTTCACCCTGATGCCGTGATCATCGGATCGGTCACGATCGGGGCCGGAAGTTCGGTGTGGCCGTGCGCGGTGCTGCGCGGCGACGACGGCAACATCGACATCGGCGAACGCACCAGCATCCAGGACGGCTGCGTGCTCCACACCACCCATGTCTTTGCGACGGTGGTCGGCAACGATTGCGTGATCGGCCACATGGTTCACCTCGAGGGTTGCACGATCGAGGACGGCGCGCTGGTGGGCAACGGTTCGATCGTCATGCACCGAGTCGTCGTGCGCACCGGAGCCGTGGTCGGGGCGAACTCGGTGTTGCTGAACGGAACCGAGGTTCCCGCCGGCGCGCTCGCCGTCGGGGCGCCGGCGGTGATCAAACCGGACAAGGCGCGCCCGGCCGAGATCAAGATGGGTGCCGACTCGTACGT
>JBJTIO010000071.1:0-9259 GCA_046095045.1 Actinomycetota bacterium
TTCCGACCACCGTGCCACCGCCCGCCGATCCGGTGGGTTTGCGCGTGGAAGCCGAGTACACCAGCGGCTACAACCGCGATCTCTTCCGCCACTGGATCGATGCCGACGGCGATGGTTGCGAGACTCGCAAGGAAGTGTTGATCGCCGAATCACTCGAGCCTGTTCAGACCGGTTCGCAATGCGCGATCCTGACGGGCCGTTGGTACTCGATCTACGACAACACCGAGACCACGGATTCTTCGCGCTTCGACATCGACCACGTGGTGGCGTTGAAAGAGGCGTGGGATTCGGGAGCTTGGAACTGGACGGCCGACCAACGCAAGGAATTCGCCAACGACCTCAGCGAACCATTCTTCTTGATTGCGGTGTCGGCGTCGAGCAACCGTTCGAAGAGTGATCGAGATCCGGCCGAGTGGCTACCGACCAACACCGCGTACCGATGCGACTACGTGCGCATCTGGATCGACGTGAAGCGAGCGTGGAATCTGTCGGTCGACCCAGAATGCCGATGCGCTCAGGCGATGGTGCTGTTGACGAAGGCCGCCAACTCGGGACCGCGATCCTCCTGCAGGAAGTGACCGGCGCCGACGATCGTGGTGTGCGCCGAGTACTCGCATCCCGGAATCTGTTTGCGGAAGGTCCACTCACCGTTGCGTGTCACCGGATCGCCGTCGCTGAACGCGCAGTGGAACGGCTTGGTCCACTTCTTCAACACTTCCCACGCGGCCAGATTCTCCTTCGACGACGGATAGTCGAGTGACGCCGGCACGAGCGTCGGAAAGATTCGAGCGCCCGCCTTGTACGACTCGTCCGGATACGGCGCGTCGTAAGCAGCCAACACCTCGGTAGCGAGAGGCTTCGTCGCGCAGCCGCCTTGAATGATCTTCGACGTGTCGAACGTCGGTGTCTTCTGGCTGAACTCGCACCACGCCTTGAATGCGGCGTTGGGTTCGGGATCTCCGGTCGGAAGTCCGCCGTTGCCCAACACCACGCGATCGAAACGATCGGGGAACGCCGTCACCAGTCGCAGACCGATCAGGCTGCCCCAGTCCTGACACACCAACGTGAGGTGGCGAAGATCGTTCGCGATCAGCCATTGGCTCATCCAGTCGACGTGACGCTCGTAGGTGTAATCACTCGTGCGCGTGGGCTTGTCGCTGCGACCGAACCCGACGAGATCGGGAGCGACCACGCGATGTCCGGCACTCGTGAGTATCGGGATCATGCGGCGATAGAGAAAACTCCACGTCGGCTCGCCGTGCATGCAGAGCACCGTGCTCGCCGCGTTCGCCGGGCCGGCGTCGACATGGGCGACGCGCAACACCGTGCCGTCATCGGCGGTGACGTTCGTGTACACGACCGGGTAGTCGAAGTCGGGCACGGCCGCGAAAGCGGCATCGGGGGTCCGCAGTGTTTCCATGAAGTGTCACCTTATCTGCAACTAGTTGTGCTCAGCGATTCGGAAGGTCGTATGTGCTCGACAAGCGCGCCGGTCCGCCACCACGCACGACCAATCGACCCTCGTCGGCCAACTGGGTGAGGTGCGCCAGCACACTGCGAGCGGCCGGGATGTGCAACTCGGGTACCACCGCGGTGTACATGTGGCGCACCATCGGCGCCACCGTGTTCAGTCCGGCAGCGACCGAGGCCAACACCTGCGCTTCGCGCGACAAGCGATGCTCGTAACACGCGGTGAGAAACGGCTTCGGGTCGGTGACCGGTGCACCGTGAGTCGGCCACAGCACACGATCGTCCCGCATCTGCACTTTCTTCAACGACGCGAGATAGTCGCGCATGTCGCCGTCGGGTGGCGACACCACGGTGGTGCTCCAACCCATCACGTGATCACCGGTGAAGAGAGCCTTCTCCTCCTCGAGACTCACGCACATGTGGTTCGAGGTGTGACCGGGCGTGTGCACCGCGGTGAGCGTCCAACCGTCGCCGTGCGCTACGACCTCGCCGTCATTCACGCGCACATCGGGATCGAAATCGGTGTCGACCGACTCGCGCATCTCCATGTCGTCGGGGTCGAGGCCCGCGGCCCGAGCGATCTCTCGCTCCTTCTCGATCTCCTCGGCCGTCTTCGGCGGCGGCTTCAGATCTTCCATCACCTTGATGTCGTCGTCATTGTCGAGAAGTCCAACATCGCCGTGCGGCTTCCAGGCCACGGTTGGCGCGCCCGTCTGATCGCGCAACCAGGCGGCCAGACCCACGTGATCACTGTGGCAATGCGTGACGACGATGGCCCTTAACTTCAGGTCGTCGATCGCTCGCAACAACGCTTCGCGATGTTCGGGCAAATCAGGACCCGGATCGATCACCGCGGCATCGCCCGATGCGCCCGCGACGATGTAGGTGCCGGTTCCGGTGAAGGTGAACTTCGACGGGTTGCGCGCGATGATGCGCCGCACGCGCGAGCTCACCTGTTCGACCTCGGCGTAACGCAACGGATCGATCGGTGCGACGAATGGAATTCCAGCCATGATCCCCCCGATCAGTCGAGGCCCGCGAGGCGCGCCAGTTCTCCGACAATACGCACTTCGCCCACGGGACGACCGTGCCCGAGCACGACCGACGTGAACGCCGCCGGTGCCACTCGCGACACGTCGATTCCAAGCGCGACCAAAGCCGCCCGCATCAGCGGCGGACGCGGGCGATTCGCTCCGTCGGCAACCTTCAATGCCACGGCCCGCCCGTCAGGAAGCCCGACGGCGAACACGCCTTCGGCACCGTCCTTGGCCAAGAGACCCGGCACTCCGTGCATCAACAACGACACGTCACGCTCGGGTCCACCCACCATGTCGGGGTGCGAAGTCATGGCGCGATGCACGCGCTCGCCGGCCTTCCCCGCCTCCCCGCACGCGATGGCGCGAAAGGCTCGCGCCAGATCGACGAGAGAGATGACGTGCGCCGGCGCTCCGCATCCATCGACTCCGATGTCGACGACGGAACCGTGGGTGAGCGTCGGAATTTGCTCAGTGATCGCTCGTTGCAGCGGATGATTCTGATCGAGATAGTCGGGTCCGTGCGACCATCGATTGATCACGCACGTGGCGAGCATGCCGGCGTGCTTACCGGAGCAGTTCATCTGCACCGCGTTGGGCGCACCACCTTGGCGCACCACACGCATCGATTCGGATTCATCGAGCGGCAGGTCGGTGGTGTTGGCGAGCGCCGATTCGTCGAGACCCACCGACGCGAGGATGCGTCGGGCGCCGTCGATGTGCATCGGGCGCCCGTCGTGCGATGCGCACACAAGCGCCATCAAGTCGTCGGGAAGGTCGAGTCCGACCGTCGCCATTGCATGAGCCTGCAACGGTTTCATCGACGAACGCGGGAACACGGGATTGTTCGGATCTCCGAAGGCGAAGGCGACCGACCCATCACGATCGAGGGCGACGAGCGCCGCGTGATGCACCGATTCGAGCACCCCACTTCGAGTGGTGACCGCGAGTGGCTCGTAGCCGGAGGTTGTCATACTCCGCGGCCGCGACGAAAACGACGTCTCGCACCGGTGGACAATTGCCGAGATTGCCGAGATTTCTTCTCGGGTACGTCGACGAGTGGACTCTCGACGACGTCGTGTCGCTCACCCGCGGCACTCACCAGTGCCACCGCCATCGCCGCGACCGGTAAGCCGAGTACGGCACCGACCGGTCCGAGCAAAGCGCCGCCGGCGATCGCCGATCCGAACGAGATCGCTGGGTGAATTTCCATCGTGCGTGCGGTGATCTTCGGGGCGACGAGGAAGTTCTCGAGTTGCTGATACGCAACAATCACCACGATCACGATCAGGGCTTTCACTGGAGAATCGATGAAGGTGATCAGCACCGGAAGAACACCGGCGATGTACGTGCCGATCACGGGAATGAACTGAGAGACGAGACCCACCCAGATCGCCAACGCCACCGGTGCCGCGGTGCCGAGTGATTGGAAGGCGATCCAGTGCACCAACGCCGACACCGCCGCAAGTAGGGCACGACTGTAGAGGTAACCACCGGTCTTGTCGATCGCCAGTTCCCACGTCGCGAGCACCCGTTGCTGACGATCGGGTTTCAATCGACTACAGATCGCTCGACGCAACTTCGGCCCATCGGCGACCATGTAGAACGTGAAGAGCAGGATCGAAAAACCTTGCAGCAACAAACCCAGTGCGGTCACCGACAACTGCAGGGCTGCGCCTTGCTGTCCTTTGATGAACTTCTGCACCGGACCATCGGGATCCTGGATGCTTTCGTTCACCTTCTGAGCGTCGATGTCGGCGCCGAAGTTGTCGTTCAGGAAATCGACGGTGCGATTCACGTAACGATCGGAGTTTTGCGCGAGATCGGCCACCTGCGTGGCCACGAGCGTGCCGATTGCCGCGATGAAGATCATGACTCCGAGCAACAGCCCCAGCAGAATCAGCATCGTCGCGCGACCTCGTCGCCAACCGCGACGCGCCAACCGAGCGACACCGGGCTCGATCGCGAGGGACAAGAACAACGACACCAGCGCGATCACCAACAACGTCGACAGTCGGGCGTAGGCGTACCGGAAGAGAATGGTGGCGAGGAAGCCAGTCCAGAAGACGAAGACGGCTTTCCACACCCAGCGGGGCATGCGGTCGTCGTTGTTGCCCGACGGTTCGGGGACTTCGGCCATGTGACGATGGTACTCCCGCCCGCATGGACACGTCCCGAGGTGGGTGCGACGATGAGGCATGGCCACCGACCCCGCCCGCATCGTCTCGCAGGTGCGCGATCTCGTGGCCGAGGCGGTGCGTTCGAAAGTGGTCGGACCTAACGCCGACGAGCGGGCCGCGCAACTGTTCGAGGCACCCGGCGAGCGCTGGTTCGCCGACGAGCGCCCGATTCGTGTCGTGCACGGCGACACCAGCATGTTCGTCGGCGGTTTGCGAGCACTCTTGCTGCAATCGCTTCATCCGCTCGCGATGGCCGGCGTCGCCCAACACAGCGACTACAAGAGCGACCCGTGGGGGCGACTGCAACGCACCGCCGACTTCCTCGCGGCCACCACCTACGGACCGGCCGATCAGGCACAGCGCACTATCGACATGATCAAGCGGGTGCACACCAAGGTGGTCGGCACGGCCTCGGACGGGCGGGCGTACAGCGCGAATGATCCGCACCTTTTGAAGTGGGTGCACATCGCCGAGGTCGACTCGTTCATCGCCGCCCATCGCGTGTTCGGAGCCACGACGCTCAGCGACGCCGACTACGACGAGTACGTCACCGACATGTCGCGCATCGCCGAGGCTCTCGGCGTGATCGACGCTCCTCGCACCGTGGCCGAGTTGCGCGCATCGTTGCGCGAGTATCGCTCCGAGTTGCGATCGTCGGCCGAGGCACGCGACGCCGCGCGCTATCTGCTTCTCACTCCCCCGCTGCCCGTGATCGTGCGCCCTCCGTACGGATTGCTCGCGGCCGCGGCGGTGAGCCTGATGCCCGCCTGGACCCGCGTGCCACTGAGGTTGCCGTGGTTGCCGGTGAGCGAACGAGCGATCGTGCGACCGGCAGGTGCCACGTTGGTGAGCACCTTGCGTTGGGCGCTCGCGCCTACCGCGCCGCGTTGACGAGCGCGTCGTACAGGTTTTGCTGCGACGGATCGGTGGCGGCGGTGTCTTCCGGATGCCACTGCACGCCGATGAGCCACTGGTCGCGACCCGTGTGTTCGAGTCCCTCGACCAATCCGTCGGATGAACGCGCTACAACTTTCAATCCCGCGCCGACGCGATCGATTCCCTGATGGTGGAAGGACGCCACGTTGACCGACGTCGAACCGATGGCCTTCGACAGTTTGGTGCGTGGCGTGATCTCGACGTCGTGCAACACGTATTCCTGACCCGCGGGGAACTTGCCCGGTGCGTGTTGCACGACACCCGGAATGTCGCCGATGTGCTGGATCAGCGAGCCACCGAGTGCAACGTTGACGAGTTGGATTCCGCGACACACCGCGAGGGTCGGTAGTCGCATCTCGATCGCGGCGTGCACCAACGCCATCTCGAACTGATCCTGCTCGGGGTTCACTCCGTACACGTGCGGCTGCCGCTGCTGGCCATAGAGATGGGGATCGACGTCGGCTCCACCCATCAACACCAGCGCCTTGAAGCCCCGCAGCAACTGACGGGCTTCATCGTGGCGAAGTTCGCGCGGACTGAGCGTCAGCGGTTCACCACCGGCGCGCAGGACCGCGTCGAGATAGACGCGACCGGCGAACGAAATCGCACTGCGTGACACGCGACCAGCGGCGGCCACGCGACCGGCAACGGCGATGGGAGGTCGCTTCATGCGCTCAGGCTAACGAGCGAGCGCCGAACGCAACGCGGACGACAGATCGCCTCGACGACCGACACTGATGCGGTCGAGTTCGAGCCAACGTGCCATTTCCCGCAGTTCGTCGGCGAGCCGCGGGGCGACGTCACGTGCGTTCGCGTGTTCCTCACTGAATGCTCCCGGCACGAGCAAGGTGCCGTTATGACGGTCGGCTTTCAGATCGACTCGGGCCACCAAGCGATCTCCCATCAGGAACGGCAACACGTAATAGCCGTACGTGCGCTTGTCGGCCGGCGTGTAGATCTCGATGCGGTAATGAAAGTCGAAGAGCCACTCGGCGCGCGGACGGAACCACACCACCGGATCGAACATAGAAAGCAATGCGTTCGCATCGATCGCCCGGGGCGAACGCGCGTCGGCGTGCACGTACAACTTGTGCTTGCAACCCGACATCGTCGCCGGCAACAAGCGGCCACTCTCGACCAACTCGTCGATGCCCGACTTTGCGATCGTCGGCTTCAACCGGAAGTAGTCGGCGATGTCGCGAGCGGTGCCGACACCGATCGACTGTGCGGCCAGATCGAGCAACTCGCGGCGGGCATCGTCGGGGCTCGGAGTAGTGGCGCGCAAATGCTGTTCGGGAATCACCCGCTCGGGTAGGTCGTAGAGACGCGCGAAGTCGGAGGGTCGTCGCGTGGCGGTGACACGACCGCACATGAAGAGATACTCGAGGGCCAACTTGGCGTGATCCCAATCCCACCACGAGCCCTTCTTTTCGGTGCGCTCCGAAAGATCACCGGCGGCGAGTGGACCCTCGGCGGTCACCCGCTGGAACACCTCCTCGACGTAGCCGCGTCGCTTCTTCAGCAACTCCTCGGCACTCCGCCACGGTCCGCTGAGCGACTGCTCCATCTTCCATCGCCACAGTCTGTGATGTTCAGTGCGCACGTGCGCCGCTTCGTGACCCCAGTATTCGAACAACTCACCCGATGCGGTGGCGGTCGGTATGAGCGAACGATCGTGAGCTCCCAATCGCGCGAACAGCGGCAACTCTTGGCTGCGCACGAGCACGTTGACCGAGTCGATCTGAATGAGCCCGATGTGATCGAGCACCTTGCGCAGGTGACGACGATCGGTGCGCCCTGAGGGACGCGGATTGGTGAAACCCTGAGCGGCCAGTGCGATTCGCCGAGCCTGATGCGGGCTCAGCTGAACGGGCGCGGCCGTCATCGACGGTGTCAGTCGGCGACGGCGATGGTGACCGAGTTGATGACCACGTCGGTGCGCGGTCGATCGCCGGGGCCGGTGGCGACGTTCTGCATGGCCTCGACGACGTCGAGCCCCTTCACGACCTTGCCGAACAGCGCGTACGCCGGTGGCAGTCGCACACCGTCGGGACCCGAGATCAAGAAGAACTGCGAACCGTTGGTGTTCGGGCCGGCGTTGGCCATCGCGAGCGAGCCGATTTCGTACTGGCCGGCCTTGGGCAACTCGTCGTCGAAGCGATAGCCGGGACCGCCGCGGCCCGTGCCAGTGGGGTCGCCACCCTGGCAGACGAAGCCCTTGATGATGCGGTGGAAGATGATGCCGTCGTAATAGTGGTTGAGGGCTAGGAACACGAAGCTGTTGACGGTGTTCGGTGCCTTCAAGGCGTCGAGGGCGATCACCATCGTGCCCATCGAGGTGTCCATGGTGGCGGTGTACAGCTTCGACGGGTCGATGCCCATCTCGGGTGCTTCCTTGAACTGCTGGCACTTGGGGGCGGAACCGTCGAACGGCGGGAAGGGAGTAGGCATGAAACGCAACCTTACCTGCGACTACGCTCGACTCATGTCGCCCGACCCCACCGAGTCGAACCAGAGCCCCATCGACCTGACCCGCATCGAACGCGATCTGGCCGATGTCGAGACGGCTCTCGCCCGACTCGAGGCCGGTACGTACTGGACCGACGAGGTGACGGGCGCACCCATCCCCGATGCGGTTCTGGAGAGCAACCCTCTCGCTCGCCGGGCAGCGAACGACACGCGACCCTGACGAAATCTGACCGAAGCCCGAACGACTTCTGTCTCTTCGGCGTCAACGAGTTTGTTACCGTCAGGGAAGTGGGCGACGGGGGTCGCCATAAGGGGAGGACATGGACATCGACGAGATCAACCGTCTGCAGGCCCAGATCGACGCCTTGCAGAACCAGTTGAGTGAGATGCGCGCGGATGCAGAGCCCGAACGTGCTTCGCGACGCGGCATGTTGAAGTTGGCCGCCGGAGCCGCAGTGGGCGCCGTTGCCGGCGGACTGGCGCTCGGCGCGAACCCAGCATTCGCGGGTGCTACGACTCCTCCACACGAGCACTTCTATTCGATCTCCCCCACTCGGGTCTACGACTCGCGATGGACTGGTGCTCAGTCGAGCATTCTCTCCAGTCGCCTCGGTCGCTTGAACCCGAATACAGGTCGATCAGTGGATCTCGGTCGCGGTCGTAACGCCAACGGCACGATCACAAACTCGCAGTTGCTACCCCCGAAGGTTTCGGTCAACAAAGTCGTGTCCGCGGTGGTCTACAACCTCACGGCCACCGGCGGTACCGGAGTCAACTTCCTCTCGGTCAGCCCCGGCGATGCCACCGAGCGACCTTCGACTTCGGCGATCAACTATTCAGCGAACCAGAACATCGCCAACGGTGGAATCGTTCAGGTCTCATGGGACGCCACTTTGCGAGGCGTCGGTGACTACCAGATGTTCGTCTGGAACGGCGATGACGTGGGATCGACGCACTTCGTCGTCGACATCACTGGTTTCTACTGGTACGACTCTGCGGATGCTGGCCCGCCCAGTCCCTGGTCCCGTCCTTGACCACTCGGCAACGCACCATTCACACCAACGGCGTCGACCTCGTCGTCACCGAGGCCGGCGATCCGTCGAATCCGTGCATTTTGTTGTGTCACGGATTCCCGGAGTCGGCTCATTCGTGGCGCCATCAGATGGAACC
>JBJTIO010000072.1:0-18990 GCA_046095045.1 Actinomycetota bacterium
GATACAGGCCGTAACTGCGTTCACCGATGACGCGCAAGACCGGATTGCCGATCACCCGCCCAGCGAACGCCTTCTTGTGCGCCACCGCGGCGATCGCCATCACGGTGGCGACACCGACCAGGAAGAGTCCGCCGCGGAACAACCACGGATCGGCGTGCAGTCCGTCCTCGCCGACGAGTTGCACGATGTGAACCTTCCACACGAGCAACGCCACGATGCCGATGCCGATGATCGCGATCGGATCGAGCATCGGCCCCTTGTGCTTCATCGGACCACGCAACAAGGCATAGGGGCGCCAAACGAGGGCGAGGGCCGCGCCGAGCAACAATCCCATCGCGCGCGTGGGTGTCGATAGGTACAGAGCGTCGACTTTGCTCACGCACCGACCTGCGACCTCCCAATACGCGCCCGGAGTCGACACGCAGTCCTGACCGATGCGTGATGTGGGCATGAGCACGGCCATCGCCACACCGATCATCGCGGCCACACCGACGAACCACATCGCGACCCTCGGCAGCCGATCGTGTCCACGACGAAGGACGAACAACATCACGAGCGGCCACAGGAGGTAGAACTGCTCCTCGACCGCGAGCGACCACAAGTGACGCAGAGGAGCGAAGTCGTTGACCGCGGTGTACCCCGCACCGATCCAGACTTGGAACCAGTTCGAGCCGTACAGAACACCGGCGATCACATCTCCGCGCAGTTTTCCGAGGGCATCACGCTCGAAGAAAGTCGTCCAGAAGATCAGCAGAACGAGCATCGTGAACAACGCCGGCAACAGTCGTCGGGCTCGACGAATCCAGAACTGTCGCAACTCGATCGCACCCGTGCGCTCCGACTCGGCGACCAACAACAGTGTGATGAGGTAGCCGCTGATGACGAAGAAGACCTCGACTCCGAGGTAGCCGCCCGGAAGCCACGACGAATTCGCGTGATACACGATCACGGCCAACACCGCGAGTGCGCGCAGACCGTCGAGACCGGGGAGATACGGAACGCGACTGATCTGGGTCGAGCGAGTGATCTCCCCCGTGTGCGCCATCAGGCTCCTCGACCCGCGTTACCCGACGGCAGACCCAAGTTCGCGTGAATCTCGAGCGTCGCGGTGCTGCGGTTCATCGTGTAGAAGTGCAGGCCCGGCGCGCCCGCATCGAGAAGATCGCGGCAAAGTTCGGTAGCGGCCTCGACTCCGACTCGGCGCACGTCGTCGGGCTCGTCGACCTTGTCGAGCCGATCGGCCAGCCAACCCGGAAGTGCCGCACCGGACATTTCGGCCATGCGCACGATCTGTTTCTTGTTGGTGACGGGCATGATCCCGGGCAGAACCGGCTTGTGCACCCCGGCATCGGCCAGTTCGTTCATCATCCGCACGTACACCTCGACGTCGAAGAAGAACTGGGTGATGGCGAAATCCGCTCGTCGAAGCTTCGTGGCGAGATGCAACCGATCGCTCGCGCGATCCGGCGAACGGGGATGCACCTCGGGATGCGCCTCGACACCGATCGAGAAGCGCCCGTCCGCGAGCACGTCGTCGAGCAGGTCGGACGCGTAGGTGTAATCGCTCGGGGCTGGTTCGCCATCGACGGGCACGTCTCCGCCCAACGCCAGGATGTTCTCGACACCGTCCTCGGCGTAGGCGCTCAAGATGTCGCGGATTTCCGCGCGAACGTGACCCTGGCACGTGAGGTGTGCCATCGGGGTGAGGGTCGTTTCCTTGCGCATCCACGAGACGACGGCGTGCGTGCGCTGACGAGTGCTTCCGCCGGCTCCGTAGGTGACACTCACGAAACTCGGAGCGAGATGTTCGAGTTCACCTATGGCACGACCGAGCGACAACTGAGCGGCGTCCGTCTTCGGAGGAAAGAACTCGAAGGAGAACGTGCGCCCGGCAGCGAGGAGATCGGAAATGCGCGCCACGAGAGCAGTCTACGACGACTTAGCGAACGTGTTCAGTGCTTGAAATGGCGTTGCCCTGTGAACACCATCGCGATGCCGTGCTCGTTCGCCGCGGCGATCACTTCGTCGTCTCGAACACTGCCACCGGGTTGAACGACCACCGACACTCCCGCCTCGGCGACCACATCGAGACCGTCACGGAACGGGAAGAACGCATCGCTGGCACAGACTCCACCCACCGCTCGACCGTCGGCGCGGCGTGCCGCGATTCGTGCCGAGTCGACACGATTCTGCTGACCCGCACCGATTCCGACGGCGGTGCGATCTTTGGCGAGCACGATCGCGTTCGAACTCACCCCGGCGCACACGACCCACGCGAACTCGACATCCTGCCACTGATCATCGGTCGGCTGCGTCATGGTGACGACCTTCCACGCCGAGCGATCGAGACTCACCACATCGGCATCCTGAACGAGAAAACCGCCGTCGATCGAGCGCACATCGAGTCGACGTGGCGATGGCGCGGAACCGGAAAGCACTCGGAGGTTCTTCTTCGATGTGAGTATCGTCAGAGCGTCGGCGTCGTACGACGGAGCGACCACGACCTCGGTGAAGAACTTCGACAACTCCTCGGCGGTCCTTGCGTCGACGTTTCGATTGAGAGCGACAATGCCTCCGAACGCGCTCACCGGATCACAGTCGTTCGCCTGCTGGTAAGCGCGGGCGATGTCGGAAGACACCGCGACTCCGCAGGGATTCGCGTGTTTCACGATGACGCAGGCCGGAGAGTCGAACTGGTGCACCATGCGCCACGCCGCCTCGGTGTCGTAGAGATTGAGATAACTCAACTCCTTGCCGCCGTGCTGAACCGCGGTGTCCCACCAACTCGCCTCGCCGCGCGTTCGGTAACGCGCTCCACTTTGATGGGGGTTCTCCCCGTAACGAAGGTCCTGCACCCGATCGGCACCCACGATCAAGTCGCTCGGAAGACCGTCGTCCGATTGCATCCAATCGGCGATCGCGATGTCGTAATGAGCGATCTCGCGGAACGCGATGCCGGCCAGTTCGCGGCGAGTCGCCACACTCACCTCACCCGAGACTTCGATCTCCGCACGCACCACCGCGTAGTCGGAGGGTCGAACCACTACCGCAACGTGAGCATGATTCTTCGCCGCACCCCGAACCAGGGTCGGTCCTCCGATGTCAATCAGTTCGACGCTCGGATTGCTGTCGAACGGATACAGATTCACGACCACGAGCGAAATCGGTTCAATGCCGAGGCGTTCGAGATCGGCGCGATGTTCCGTCTCGTCGAGGTCGGCGAGAATCGCGGCATGCACGTGGGGATGCAAGGTCACTACTCGGTGACCGAGGAGAGGCGGGAAGCCGGTGAGTTCGGCCACGTCGACAACTGCAATTCCCTGCGCCGTCAGCGCCGAGGCTGTTCCACCGCTCGAGACGATGTTCCACCTACGCTCGACCAACGCGCGAGCGAACTCGACGATCCCGGTCTTGTCGTAGACGCTGATCAGGGCAGTGGGCACGAGTTGACGATACCGAGACGAGGTCCTGAGACTATTCGTCCGAACCCCCCTTGAAAATTCGGTACTGTCAGGAGCGCACGACATGGTGTCGTTGCATGGAGGGATGACATGGACTTCTCGAAATTCAAAACTTCGGACTGGTTGAAGGTCGGTGGCGCACTCGGCTTCCTGATCTTCGGCTTTCTCAACTGGGTCACCATCGACTACGGCGGAGACATGGGCCTCGGATCCGATTCCGGCGCAAAGGTTTTCGACTTCTTCTTCACCGGCACGATCCCGTGGATCCTCGTTCTCGCCAGCGGAATCATCACAGTTCTCACCATCACCGGCACGATGAAGGCCGGCAAGGTGAATTGGGGGATGCTGATGCTCCTCGCCAACGGAATTGCCGCGGTGTTGATGTTGATCCGCGTGATCTTCAATCCGATCGATGGCAAGGACGCCTTTGAGGCACTCGGCGTCGACGTTGGTCGCGGGATCGGCATGATTCTGTCGACACTCGCCGTTCTCGTCGCGGCCGCTGGCGCCGTGATGGGCTACACCGAGAGCGGTGGCAACATCAACGACCTCAAGGACATCAACAAGTTGAAGGGCGGCTTCGGCCAAGGCTGAGTGCCCCACGAACGACAAGAGCCCCGGGGTCAACCCCGGGGCTCTTTCATTGTCGATGTTCTGTCGCCGAGCGCGACGTCGGTCAACTAATGCTGGCGATGATCTCGGCCATCAACTCGCCGGCTTCGGTCGGGTTCTGCCCCACCTTCACTCCGGCGGCGCGGAGCGCGTCCATCTTGCCCTGCGCCGTTCCCTTGCCCCCCGACACGATGGCACCAGCGTGTCCCATCTTCTTGCCCGGGGGCGCGGTGACGCCGGCGATGTAAGCGCTCATCGGCTTGGTCACGTTGGCCTTGATGAACTCGGCGGCTTCCTCCTCGGCCGATCCGCCGATCTCACCGATCATGATGATCGCGTCGGTCTCAGGATCGGCTTGGAATTCGCGCAAGCAATCGATGAAGTTGGTGCCGGGAACGGGGTCACCGCCGATGCCGACGCAAGTGCTCACGCCGATACCACGCTGCTTCAACTCGTACAACGCTTGATAGGTGAGCGTTCCCGAGCGGCTCACGATGCCGACGTTCTTCTTGCCCGCCTTGGGCAACTCGGCGATCTCACCCGCGGTGATGCCGATGTTGCACTTGCCTGGGCTGATGATGCCCGGGCAGTTCGGACCCAACAGTCGCGTCTTGGGGTAATCGCGAACGAGCGTGTTGTACACCTTCGCCTCGTCCTGAGCCGGAATGCCCTCGGTGATGCACACCACGAAGCGAATTCCTGCGGCCGCGGCCTCGAGGATCGCGGCCGATGCCGCCTTCGGGGGCACCGCGATGAACGACGCGTCAGCACCGGTGGCGGCAACCGCTTCGGCGACGGTGTTGAACACCGGAATGCCGTCCACGTCGGTTCCGCCCTTGCCCGGAGTGACTCCGCCAACGACTTGTGTGCCGTACGCCTTGTTGCGCAGTCCGTGGTACTTGCCCTGACCGCCGGTCAGACCCTGCACGATGACTTTGGTGTTCTGATTCACGAAGATGGCCATGACTTCACTTTCCGTTCGAGAGGGCGACCGCGGCGCGCGCCGCTTCGAGCATGGTGGGCTTGGAGATGAGTTTCGACTCCGGGATGCCGGCGTTCTTCAGGATCTCGCGACCCTGTTCGGCGTTGGTCCCGTCGAGGCGAATGACGATCGGGGCGCGCAGATCGACGCGACCGAGTGCTTCGACGATGCCCTTGGCCACTTCCTCACCACGGGTGATGCCACCAAAGATGTTGATGAAGATCGACGTCACGTTCTGATCGAAGTTGATCACCTCGAGGGCCGCGGCCATCACGTCGGCGTTCGCACCACCACCGATGTCGAGGAAGTTCGCCGCCTTGCCTCCGACCTGATTGACGACGTCGAGCGTGCTCATGGCCAGACCGGCACCGTTGGCGATGATGCCCACGGTTCCGTCGAGACCGATGTACTGCAAATCGTGCGTACGGGCCAATTGCTCGCGCGCGTCGAGTTCCTCAGTGGCGCGGTATTCCTCCCATTCGGGATGACGGAACGACGCGTTGTTGTCGAGGCTCACCTTGGCGTCGAGAGCATGCACTTCGCCGCTGGGCTTCAAGATGAGCGGGTTGATCTCGGCGAGGTCGCAGTCACCCTCGGTGAAGCAGCGGTACAACTTCACGAGAAT
Source organism: Actinomycetota bacterium (assembly GCA_046095045.1). GTDB lineage: Bacteria > Actinomycetota > Acidimicrobiia > Acidimicrobiales > Ilumatobacteraceae > Casp-actino8. The sequence continues at coordinate 5,681 of JBJTIO010000072.1, forward strand.
CGACGCCACACCATCGAGCGCCTTGTCGGGGATGCGCGCGTCGACAGCGGCCGCCCGCGCCACCGAATTGCTCAGTCCGTCGACCGGATCGATGTGCAACTTCACGATCGCGTCGGGATCCTTGGCCGCCACTTCCTCGATGTCGACGCCACCTTGTGCGGACAACATCAAGAGGTGCTTCTTGGCGGCGCGGTCGAGGCTGAACGACGCGTAATACTCCTCGGCGATGTCGCTCGCGTGTTCGACCCACAGTCGCTTCACGACATGGCCCGTGATGTCCATGCCCAGGATGTTGTTGGCATGGAAACGCGCCTCTTCGGCGTTGTTCGCCAATTTGATGCCGCCGGCCTTACCACGACCACCGACCTGCACCTGTGCCTTCACGACCACGGGATACCCCGACGCGTCGGCGACTCTCACCGCCTCGTCGACGGTGTCGGCGGCGCCACCCGGGCTGACCGGGATGTCGAAGCGGGCGAAGTACTGCTTGCCCTGATACTCGAACAGATCCATGTGATTGTTTCCTCCTGTAAGGCGAAGTCAGTGAACGGTCACTCGCGTTCGTCGAGTGCGTTCTCGAGCCACTGGGCGATGCCCTTCAGCGACGAACCGGGCCCGAAGATCTCCGAGACGCCCTGCTCGCGAAGTGTTCGTGCGTCAGCGTCGGGGATGACTCCCCCGCCGAAGATCATCACGTCGTCCATGCCGCGGGCCGTGAGTTCTTCCATCACGCGGGGGAACAACGTGAGATGGGCACCCGACAGCAGCGACAGACCGACGGCATCGACGTCCTCTTGAAGCGCCGTCTCCGCGATCTGCTCTGGGGTCTGATGAAGACCGGTGTAGATCACCTCGAAACCGTGGTCACGCAGGGCCCGGGTGATGGTCTTGGCACCACGGTCATGACCGTCCAAACCGGGTTTGGCGACGACGACGCGATACGGCCTCTTCACAAGCGATGAACCCTACGCCCTCGGCGGGGTCGACCACACATCCGACCCCGTCGGCGCGCCAACACGAGAACGGGCCCCGACCCGATGATTTCGGATCGGGGCCCGCGGGGCCGATACGCCTGACAGGGGAGGATCAGGCGATCGATTCCTCGCGACGACGGCGGGCGGCCAGCACCACCAGTCCCGCCACGGCGGTCGACGCGGCCAACATCAGCACCACCGACATCGACGCTCCGGTCATCGGAAGAGTCGACGACGCAACCGAGACAACCTGTTCCGACACGGTCAGGGTGTTGGTCGCAGCGTCGGTCGGGACATTCACATTCTCGGACACGGTCCCCGTCACGCTCTCGGACACGTTCCCTGTCACGGTCTCGGCCGACCGCTCGGTCGCGCCGACGGACGGCAGGTCGGTCGCGGGAACATCGAGAACCTGCTCGGCTGCGGGCTGATCGACCGTGGGTGCCGGATCGAGGTTGCTGGTGTCGTCACCAGCCGGAACATCGCTGGCCGGAGCGTCCCCGTTTGCATCGTCGTGATTGGCTTCATCGTCGTTGGCGCTGTCATCAGCATCGTCATTGTCGGCGCTGTCGTCAGCAGCGTCGTTGTCATCGCTGCACTCGTCACCGTGGCCGTAACCATGACCATTGCCGTGATCGCAATGACCCTTGCCGTCGCCGACATGATCCTCGTCGTCGCTGTGGCCGATGCCCTCGTGCTCGGTCTCGTGCTCGTCGTGGGCCTCGTGGCTGCGCTCCGAGCTGTTCGACGCTCCATTGCTCGCCGATGCGCCGGCCACGCCAAGTCCGAGGATCAATCCGCTCGCCAGAGCGAGGGAGGCGATCGACTTGGTGATGATCTTCTTGGTGGTCTTCACGTTGTTTCCCCTTGTGTGTGGCGGCGCCCGTTGCGCCGACACCGGACAAGAGCCACGGCCGAGCGGCATCTGGCACAATTTCGTGGAAAATACGAAAAAGACCCTCCACGCTGGGCAGACTTGAACCGTGAAACGCCCCGAACTGAGGTCGCCCGCCGCCCGCGCCGTGGCACCGGTACTGGCCGGACTCGCCTTTTTCGCCGTGCTCGGACTCATCTTGTTCGGCGTCGCCGCCGTGATGTCGGGCGAACAAGCCCAGACAACCACCTTCACTCCCGATCGACTTCAGGTCGGCAACGTCGAGCGCTGGGCCGGATCGATCGATGAGAACGGTCCGGTGATCTTCCCCGGTCTCGGCACGACCTCAGGCGAGCGGACGATCGTGCTCGATCACAACGGTTCCGATCCCCAACGCGGCTGGATCGTGTACTACGCGCATCCGGCCGATCGCGATCCGTCGTGTGCGGTCGAACAAGTCGAGGGCACCGACGACTTCACCGACTGCGAGGGTCGCACGATTCCCGTCGACCAACTCGCTCCGCCGACCAACGGCGAATATCCGGTGATCGAGGATCGCAAGGTGCTGTTCATCGATCTGGGCGAGCGACCCCTCGACCCCACCACCACGCCGGCCCCGTGATCAAGCGAGGCGAGGGAACCATTCGCCCGCGAGTGCCCGGCCGGCCACCCGAGGGTCGGGGCCATCGAACACCGCGTTCATGTCGGGTGACGTCACCCATTCACGCGGAGCGTGCACCATGTCGTCACCGAGCAAGCGCAGGCTGAACACACGCCGCCGGTTCGGACCTGACACACCCGGCGCCCCGTGCACCGACAACATGTGGAACGCGATGCAGTCACCGGGTTTCAATTCGGCGCTCACCACCTCGAGTCGATCGCGTCGTTCGTCGAAGTCAGGCATTTCATCGAGCGATCCTTCGGGGAACCAGCGCGCCCGTTGATCGAGAAACGATCGCGGCATCAGCCACGGGCCGAGGTGCGTGCCCGCGATGACTTCCAGACAATCGGCCTTGGCCACCGGATCGACCGGAATCCAGAAACTCACGTTCTGGCGCCCCTCCACGTCGTAGTACGGCTGATCCTGGTGCCACGGCGTGCGCTGACGAGTTCCTGGCTCTTTCACCAGCACGTGATCGTGGTACATCCGCGCACTGGTCGACCCCATCAGTTCGGCGGCCACTTCGGCGAGACGGGAGGTGCGAATGACGGTCTCGAAGCCGGGATGTTCTCGCCAGGTGCAGAAGTCCTCGAGAAAGAAACCCGGATCATCGGGCGCGCTGGCCACCTTGGCGCGCGGACTCGGGTGCGCGACCACTTCGTCGATCGATCGCCGCAACATGTCGACCTCGGCCGCCGTCAACACTCCCCGCAACACCACCGCACCGTCACGTTGGTAGCGCTCGGTCGCGTTCACCGCCTCAGTCTGCCAACATTGGTCATGCCGTACACGCCGATCATCGGCACTCTCGCCTACGTGTTCGATCATGCGAACTCCTCGGTGTTGATGGTGCATCGCAATCGACGTGCGAACGACGAACACCTCGGCAAGTGGAACGGTCTCGGGGGAAAACTCGAAACGCACGAGGATCTGGCGGCGGGCGTGCGGCGCGAACTGCGCGAGGAAGCCGGCATCGAGGTCATCGAGATGCGACTACGCGGAACGGTGTCGTGGCCCGGGTTCGGCCCCAACGGCGAGGACTGGCTCTCCCCCATCTTCATCGTCGACGCCTGGTCGGGAACACCGACGAACGAGAACGACGAGGGCCGTCTGGTCTGGATTCCGCTCGAGCGCGTGCTCCGGGCCTGCGATCCGAATCCCGACACCCGCGCGGCGGCCGACCTGCCCATGTGGGAGGGGGACCGCCATTTCGTGCCCTTGGTCTTCGACGACGATCCGCGGCAATTCCATGGCGTGATGCCCTACAGCTCGGGGCGCCCGACGGGCTGGACCGTCGAACGTTGGTGATCGGTCGCACACATTCGACCACCAACATCGTTTAGGAGGTTATGAGACTCACTTCCACCCTTTCCTCCACCGGTTCCGTTCGCACCCTCGGTCGTCACCTCCGACGGTCGTTCTGGCAACGATCACTCGACGAGGCCCGTGCGCTCGGTGACTGGTACCGAATTCCGAAGTTCTACACCAAGAAGACGGCGGCTCAGATCGCGAGCGATGTTCGTTGTTCCCACCTGCGCCAATCGTCGACGCACCGCGTGCGGGGCTTTCTTCCCGGAGAAGTGTGGGAGAGCAAGTGGTTGCCCACCGATGCGGGGGCGCCCGGAGATTGCGAAGTCTGGGTGCGCTTCGTCGGCGCGAAGTTCAGCCTCGCCAGCTGATCACGGTGCTGGGGTAATCAGCATCACCCAGATGGCGAACTGATCCTCGGGGCCTTCCGGACTCAACTCGGCCCGCGCGTCCCAAGTTTCGCCGTCCAGCACACCTTTCACGCGAACTGCATCGCGACGATGGGCTGATCGAAGATCACTCGCGATCTGATTGGCGGTCGACTTCGTATAGAGGCGATCGACGCGATGCCACACGCCGGGCTTCTCGCGCACCTCGCTCAACGCCTTGACCCAGAATGAGCGGCGCTTCCACGGATCACCGCGCGGGGGGTCGTTGGGTGTCGCATTCGAGCGCTTGGTCGTCGCTTTGGACGAGCGCTTGCTCGAGGACGTGCTCTTCTTTTTGCCTGCCATGTCTGCCTCGCCCATAAGTGTGATTCAGGGGTGTGGCATAGATGCGGAATGATCGAGTTCCTGCTCACACCATTTCCGTAGACGGTTAAGCCCAAATCACACCGATGTCGTTCGTTCGCGCGGCGACACACTTTTGCTCGCATCGAGCGTTCTTCTTGCCATGAACACACACAACAAACTCACCTACACCACCACTCACCACATCGGTCCCGACGTCACCCAACGCGGCATCGGCACGATCATCGGCGCCTGCGTCGGAGACGCTCTCGGCGCACCGTTCGAATTCGGTCCGGCCGATCGTTTTTCGGAACGCTTCCCCACTGCATTGCTCGGTCGCCAGACCGAAATGGTCGGTGGCGGAGCATTCGATTGGGAGCCCGGTGAATTCACCGACGACAGCCAGATGATGCTCGCCCTCGCCGAGTCGTTGCTCGCCACGGGTGCGCTCGACCTCGACGATGTGTGGTCGCGTTTCATCGCGTGGCGCTCGCACGCCACCGACTGCGGCACGACCACGGCGATGGCCCTCGCCCACGACGATCGCCACGAGGCGGCCGCGGCCGCGCATGCTCACGGAGGCCGCACCGCGAGCAACGGAGCGCTCATGCGCACCTGGGCGATCGCGCTCGCGTTCGTCGCGCATTCGACCGACGAGGTGATGCAGGCCGCCCGCGCCCAAGCCGGACTCACGCATTTCGATCCCGTGGCCGGATGGGCCGCGGCGATCGGCACCGAGTTGTGTCGTCGCGCGATCCTGGGGGCCGATCCGATCGAGCAGATCAGCGACGTGCTCGAGCACGTCGACCTCGAACTTCGCGCCGAGTTCGCTCGCCTACTCGATCCCTCCTGGGACCCGCATCGCGCCGACGAGCATTCGAACGGTGCCGCCACGGTGTGCCTGGCACAGGCGGTGTGGGCCTTGCGCCACGCGACCGACTTCGCGTCGGCGATGCGCTTGGCGATCGATCTCGGTGGCGACACCGACACCGTGGCCTGCGTGACCGGAGCTCTCGCTGGTGCCGTGTATTCGGTGCAGGGCATCCCGTCGCGTTGGCTCACCGTCGTGCACGGGTCGTTCGCCAACCCGACCGGACGATCGACGTATCAGTACGCCGATCTCCTCGACACAGCACGACAACTGCTCGGTCGGTCGCGCGCGCGGATCACACGACTCGAATCACCGGCGCGTCCCGCACAAGTCGACGACGAACTTCCCGTGTTCGCATCCGACCTCGGTGGCGCGATCGAATGCGACGGCGAGTTCGCCACGGTGTCGTTGTGCCTGATCGCCGGCCGACTCGACCATCATCGCGTCCGACGAGAGGTGTACATGCGCGACGAGGTGGGTCACGACGAGAATATCGGTCTGCTCGCCGCGGTCACCGACGCCGTCGACAGCATCGATGCCCTGCTCGCCGAGGGACACCGCGTGCTCGTGCATTGCCACGGAGGTCGCAGTCGCACCGGTCTGGTGCTGAAAGCGTGGGCCATGCGTCGCCACGGTCTCGACGACGTCGAGGCCCACGAATGGCTCACGGAGCGGTGGTATCGCTACCAGGCGTGGAACACGACGTTCACCGAGTTCCTGCGGGACGAGTGGTCGACGGCCCTCGGCCGTTGACCATTCACACCCGTCAGTCGTCGTCGCTCGCGGCGTCGACCTCGGACACCACGTCGGGTGACTCCATCGCGGCTTCGATGGCTCGCGACCACGTTCGCTGATCGCGCAGATCGTTCACCACGTTCAGCCACGCCTGCTGCTGGCGCCGACTACGCATGTTCGACTGCGAGATCGTCTGGAATGTGGCCTCGGCCGAACGGGCACTCGACAATCCCTCGCCGTCTCCGATCGACAGAGCGAGGTCGCGCAGTGCGGCAATTGATGGCCGCATTGCATCGTCGTTCGCCGCTTCGGCCGAATCGATCATGTGATGCAAAGCGGCCTCGACGGCTTTCGTGGTGGCCTTGGTCGCGCGCACCGGCGCGGTGATCGTGATCGGACGCAGCAATTGCTCGAGGTCGACCACGTGCTGCATCTCGAAGGTTCGTAACAATGAAGCCGGACTCGTGTCGGCTTCGGGAGCGGCGTCGCGGGAGACGAGGACGAGCTCGGTCACGAGAACGCCGATCACCGACGGGATTCCCTCGACATGGGGTCGCACGGAGGCGTGCATCTGCTGCACACCGACCAGGTATTCCTTGCCGTCGACCATCGACCATTCCACAAGAGTGTCGGCATCGACGCGATCGCGTCGAACGTTAGAGATGTCCGGAATCTGTTCGCTCTCCGCGTTGTCGGCCAGGAGACCGTCGACATAGGCCATGACGGTGTCCGACAGCGGTCGGTACTTCAGTGTCACGTTGGCCTTCATGTCTCCATGTTGCCAGTTTTGCCACGAAAAGGCACGAAATTTCCTGCGAAATGCCTCACACCAATTCACATCGAAATGCGAGATTCCTCGACCGAGTGATCAATCGTCGTAACGAGCGAGCACCGCACTGGCCCACTGGGGAGCGGCATCGCGCAAATCGCTCGGTGACACAACACACGAGGGATACCCGCAACGCACGAGCAACTTGGCCAACCATGCCGGAGTCACGACATCGAGCCACATGAACATCGACCCGTCGTCATTGATCACATGAGCGCGCGATGACACCCGATCGACCAACCACGCGTTTCCCGGAGCGATGTGCACGACCGCCTCGGTGACCGGTCCGCGGAACTCCCACCCGTTCCATTGAACGTCACGGTGTTCGAATGTTTCGCCGGTCGGTTCGGTGTCGAGAATGCGATCGATACGGAACACCCGATCGATGTCGACGTCAGACAACGTGTGATCATCGGCCATCAGATACATCTCGCCCTTGTCCATGAAGAGGAGACGAGGACGAAGAATGCGCTCGCTGATCTCGTCGCGTCCATTCACGTACGTCACGCGGATCTCGCGATGATCGCGGGTGACCTCGTTCATCTCCGCCATCAACGGCACCTCGTCGAGGCGAACCTCGACCGGAACCTCGCCGAGCGCACTCTCGATCTTTTTGGTCAACGTGGCGAACGGCCCGCTCGTGCGCTGGTCGTCGTCGAGTGCGACAGCCATCGATGCGAGTCCGAGTGACACGGCGGTGGCCTGCCGCGGTGTGAGACGAACGCTGCGGGTCATCAGCGATCGCGTGCGTCGGAATCGCGCGAAGACGGTGCCGTCACCGCAGAAATGAACGGTGTCACCCTCGACCCAAAAGTCAAAGAGAGCATCGCTCGTATACGGCGGCACACCGCACATCGACGCGGCTTCGAGATCCTTGAGCAACATCTCGCTGCTCACGCCGAGACGCGATGCCAACTCGGCCACCGGCGTCGATGTGGTGTTGCGCAACCACGGCAAGATCGACAGCAAGCGTTGCAAGCGTTCCCCGAGAGGTCGCGGACCCGGACGTGTGGGCGGGGTCATCGGACGCGCCGGCGCGATCGGTGCAACGGTGGGACAAGTGCTCGCCGCGTCGAGCCACTCACGCACGTGCGCTCGCAATTCGGGCGGGCCTTCCACCTCTGCGTGCGTACCAAGACCCAACAACCAACCGCGAAAGCGCGCACGATCATCGACGATGACGCTGATGCGCATACCGCCATCGGCGAGCGGCTCGGTTTCGACCACGCGGCGATCCCACCAAGTGAGCGAGGCGCCGAGACGATCGACGCGAACGGTGGCCACGAACTCGTCCTGCTCGGCGGCGTGCAGGAGTCGTCGCATCTCGCGCTCATTCACTCGGCGCCGCTGGTGTTCGGGGGTGTCGTCGAGGATGTCGATGTCATCGCCGATCTGCGAACAACGGAGCGCGCGCAGACGCTTCTCGTCCCTCCGGTAGGCGATGACGTACCACGTGCCCTTGTCGAACACCATGCGCATCGGTTCGATCTCGACGCTCTGGTCGGCGATCGAGACGCGAAGCACATCGTGGCGTTTCACCGACTCGGACAATCGCACGACGACCACCGGAAGGCCGATGTTGACCGCCAACGGTGAATGACTGAGCCGCCCGTCGAACTTCATCAGTGCCTCGCCGGCCTGGGGCACGCTGTGGTGCAAGGTTTCGAGGGCCAAGGAGAGAACCGAGAGTTCCTCGTCGGTGAGATCGAGGTCGGGTACGCACATGTCCTCCTCGCGGATGTAATACAACGTCTGGCCGGCGTCATCTCCTGTGGCCGCCATCGTGCGCACGGGAATCCCCAAATCGCGCGTGATGATGTTCTTGTCGCTCGTGAAGAGCTGTCGCTGGGGATCCTCGGCTTCGGGATACGGAGACTCACCGCTCGCCATCGCCCGCACGATCTGTTCACGGGTCATCGGCGCCGTCGCGCGCGACAACAAGGTAAGCAAGTTGAGCACTCGCTCGATCGGATTCACGCGGCGGGGAGCGGACCGGGAAGTCATCGGGGCAGTGTGGCGCAGCGGACGCCGAGGTTCGCGATCGGCGTCACACTGTTTTCATCGATGACGAAGGGCGATGACCTCGTCGCGGACCACCCGCAGGTTCTGGGCCGACGCGGTCCAGTCGCGGTCCGTCGCCAAATCGACCACGGCGTCGGTCAACCGTGGCGTCGCATCGACGGGTTCGACGGGCTCGCTCGTCAACGAGTCGAGAACAAGTGCGACCGTTCGCGGCACCGGCAACCCCGCGGCGTCATTCACCGCGACGCTCAACTCGCGCAGCGCGTCGCCGAGTCGTGGCGCGAGCGGTTTCGGCCCCCGCAGAAATGTGGTGGAGAGATCGGTGAGAGCGGCGTGCACGGATTTCACTTCGTGCAACGGACGCACCGTGGCGTGGACCGGGGGGCGAAAGGCCAACAGTTCGTTCATCGGCACGAGCACATCGCACCGACGCGAGAATGCGGCTCCGTCGTCGCGCTCGCTGATCAACTCGGATAACCGCCGGCGCACGGTCGGCGGCAGAAGGTCATCGAGAAGTCCGAAGCGACCCCGCGAATCGGCCCCCAGAACGTGGGCGGCCGAGAAGAAGCAATGCGATGTCCCGTCGATCGACACCACGGCCCGAAAGGCCGTGGTGTCCGCATCGACGTCGAGCATTTCCGAACTCTCGACCGGTGCGCCCAACATGGTGGAGATTCGTTCCTTCTCGCACGAGATCAGGACCGAGTCCGCCAAGGGGCGGTAGATCAACGAGAACGGAAGGCGCTTCTTCACTCGAGCCAGCCCCAATCGTCGTCGCCACGCAGCTCGTCGAGGGCGTCGTTGATGAGGTGCGAGGCGCGCGAGCGAGAGATGCCGAAATCGGCCGCGACTTCGCGGGTGTCCTCGCCGCGGATCTTGGAGCGAAACACCATCGAACCAGTGCGCTCGCCGAAGCGCTTGATGAGAGCCGCCTCGAGGCGCAGTTCGTCGCTGAGGGGATCGGGGAACGAGTTGTCGGCGAGCGACTCGGAGAGTGCCGCATCGAAAATCTCGATCACGCGCTCGCCCCGCACCCCCTCTCCTCGCTGAACGCGCCACGAGCGCAGTGCATCGATGCACTTGGTCGTGAAGACCGCATCGACGAACACCGTGCCCGAGGGGTAACGCATGACGAGGTCGCTGATGTGCCTCGTCAGGTACTCATCGAAGGCGCTGGTCACCTCGTCGCGCACGACGACGTTGAGCGTGCACTTCAAGAGACGGCGGTTGACACGGACCAAGGCTTCGGCGATGAAGGCCAGTTCGCGACGGGTGTAATGGTGACGGGACATGTGGGGACTCGCTTTCTGACGGGGTGCGGCGCACCGGCGTCGGGTTGGGTCGGCGGTTGCCGATGGCAACACCATCCCACGAGGGTGTGACGGAGTTCCCCGACGTCCGGTGGCCACCCCGATCAGCGACCGCCCGGAAACGCCGAGGCGTGCACCAGCTGGTCGTCGAGGGCCAGCACCTGACCGGTCACCCGGTCGGTGGTCACCTGACGCCACTGGCCCAGCCCGAAATCGGACCGCCCGAGCGGGCCGCGCACCTCGCGGGTGAATCGCCGCAGGAAGTTGAGGGCCTTGTCAGCCCGGTTGGTCGTCGACTTGCTGGTCGAGGTGCCCGACACCAAAGCCGAACGCACGAGGGTCTCCCACATCGACGCCAGCAACGTCTCGTTGCCGAACAGGTCGAGCGACACCACCTCACCGCGATTCATCACGACGATGCCGGTCTGCTGCGGCAGCGGACCCCACGAGGTCACCTCGTCGATCGCTGCCATGTCGGGGGAATCGGGGAGGCTCTGGAAGTACGCATCGAGGGCACTCGTGTGCGACGTCAGGTGGCGCTCGCTCAACAACACGTCGACCGAGTTCCAAACCGCGCCCTGGTCACGACGGTTCGCCGAACGACGGATCGACGGCGGTGCCATCTCGCCCACGCCGTCGAACTTGTGGCTGCCGTGCCAACGTCCCTGCTCGACACACGACACCGGAATGTCGGTGACGGTGTGGGCCGGAATGATCACGCTCTGATTCAGCACTCGCTGTTGGCGTCCACCTTCGAGGGTTTCGCCGGCGAACAACACCACCGGGGCGTCACCCGAGTTCTCGACCTCGAGGATCGGCACGGTCGGCGTCGCCTTCTCGCGAACATCGAAGTTCTTGCCGGGACGAGCCAACGTGGCGGTGACGCCCGTCGAACCGGGTCGGTACACGGGGAAAATCGCGACGCCGCGCTTTGTGATGGGCCGACCGATGGCGGTCTGACTGACGACGGTCGCCAGGTCGGTCGCCGTGTTGGTCGCCGGGCCGGAGGACATGTTGGTGGTCATTGGGTTCTCCTTCTGGACCCGGGATGGGTCACAGAGGGATAAACGACACCGACCGTCGAAAGTGTGCGCTCAGCCGTATTTCCCGCGCAGATGGCGTCCGACGTAGGCCACGACCACCTGATGGGTTTCCTCGTCGAAGAAGAGATGCACGCGGTACAGACTCGATCCCTTGCCGTTGCGGATGTGGGCAAGAGCGAACTCGGTGCGCCCCCGCCACGTGAAGGCGTAATCGCTCCCGAACTTGTACTCGGCGGTGTCGGAAACACCCGGTGCATAGTTGAGTCCGAGGCTTCGACACGAGATGGTGAGCGAGACGTTGTTGATGCGCCCCGTTTGCCAGTCGGCGGCCACCACGTTGAGGCGCACGAGATCCTTCAACAATCGGTTCGCGTCGACGTTCTCGAGCGCGCGCGCCGTGGTGAACGCGTTCTCGTGGAACGTGAGGTGCTCGCACAATCGCGATGCTTGCGTCACGGCATCGAAGGCATTCGCCGCGCGGAGTCCTTGGGGCGAACGACCAAGACGCACTTCGAGCTCGGTGTTCATGAGCACCAAAGTCTCGACGAGATCGTTGCGATTCTCGAGCAATTCCTGCTTCTCGGCGATCACGCGATCGGCTTCGGCCATGGCTTGTTCGAGATCGTCGAGCCGGTTGAGATCCTCTTGCCATTGTTCGAGAACGGCGCGGTACTCCGACCACGGCACGTTCTCTGGATCTGCCGTCGGGTCAGTCGACACGACGGTCGACGTGACAGTCGACGGAGCGGGTTCGGGTTCGGGTTGACGCGTCGCCGGCTTGTCCGCAACCGACTCGACGACTTCGGTGACGCGACGCCGGAACAACGGTGCGCGCAACGGTGCGATGCTGAGCGCGGCCGAATCGGTGATGAGGTTGGAAATGCGCGTGCGCTCGCGCGCCCCAGCCTCGGCCGACAGCCCCTGACCGTTCGACGTGGCCTCGCCGGCATGCGCCGGCCACACGAGAGTGAGACCCTGCTTCACGAGAATCGCGCGACCGTACATGCGATTGAACGCCGCGACCGATGCATCGCCGTGGATCTGAATGATGTGGGCGAGTCCGCTGAGCGTCAACGACAATCGCGCCACATCGAACGTGGCCCGTCCCGCATCGGGAACCGTCTCGATGATGACGGGGAGCACGCGGCCGGGTGCGTCGCAGAACGCGGCGATCGCTTCGGCTCCGTCGGGGCGATCGACGACCGACGGATCGGGGCGCAACTTCATGCCCGCGTCGTACACCGCGCACTTGGCGACGATCGAACGAGCGAGCACGCGCAACGAGGTGACCGAGACCGTCGGCGGACGCGGCGACACGCGTCGACCACCCGGAGTGACCGTGCAACGAATCTCGAACGACGTGCCACTCTCGGATGTCGCCAGCGTGATGGTGGTTCCCGACATCGCTCCATCACCGATTGGTCGGTCGATCGAGCATCGCCACCATCGATCGATGTCCTCATCGTCGATGCGCACCGACAATCCTGCTTCGCGTTCGTCGGCGGGATACTCCTGCTCGAGCCAGGCCATCGTGATGTTGCGCATGACGGACCGCTGCGTTTCCGGCCAGGTGGGCCCCTCGAGGCGGAGACAGAACACCGGGCGCATGGAGACAGTCTCGCCCCTCCACGATGTGAAGACACCGAGGTTCGCGACATACCGTGCCTCGTGGACCGAAACGATGTGGAATTCCTGCTGGTTCTCCTGAACGTGGTGGCCTCGTGCGCCATGACGGGGCTGATCTGGTTCGTCCAGCGGGTGCACTATCCCCTGCTCGCTCTGATCGGTCCCGATCGGTCCCGACCTATCGCCCTCGAACATCAGCGCCGGACCGCACAGGTGGTGGGGCTCCCCATGGCCGTCGAGGGACTCACGACGCTGGGCCTGCTCGTGTGGCGTCCCGATGCGGTGAGCGTCTGGTTGCCGTGGGTGAACGCCGTTCTGTTGGCGAT
>JBJTIO010000073.1:0-2591 GCA_046095045.1 Actinomycetota bacterium
GTGATGTCGAATTCGACATGATGGTCACGGATCTCGTCGATGAGGGCACCGACCGTGCGTGCGTTCGACATCAAAACACTCCTTCGTAACTACCGCCGTCCATCTGCAAACTCTGCCCACTGATGTAACCCGCTTGGGCCGAGCACAAGAACGCGAAGGCATCACCGAGTTCGCGTGCCTCTCCGAGTCGACCGGCCTTGATCGAAGCGATCTGATCGGCACGCGCCTGCTCGTAACTGATGCCTCGGAATTTCATCGCGGCGCGCGCCATCTGTTCCTGTCGCGCGGTGTCGAATCTCTCCGGGAGGATCTGGTTGATCGTGACGTTGTGTTTCACGACGTCTTTCGAGATTCCCTTCAGAACACCGGTCAGACCGAGACGCGAGCCGTGAGAAAGACTCATCACCGAATTGGGTGATTTCACCATGGCCGAGCTGATCGCCACCACGCGGCCGAAACGTCGTTCCACCATGCCCGGCAACACTCTCTGCACGAAGGCCAGCGGACCGAGTAGGGATTGACGCAACGCCGACTGCCACATCTCGTCGGTGAGACCGGAGAAGGGAGTTGGCGATGGACCTTCGCCGTTGAGCAACACGATGTCGGGTTGCTCGCACGCGGCGAGCAACGCGTCGTGCACCTCGGGCGTCGACGAGTCACCGACCACTCCGCGCACGCTCACCTGATGCGACGATGCGATCGATGCGACCGCCTCGTCGACATCGGATGCGGTGCGACCGTTGATCACGAGGTCGACTCCTTCGCGGGCCAGGCTCTCGGCGCAGGCGCGACCGAGCCCCCGCGAACTTCCGAGCAGGATCGCTCGACGTCCGGAGATACCGAGATCCACGATCAGTCCAGCCCGGCTGCGGCGCGACCGGCGACGATGTCGCTCATGTCGGGCGGGTTGAAGAACACTTCCGGAGGATCCTTCGGACCCCACACCGAGAATCCGGCCGGCCCATCGGCCCCTTCCCAATCCATCTTGCGATGGTCGCGCGCCCACGCCTCGTCGTCGACGATCTGGTCCATGTCGCTGAAGAACTCGAACATGTTGCCCGACGGATCGCGCAGGTACCAGAAGACGTTCGCCCCGAGGTTGTGGCGACCCACGCCAACAACGCTCGCATCGACACGCTCGCTCACCACTGCTCGCCCGGCCAGGCCGACGGCGTCGATGTCGTCGACCTCCACCGCGTAGTGGTTGAGATACGACGTGGGTCCCGGCTGGATCATGAGGTTGTGATGATCGGTTTCCACGCGCATGAAAGTGGCGACACCGTTGAGGATGGAGTCGGAAATGCGAAAGCCGAGCAAGTTGACGTAGAAATCGACCGCCTTCTTCATGTGCGGAGTGCCCAACACGACGTGTCCGATGCGTCTCGGTGGTCGGGGCGCGGTGTTGACCACCGCATCGGCCCGAGTGTCGACGCGATTCGCGCGACCAGGAACATTGAACGTTCGTGATTGACCCGGCGTGAGCGGATGCGGCGATGTCACGTCGATCACGACCCGATGCTTGAACACCGGATCGATGCACGACAACGTGGTACCGGACACCGTGGGTTCGATCCCCGCTGCGCGGAGGCGCTCGGCGATCGCCGACAGATCGCTTTCCTCCGAGCACCCGAGGTGCATCGATGCGAGATGCCGGTACGGCGCCTCGGAGAGAGTCATCTGCACCGGACGATCGTTGGTCCCGAGCACGTGTCCCGCGGTGCGGCGCATGCCGTGGCGTTCCCAGAAGCCCATCAGCTCGTCTGGGTTGGGTACCGCCACATCGATGTCGAGAAATGCATTGAGTGTCATGACGACTTCTCCTGTTCGTCCATCTGTTCCCAGACTTCGCCGAGCACGCGCGACGCGCTGACCGCCACGGGCCAACCCGCGTAATGCGCGACGTGAGTGATCATCGCCTCGAGCGTCGAGCGGTCGATACCCAGGTTGCGGGCACCACGAAAGTGCAGATACTGCTCGGCTTCGCGACCGGTCGCGACGAGCACGGTGCAGGTGACGAGCGAACGTTGCTGAAGAGTGAGGCGCTCGTCCTGCCAGACGTCGCCGAAAAGATGCTCGATGGTGTGGGTCATGAGGTCGGCGTGCACCGCCCTCGATGGCGGCAGTCCCCGAAAAAGACGTCCCGCCAACTCCCGACCCTTTGTCCGAGCATCACCTGATTCCTGTGCCATGACCTCTCCTTCGGGACAGAGTAAGTCAAAAATTAGTTTGAAGTCAAACTATTTTTTCGGTACGGTTCGCCCGTGACCATCGCAAACATCCTCGACGACACCGTCGCCACCTGGCGGGAAGAACGACCCGACCTCGATTTCGACTCGATGGCGCTCTTTTTGAAGATGAGCGCGATCGTCCAATCCGTGATCGACGACTTCCGCACCGATCTCGGCGAGCTCGGCATCACGGTCTCGGAATTCGACGTGTTGGCCACGCTTCGACGAAGCGGGAGTCGCGCCGTTCTGACGCCCTCGCACATCGCCCATGTCGCGATGGTGAAGCCGAGCGGCCTCGCTCACCGACTCGCCCAACTCGAGCAACGGGGATTGATCAGCCGCACCCCCGACCCGGCCGATCGT
>JBJTIO010000074.1:0-10562 GCA_046095045.1 Actinomycetota bacterium
CAGAAAGACGACGAGGCACGAGACGATGAGCGTCAAGTTCGCGCAGACAACAGGGATATTCTTGATTGTGTCGCCGAGACCAACGGTCACGAGGATCGAGTGTAGGACAGTCATTACCGCCTCCAGCAGGATCGCCATCACGATGAATACTGCAACGATGTACATGGTTCTTTCCCCTTCGGGTCTCGCGGCCTCTCGACCGCAATCGCACCGTATGAAGACGGGTTCGCAAATGTGGTGGATGTCACAGAAAAATGCTTGTGAACAGGTGAAATGCCACGATCCGTGGGATTCTTCGGCCCTCGTCGCGTCACTTCTCACGCATCGCGAGATTCGGCGAGATTCGGCGAATGGGCGGACAAGGTCGGTCAGTGTGAAGATGAAGTCGACGAGGAGGTAGCCCCATGGCAATGGTGGTCATGCGATACGACCTGCGGATTCCTCCGCCGGGAAGCCCGGCCCACGGGGTCACCGCAACCGGGCAATACGCGGCGTTTCTCGAGCAGGCCCGCTGGGCCGATCGGGTGGGGCTCGACATGGTGGTGCTCTCCGAACATCACGGCACCGACGACGGTTTCATGCCCTCACCCGTGACTCTCGCCGCCGCGGTGGCCTCGACGACCGAACGCATCGGGATCAGCGTCTCGGCCGCTCTCGTGATCATGCACGACCCGGTGCGCCTCGCCGAACAGCTCGCGACGGTCGACTTGTTGTCGCGGGGTCGCATGAACGTCATCTGCGGCACGGGTTATCGCCAAGAGGAGTTCGAGATGGCGGGACTCGACTTCAAGAACCGCTTCGCCGACCTAGAACGTTGCGTCACCGTGATGAGGCAGGCATGGACCGGCGAGTACTTCGACCTTGACGGTCGTCGCATCAAGGTTCGCCCACTGCCGCACACGCCGGGCGGCCCGTTGCTGTTGATGGGCGGTTCCACACCGGTCGCCGCGCGTCGAGCGGCGCGATTGCGATGTTTCTTCTCTGCGGCGAACAACGATCCGGCCGTGGCCGAGGCGTACCGCGACGAATGCGACAAGGTGGGCTTCCAGGGATTTGTGATGTTGCCGGCGAAAGCACCCGGCTTCATTCACGTCACGAACGATCCCGAGCGTGATTGGCAACGCCTCGCGCCCTACGTGATGCACGAGGCGCAGAGTTACGACGAGTGGCAGCGCCCCGGTCAGTCGTCGGTGGTGCACGTGCACGACGCCAAGACCCTCGACGATGTGAAGGCCAGTGGCGTCTACGCCGTGGTGACCCCCGACGAATGCGTGGCGTTGGCCAAGAAATTCGGCTCGCTCACCATGCACCCGTTGATGGGGGGAATCCCGCCCGAGTTGGCCCAGGAGAGCCTCGACCTGTTCGAGCGGGAAGTCCTACCGGTGATCAAGGCCTGAACACCGGTAGGTCAGTTCATGCCGGAAATAGCCGAGAGCAGGGGCGGAAGATCGTTGACCGTGCTCACGAAGGCCTTCACGTGGTTGCCGAGGTTCTTGTAGTTCTCCTGAGTGAGATCGCACACCGCCTTCACGCGCGTGCCATCGACCACCAGACGACAACCAGTGGCGCACTCGTTCAGGTTGTTGATCTCGTTGTAGAGCGCGACCGTGGGGATGACGTCGTCGAGCACGTCGTACGACACGCGGTACTTGTAGAGCCCCGAATCTTCAGGGAGTGCACTCAACTCGACCGCACCGCCATCGAGTTCGGGGCTGAGAACTTTCACCAACGCGCAATTCTCCCATTTGTACTCGATGCCGTCGATGACCGCGTCGAGGTCCTGTCCCCAGTGCGAAACGTTGGGCAGGGTGGGCACGTAGAGCTTCCAGTTCTCACCCTCAAGCAACATGTGGCTCTCGCCGTCGAATGCGGGGCTGGCATGGAGCGTGATGGATCCCATGCGATGGCAGGTCATCGGGTCGCGCAGGATGCTGAGCACCGCCGAATGCGGGAAGTTGAATGTGGGTGCGATGGTTCCGGGAGCGGGTGTACCGAATTCGGCCGTGATGGTGTGGTTGTAATCCTCGAGACCGACGTACGACCAATCGACATCGAACCGCAGTCGACCGCTGGCGATGTCGAACGTGCAACGCATGGGCGGGTTCATGAAGTCGCCCTTGCCACCGGTGGGCCACAGGCGCGCGGCGTTCAGCACGGTCCAGAGATTGGACGCATCGATGGTGGCCGAGCAGGTGGCGTGCGTCATCGGAGGGATCGCCGGTCTTGCCGCGTACGGGTTCTGACACATCGAGATCGAGATCTCTTCGGTCTCGAGGAACGCCTTCGTCGTGGTCAAGGTGATGATTGCTTCGTCGAAGTTCATGAAGACCTTGCCGATGGTGACGAGCATGTCCTCCGGAATGGGGAACGACCATCCCTCGTCGACATCGACCATTGTTCCGTCGCTTGCGACCTCAACCACCGACGTGATTCCGTCGGCGCTGGCGATCCAGGCGCGCCCACCGTTCGGTCGTCCGCTCACCCAGATCGAATGACCTTCGGATTCATCGAATCGCAATGGGGCCATGAGAGACGCGAGGAGATGGAACTCGCTCTGGGTCATCGAGAAAGTGATCGAACGGCGGGTGTCGTGTTGTTTCATACTCTTGGTAACGCTCCAATCGTGGGTTTGTGTGCGGGTGGAATCAGGACGTTCGTGTGGTCCAGCCGGGGCTCGAGGCGACCGGCCCGAACGCCTGGGCGCCCAACCGAACTCCTTGGGCGGCCTTGGCCAGTGCGGCAACGGCCATGTCGACGTTGGGCACCTGATGAATGTGGTTGATGGCCACCGAACGAGCACATTCGGAGGCCAGTTCGATGCTGAATCGGTCGCACCAGTCGGTGACGTGTCCGTCGCAGACCCAGATCATGGGCTCGCCGGCGCGCCGCTTGCGCAACGCGAACTCGAGGGCCGGGCCGTCGACCCCGTTGCCTCCGTTGCCGCTCGGGACGCTGTCGACCACTTGGCCGCGTTCGGCGAGCACCCAGACGTTGGGCACCCCGTCGCTCCCCGAGGCGTGGCTGTACCCGATGATCACGCAACCGGGCGCGGCCTCGATGATGCGCCACAAATCGTCGGACTGCAGGCGCATCGAACCGGACTGATCGATGAGCACGACACCACCGTTGCCCTTGGCGCGACATTCGAAGACGCGGCGTTCCGGGTCGGTGAGGATGCGCTCGATGTGCCGCGGCGTGCGCCCGATGTTGCTCGGACGCTTGCGCCGACCGATGCGACCGTCGACGCGGTGCGGACGGGGGAGGGTCAACTCGATGAGTTCGGCGAATTGACCGGGCACTTCGGACTTGGGTTCGATCGACGACAGATCAGGAATGGTGTCGTCCGTGTCGTCCGCTTTCAGCGCGCGATGAATCAGGCAGGCCAGATCGAGCGTGTACTGCCAACCTTCCGGCATGCCGTCGATCAAGGTCGTGGATGCCACGTAGTTGGTGTCTACACCGCCATCGGTGGCCGCTTTCCAATGTCGTCGAATCGCGCCCGCCAAACGGCGTAACTCCACCTCCCAGCGAGGCGACACCCGTCGAACTCCGGCCAGCAGGTCGCCAAGCGACTTGGTGCCGGCGGTCGCCGCGACCATGTGCACGAGGCCATTCCAGTCCTTGCTTTCGGCCAAGCGCTCACCGGTGCGTCGCTCGCTGCCGTCGGCGAGGTGTTTCATCACGGGGAAGCCGACGAACCCCGTCAACATGTTCACGCGGAACTCCTCGGCGGCGATCACGGTGTCGAGACTGAGATAACTCAGGGAATCAGGCACTTCGATGGTGCGCGGGCTCACTCGAGCGTGCATCAGTTCGTGCGCGCGGATGCACCGGGACGTTTCGTCCGATCCGAGAGGAACGCGCATGGTGTGGGTGATGAGGTTGGTGAATGCCTCACCGCGGCGAGGATCACCCGCCTCGACATCCCACGGTTGGGTTGGGAGATCGTCCCGACCCAACCATTCCGGCATCGCCAGATGGGCGATGGTCATGATGCCCTCTTCGCCGAACGACCTCCGACCGAGTCGACGCGGATGGCGTCGAGGATGTCCTTCGAGTGATTGCCGAAGATCATGAACGCCGCTCGTTCGAGCTCGATGCCGCTCTGGCGGAGCTTGTCGAACGCCATGAAGGCTCGCACGCTGAATCGCCGCGCCTTGTCGGCCGAGGCCGAGGCGGCAGCCGGAACGCGCAGATACGGCGAGAGTTGAGCGAGCGCACCCGGGTGCGGCTGATCGATACGAATGGCCACCGGGAAGCGGTCCTTCAAGGCGACGGGCAGATCGCGCATCTCCTCGATGTTCGTGGTCATGATCACGCTGAAGCCCGGCAGAGGTCGCTCGATGACGCCGGTCTCGGGGTGATGCCATGAGGCGCTCTCGACGGTGTCGAACATGTTGAGCAGAACCGACAGCACGTCGCCCGAAGCACGGTCGATCTCGTCGGCGACGACGCGGCCGCCGCGCTGGCCGTTTCCCTTCCAGGCCTTCAGGACGCTGCCCTCGTGCCACTTCCAGTTGCCCTCGGCGGTCGGCATGAAGTGACCGGTCACGTCGGCCGACGTCATGTCCTCGTTGCAGATCAGACGATGGGCGCCACCCGAGACGTCGCCTTGGGTGAGTCCGGCGTAGGTCTTGCCGGTTCCTGGCGGTCCGAAGAGCACCAAGCGGTCGATGCCGGCGGCCAGGGCGTCGGCGACGTCGCGCCAACATGCGGGAAGTTGTTCGCTCGGAGCGGTTGGTTCGGTCGGTGCGAGCGTTGGTTTGCTCGCGGGTCGTTTGGTCGCTGTGGCCACGGGGGTCTCCTTCGTGATGGTTTCCGTGTGGGTGGGTTCGACGGGCTCGACGTCTCCGCCGCCGAGTCTGATGACCCGGTGGCGGGGAGTTGTCGGGCTCATGGTCTCCCCCGATCGGGGAAACGATCAGTGGATGGCCGTTTGTGCGACTTTTCTTCGAGGAATTTCTTGAAATCCCCGAAGAATTCGTCCTGCGTTTTCTTGCCGTGGAATCGGATGTTTCGCATCATCCGACGCCATTCGAGGTACTGCCCTTCGGTCAGGGCCGACCTCATCGTGGCCCGCAGATCTCGCCGCTTTTTGTTCTTCTCGGCGAATTGGCGCTGGCGTTCGGTTCGCTTGAGGTGGGGTTCGGTTCGCATAACCGATGAAACGACCACGGACCCAGAAAGTGTGCGGCCGAGGATGTAATGCGAATCGGCTCAGCGGGTCGCGCGGCGCACCAGATCGTCCACGAGTGACGTCGTGTGGGCGATCGACCGCGCGTCGTAAGCGAAACGTCCCGACGCGTCGTTCGTGAGAATCGGGCGCACCCGCGGACCACCGCCGAACGTGAGAGCCCCTTCACGGTGCCACGCGCGCCAACCGAGGGTCAGGCCGAAGATCGCCATGGCGCGATGTTGAGGATCCGCAGGCGGGTTGTCGATCAGGTCGGTCGCCAGCAGGGCCAATCGCGCGCCCTCCCGCGCGGCGGCGACCCATGGTTGGCATCCGTCGTCGATGTCGTTGTCGTCGAGTGCGGCCACCGATTCCCACCACGCGCGTTCCGGTCGTGCACCAGGCCAATGCGGATCGTCGGGAAACGCTGTCGCTTCGGCCAGACGGCGCCAACCCCGACGGTCGATCTCCTGATTCCACGCGTCCATCGGATCGTCGCCCCGACACCACGCCATAGCGCTCACGATCGTCGGCATCGACGCGCGCGCGAACATCATCGGATTGACGAGCACCCCGGACACGGCGTCGTGAAGGTCGGACTCGCGGCCGTGATACGGCCCCAGATGCAACGCCTCGCTCATCAACGCATCGTTGACGGGCGTGTTGTCCCACAGAAGCGGACGACGACCACCACAGGCCGCGGCGCGAAGTCGGGCCTCATCGGTCGTGATGCGATCGTTCACCACGTGATTGCCGGTCCACATCACCTCGACCGTGGGGGAGAGTCCGTCGAAAAGTCGCTCGAGATAGGGCGACGACACCGGTCCGGCGTAATGCGTCGGCGTCAACCAGACCGGCCGTCCGAGGGTTTGCTCGACCTCGTTGGCGAGGTCGCGATGTCGCGCCGCCGCATCGAGGACGGGTAGATCATCGAAGAGCAGGGCGACACCGCGCGCACCCGCGTCGATCGTGGGTCGCAACTTGGCGATCACGTCGTCGGTGGTCGCGTCGGCACCCGGAGTGAGGCCGATGTGCACGCCCACGTTCGGACGATGGGTGGCGAGACGGGCGAAGTCGCCGAGCTCGTCGTCGGTGAAAGCGTCGCGCCAAAGATCGCGATGCCGCGGTTCGGATTTGCCGGCCCAGACATACGCGTTCGCTCCGTGCGCGTCGAGGGTTTCGATGCACGACAGTCGTTCGGCGGTCGTCCACGGCGTGCCGTAGAAGCCTTCGATGACCCCGGCGATCACAGGACCAGGTTCACCATGCGACCGGGAACCACGATGACTTTCTTCGGGGTTTCTCCGGCGAGCGCCGCCCGCACCTTGTCGTCGGCGAGAGCAACGGCCTTCACGGTCTCTTGATCGGCGTCCGACGGCACCACGACGCGGGCTCGCACCTTGCCGTTGATCTGAACGGGGTATTCGAAGGTGTCGTCGACCAGCAGTGCGGGGTCGGGCACCGGGAACGGAACGTAGGTGATGGAGTCCGAGTGTCCGAGACGACTCCAGATCTCCTCACCCATGTGCGGGCAGAGCGGAGCGAGCATCTGGGCGAGAGCGAGAGCCACCTCTCGGGGCGTCGAGTCGTTGGCGTTCACGTGTTGGGTGAGCGCGTTGTTCAGTTCGATCAATTTGGCGATGGCGGTGTTGAAGCGCAGGGCTTCCATGTCGGCCCGCACACCGTCGATG
The DNA here is from genome assembly GCA_046095045.1 of Actinomycetota bacterium. Taxonomy (GTDB): domain Bacteria; phylum Actinomycetota; class Acidimicrobiia; order Acidimicrobiales; family Ilumatobacteraceae; genus Casp-actino8. The sequence continues at coordinate 6,865 of JBJTIO010000074.1, forward strand.
GTGCGGTGCAGAAGCTTGCGCAGTTCCTCCGGTGTCGCGTTGTCGGACACCCGTGACGCGCCGGTGGTCTCGTCGATGATGTTGCGCCACACGCGCTGCAGGAAGCGCTGCATGCCGACGACATCGCGGGTGTTCCAGGGGCGACTCGCATCGAGTGGGCCCATGCTCATCTCGTACAAACGGAAGGTGTCGGCGCCGTACTCGTCGTACATCTCGTCGGGGGTGACGATGTTTTTCAGGCTCTTGCCCATCTTCCCGTACTCGCGGGCGACCTCTTCGTTCTCGTAGAAGTAGTGCCCATCGCGCTCGACGACATCGGCCGCCGGCACCGCTTGGCCCCGCGGGTCGCGATAGGCGTACGCCTGCACGTATCCCTGATTGAACAAGCGATGGAACGGTTCGCTACTCGACACGTGACCGAGGTCGAACAGCACCTTGTGCCAGAAGCGGGCATACAACAGGTGCAACACCGCGTGTTCGACTCCGCCCACGTAGAGGTCGACACCACCGGTGTGTCCGGTGATGCCGTTTCCGCCGTCGGCAGGTCCCATCCAGTAGCGCTCGACCTCGGGATCGACGTGACGATCACGATTCGTGGGGTCGAGATATCGCAGTTCGTACCAGCACGAGCCGGCCCACTGCGGCATGACGTTGATCTCGCGCCGGTAGGTGCGCGGACCATCGCCGAGATCGAGCGTCACCTCGCGCCACTCGCTGCTGCGGGCGAGAGGAGGAATCGGATCGGTGACGTCGTCGTTCGGGTCGAGGGCCTGGGGCTTGAAGTCCTCGAGTTCGGGCAGGAGCACCGGAAGCATCGACTCGGGAAGAGCGACCGGCTGATCGTTCTCGTCGTAGACGACCGGGAAGGGTTCGCCCCAGTAGCGCTGACGGCTGAAGAGCCAATCGCGCAACTTGAAGTTCACGGTCGCATGACCGCAACCGTTCTTCTCGAGCCACGCGTTCATCGTGCGCTTGCCTTCGTCGACGGAAGTGACTCCATCGAGCGACAGTGATGCGTTCGACGAGTTCACGTAGTCGCCGTCGCCGACGAATGCCTCGGGCCACGAACGCGTGTCGACGTCGGCGGACGATTGTGGTGTGATCCCGCGCGACTCGAACCAGTCGTTCGGGGGCAACTGGATCGCGGGGATCGGCAGATCGAAACGTCGCGCGAACTCGAAGTCGCGTTGGTCGCCGCACGGCACCGCCATGATCGCGCCGGTTCCGTATCCCATGAGCACGTACTCGGCGATCCACACCGGCACGGCCGTCCCCGTCACCGGATTGATGGCGTACGAACCGGAGAAGACTCCGGTCTTGTCGCGCGTGTCATCCTGACGGTCGATCGCATCCTTGGCCGCCGCTGCCGCGCGATACGTCGCGACGACTTCGCGTTGGTCGGGCGTGGTGAGCGCGTCGACGAGCGGATGCTCCGGTGCAACGACCATGAAGGTCGCTCCGAAGAGAGTGTCGGGCCGGGTCGTGAAGACCGTGATCGTTCCGGCGGGGGAGTCGAAGTCGACCCGCGCGCCCTCGCTGCGACCGATCCAGTTGCGCTGCATCAACTTGATGGGCTCGGGCCAGTCGAGGCGATCGAGATCGTCGAGCAATCGATCGGCGTACGCCGTGATGCGCATCATCCACTGACGCATGTTCTTCTTGAACACGGGATAGTTGCCGATGTCGCTGCGTCCCTCGGCCGTGACTTCTTCGTTGGCGAGGATCGTGCCGAGGCCCGGACACCAGTTGACCGGTGCGTGCGACAGATACGCCAAACGACGGCTATCGATGGCGGCGCGGCGATCCGAATCGGACATGGCCGACCACGCAACGCCGTTCGGTGTCGGCATCGCGCCTGAAGCGAGCTCGCTCTCCAGTTCGCTGATGGGACGGGCGCGTCCGATCCGTTCGTCGTACCAACTGTTATAGACCTGCAGGAAGATCCACTGGGTCCAGCGGTAGAAGTCCTCGTCGGTCGTCGACACGCTTCGACGCGCGTCGTGTCCGAGTCCGAGGCGGCGCAACTGACGGCGCATGTTCGCCACGTTCGACTCGGTGTTCACGCGAGGGTGCACACCGGTCGCGATGGCGTGCTGCTCGGCGGGGAGCCCGAACGAGTCGTATCCGAGAGCGTGCAACACGTTGAAGCCCATCATGCGCTTGAAGCGCGAGTACACGTCGGTGGCGATGTAGCCGAGCGGGTGCCCGACGTGCAGACCGGCTCCACTCGGGTACGGGAACATGTCGAGCACGAACAACTTGGGGCGACCGGCGACTTTCTGGGGCTCGCCGATCGGTCCGGCCGGGTTGGGAGCCTCGAAGGTTCCCTCGCGCTCCCAGCGGTCCTGCCAGCGGGTTTCGATCTCCTGAGCCAGGCGGGCCGTGTACCGCAACGACGGCGAATCGTCGTGGGCGGGTTCGTTCTCGGTCGTGGCCATAGCGACTCAAGGGTAACGGGCGAGCCCGTATCTCCGATGGCGCAAATCGCACGGGTTCCTCGGTCCGTGCTCGACGAGAACTAACTTTCAACCTGCCGTGGTTTCACCATGAACGACTCATCCCGCCCCCGACGTCCCTTGCCGACCGGTTCGGTGATCGACCGACTCGAGACGTCGGCCGACGCACCCACTGGCGTGCGTTTCGTCGGTAGCAGCGTGGCGCCCGCCGATGGGTCGGATTTAGTGTCGTGGCGCGAGATCCACGACGACGCGCGCGCGGTCGGAGCAACGCTTCAGGCGCTCGGCCTCGTGCCCGGCGATCACGTCGCGATTCTCGGTCCGACGAGTCGCGCGTTGATGACGATCATTCGCGGATGTTGGATGTCGGGAATCGCGAGCATGGTTCTACCTCTGCCGATGCGGATGGCGTCGCTCGAGGCGTTCGTCGACGGGACCCGCGCCCGCATACGTCACGGTGACGCCAAGCTCGTGCTGATCGACGATCAACTCGCGGCGTTCTACGAATCGATTCCCGGTGATCCACCGACGATGCCAATGAACGCGGTGCTGCCCGGCCCGGGCAAGCCGACTGGTGACCGCCTCGAGGTGCCCGCCCACGACCCCGAACGTCTCGTGATCCTTCAATACACGAGCGGTTCGACGTCCGAACCCAAGGGCGTGATGATTCCCGATCGGGTGCTCACGGCCAACGTCGATGCCAGTTGTGCCGCGGCCGAACTCGACACCGAGGAAGTGATGGTGTCGTGGTTGCCGCTGTATCACGACATGGGTCTGGTCGGCTTTCTCTCGATCCCGATGATGAACGGCGTGCAATTGATTCAGGCCGCACCGCAGGACTTCATGGCGCATCCCGGTTCGTGGATGCAATGGATCAGTGATTGGCGAGGCACGGCGACGGCCGGACCGAACTTCGCGTGGGTGTTGGCGACGCGCGCGTTGAAGCGCATGTCGGGTATCGACTTGTCGTCACTCACTCTCGCTCTTTCGGGAGCCGAGCCCGTCGATCCGGTGGCCGTCGAAGCGTTCGTCGCGGCGGCCGAGCCGTTCGGTTTTCGGGCCGGGAGCATCTTCCCGGCGTTCGGCATGGCCGAAGTGGCGATCGGTGGCGCGTTCCCGCCACGACACCGCGGATTGCGTTGTGACGACGTCGATCGTGTGGCGATGGAACGCGAGCGCATCGCCCGCCCCGTCGCCGCCGACGCCGACCCCGATGTCGCGGTGCGTCGATTGCCGCTGTTG